>NZ_JAXUDQ010000030.1:991254-1021753 GCF_034555295.1 Pseudomonas sp. N-137
GACCCCCTGAGGGAGTAAGCCTGCTCCCACAATTGGAATGCCTTTGAATGAGCAACCTTGACCCCCTGAGGGAGTAAGGCTGCTCCCACAATTGGAATGCCTTTGAATGAGCAACCTTGACCTCTGAGGGAGTAAGCCTGCTCCCACAATTGGAATGCCTTTGAATGAGCAACCTTGGCCCCCTGTGGGAGCGAGCCTGCTCGCGATAGCGGCCTGTCAGGCAACAAAAAACCCGGAAGCTTGCGCTGTCCGGGTTTTTCATGAGGCAGGCCTCTATCAGCGGTTGAACCGCTCCACCAGCGAATACTGCGTATTGGCGGTGCGGGTCAGTTCTTCGCTCAGTAGCGCCGAGCTGTGGGCCTGGCCCGAGGTCTGGTCGGCCAGTTCCGAGATGTTGCTGATATTGCGGCTGATCTCTTCAGCCACCGAACTCTGCTCTTCGGTAGCGGCAGCGATCTGGGTGGTCATGTCGGTGATGTTGGCCACCGCTTCACTGATCCCCACCAGCGCCGCGTCCGCCTCCATGACCCGAGCCACGCCTTCTTCAGCCTGGCGGTGGCCGGCATCCATGGTCTGCACGGCATTGGTAGCGGTTTGCTGGAGTTTGGCGATCAGGGCGTGGATCTGCCCGGTGGACTCACTGGTACGTTGCGCCAGTTGGCGCACTTCGTCCGCCACCACGGCAAAGCCGCGACCCATCTCACCGGCGCGGGCCGCTTCGATGGCGGCGTTGAGGGCCAGCAGGTTGGTCTGGTCGGCAATGCCTTTGATCACGTCCACCACGCCACCGATCTCGTCGCTGTCCTTGGCCAGCTGGGTCACGGTCTGCCCGGTCTCGCCCACTACCACCGACAAACGTTCGATGGCTTCACGGGTTTCCCCGGCGATGTCGCGTCCACGACTGGTCAGGCGATTGGCTTCCTGGGTGGCGTCGGCGGTGCGTTGCACGTGGCTGGCGACTTCCTGGGTCGTCGCGGCCATCTCGTTGACGGCGGTGGCCACCTGTTCGGTCTCCACTCGCTGGCGTTCCAGCCCACTGGAGCTGTTATGGGCCAGCGAATTCGACTGCCGCGCCTGCTCGTTGAGGTGTTCGGCAGTGTCCTGCAACCGGGTCAGGCAGGTTTTCAGGCGAGCTTCCTGGCTGAGGATCGACATCTCCAGGCGCGCCTGGACGCCTCGACTGTCGGTGTACATCCGGGCGATCAACGGATCGGAGGTGGTTTGCTCGGCCAGACGCAGCAGGCGCTTGATCCCGCGCTGTTGCCATTGCAGGCCCATCAGGCCCAGGGGCACCGAGAGCACGGCAGCCAGGGCAAAGCCCCAGGAGGAATTGAGAAACGCACCAACGACGAAGCTCAACTGGCTGACCAGGATAAACGGCAGCCAGTCCTGCAGGATCGGCAACCATTTGTCGCTGCGCGGGATCGCCGGCTTGCCCTGATTGATGCGTTGATAGAGCGCTTCGGCCCGGCTGATCTGCTCGGCGCTGGGCTTGACCCGCACCGACTCGTAGCCGATCACCTGGTTACCTTCGAACACGGGGGTGACATAGGCGTTGACCCAGTAATGGTCACCGCTCTTGCAGCGATTCTTGACGATGCCCATCCATGGCAAGCCTTGTTTGAGCGTGTTCCACATATGGGCGAACACGGCCGACGGCACATCGGGATGGCGTACCAGGTTGTGGGGCGAGCGGATCAGTTCCTCCTTGGAAAACCCGCTGATTTCAACGAACGCGTCGTTGCAATAGGTGATCACACCTTTGGCATCGGTAGTGGAAATCAGACGTTGTTGGGCCGGGAAGGTCCTTTCGCGTTGTGTGACGGGCTGGTTGTTACGCATGGTGTGTAGATCCGCAAGGCTTTGAAAGGTTGTCGGCGCCGTCAGGTTTTATTGAAGTTATTTTTCCGGTCGGTATCACGCCAACATCGGGTAGGTAAATAGGGCGAAATGAAGCAGATTGAGGCCAAAGTGGGCGGCAATCGCCGCGCCCAGCCCACCAAAGCGATAAGCCAGGCCATAACCGACCCCCGCCATGCCCGACAGCAACACCCATTGCCATCCCGCCCCGGCATGCACCAGGCCGAACAGCAGTGAGGCCAGGATTAATGCCAGATTGTCGCCATAGTTCAGATGTTTGAAGCGTCGGCTCAGGCCACCCTGAATGTAGCCACGAAACAGCGCTTCCTCCACCAACGTCACCAATAAAAGATTATTGAGTACCCATATCCAGGCCGACTCCGGCCACTTCGGTGCCCAATGGATCATTCCCAGCAGCATCGCCCCGCCCAGCGCCAGCACGGCGCTCAGGGTCAGCCCCAGGGCCGTGGCCTGTAGCGACAGGCGAAACGAGCGCCTGCCGACGATCCAGGGACACGCCAGCAGTAACCAGAAGCCGATCAGTGGCTTGTCCTGGTTCAGGTACATGGCAAACGGCACGGCATCGTCGGTAAAACGTTGCGGCGCGATTGCCCGGCCATTGAAAAAACCCGGCATCCAGTGCAAGGCCAACGCCAGGGCCATCACCACAAACAGGGCGTGGCCGAGAAACTGCCCGACCGGTGTCTGCTGCTGGCGCACCGCATACCCGGCGAACAGCAGCAGCGCGACCGAGATCGCAGCAGTCCAGGCCAGATGGCCGAAGGCCAGGGCCAAGGCATAGCCGACGGAAAGGAAGGCCAGGTATGGCCAGGGCAGGGCAGGCATATCACATCCTTTGAGACTGAAGAACCGTTTGTGGCGATGGTGATGGCAGGACCGGCGGGATTATAGGCAGACCCATACGAAAACACCGCCTATTAACAGGCGGTGTTTTCGTAAGACGCTTCTTTTTATTCTGAAATCAATTGCCGTAGGACGTAGTGCAAAATCCCCCCAGCCTTGAAATATTCCACTTCATTCAAGGTGTCGATCCGGCACAACACTTCAATCCGCTCCTGGCGGCCGTCCTCGCGGGTGATGATCAGTGGCAGGTTCATGCGTGGCGTCAGTTCGACGTCGCTCAGGCCCAGGATGTCCAGGGTTTCCTTGCCGGTGAGGTTCAGGCTCTTGCGATTCTGATCGAGCTTGAACTGCAACGGCAGCACGCCCATGCCCACCAGGTTGGAGCGATGGATGCGCTCGAAGCTCTCGGCGATCACCGCTTTGACCCCCAACAGATTGGTGCCCTTGGCGGCCCAGTCCCGACTCGAGCCGGTGCCATATTCCTGTCCGGCGATCACCACCAGGGGCGTGCCCATGGCCTGATACGACATGGCGGCGTCGTAGATCGGCATTTTCTCGCCACTGGGGATGTAGATCGTATTGCCGCCTTCTTCGCCGCCGAGCATTTCGTTGCGGATCCGGATATTGGCGAAGGTGCCGCGCATCATGACCTGATGGTTGCCGCGTCTTGAACCGTAGGAGTTGAAGTCCCGGGGCTCCACGCCCTGTTCGCGCAGATAACGGCCGGCCGGGCTGTCGGTCTTGATATTGCCGGCCGGAGAGATGTGGTCGGTGGTCACCGAGTCGCCGAGCAAAGCCAGGATTCGTGCGCCTTCGACATTGTTGATGGCCGGTGGCGGCCCACTGATGTTCTCGAAGAACGGCGGGTGCTGGATGTAGGTTGAGTCCGATTGCCAGACGTAAGTCGCGGCTTGCGGCACCTCGATAGCCTGCCATTGCTCATCACCGGCAAACACGGCGGCGTATTCCTTGTGGAACATGCTGGTGTTGACCTGGGCCACCGCGTTGGCGACTTCCTGGCTGCTGGGCCAGATATCGCGCAGGTACACCGGGTTGCCGTCGCGGTCGTTGCCCAGCGGTTCACTGCTGATGTCGATGCGCACCGTGCCGGCCAGGGCATAGGCGACCACCAGGGGCGGTGACGCCAGCCAGTTGGTTTTTACCAACGGGTGCACGCGGCCTTCGAAGTTACGATTACCCGACAGCACCGAGGCCACCGTCAGGTCGGCGCTCTGGATGGCTTTTTCGATCGGCTCGGGCAACGGCCCCGAGTTGCCGATACAGGTCGTGCAACCGTAACCCACCAGATCGAAACCCAGTTTGTCCAGGTACTCGGTCAGCCCGGCGGCCTTGTAGTAATCGGTGACCACCTTCGAACCTGGTGCCAGGGAACTCTTGACCCACGGCTTACGGGTCAGGCCTTTCTCCACGGCTTTTTTCGCCAGCAGCCCGGCGGCCATCATCACGCTGGGGTTGGAGGTGTTGGTGCAAGAGGTAATGGCCGCAATCACCACTGCGCCGTTTTTCAGGCGATGGGTCCGGCCCTCGAACTCGTATTCGCTTTCCCCCACCTGATCGGCGTTGCCTACCGCGACCCCACCGCCGCCTTCGCTTTCCAGGCGGCCTTCTTCCTTGCTGGTGGGTTTGACGTTCAGGCCCAGGAAGTCGCTGAAAGCCTGGCCGACATTCGGCAGTGAGACCCGGTCTTGAGGACGCTTGGGCCCGGCGAGACTGGCCTCGACACTCCCCATGTCCAGTTCCAGCGTGTCGGTGAATACCGGTTCCTGGCCGGGCAGCCGCCACAGGCCCTGAGCCTTGCAGTAGGCTTCCACCAGCTTCACGGTTTCGGTCGGACGTCCGGACAGGCGCAGGTAGTCCAGGGTCACGTCGTCCACCGGGAAGAAACCGCAGGTGGCGCCGTATTCCGGGGCCATGTTGGCGATGGTGGCGCGGTCGGCCAGCGGCAGGTCGGCAAGGCCGTCGCCATAGAACTCGACGAATTTGCCCACCACACCTTTCTTGCGCAGCATTTGGGTGACCGTCAGCACCAGGTCGGTGGCGGTGATGCCTTCGCGCAGCTTGCCGATGAGTTTGAAACCGATGACTTCTGGAATCAGCATCGACACCGGCTGGCCGAGCATGGCCGCTTCGGCCTCAATCCCGCCGACGCCCCAGCCCAGTACACCGAGGCCGTTGATCATGGTGGTGTGGGAATCGGTGCCCACCAAGGTGTCCGGGAACGCATAGGTCCGTCCGTCTTCCTCTTTGGTCCACACGGTGCGGCCCAGGTATTCGAGGTTGACCTGGTGGCAGATGCCGGTGCCCGGCGGCACCACGCTAAAATTGTCGAAGGCGCTCTGGCCCCAACGCAGGAAGGCGTAGCGCTCTCCGTTGCGCTGCATTTCGATGTCGACGTTCTGTTCGAACGCCTGGCTGCTGGCGAAATTGTCCACCATCACCGAGTGGTCGATCACCAGGTCCACGGGTGACAGCGGGTTGATCCGCTGCGGATCGCCACCGGCCTTTTCCATGGCGGCGCGCATGGCGGCCAGATCGACCACGGCCGGGACGCCGGTGAAGTCTTGCATCAGTACCCGAGCAGGACGGTATTGAATTTCCCGGTCGGAACGACGCTCCTTCAGCCAGCCGGCGAGGGCCTTGAGATCGGTGCCGGTGACCGTTTTTTCATCTTCCCAGCGCAGCAGGTTCTCCAGCAGCACTTTGAGGGACATGGGCAACCGGTCCAGGTCTCCCAGGCTTCGGGCAGCGTCGGGCAGGCTGAAATAGTGGTAAATCCTGGCGTCGACTTGCAGCGTTTTAAGGGTTTTCAGGCTATCGAGGGACGGCATTGAAATGACTCCTTTGAGTCCGCACGGCTACGGACTGACGGGACGGACAGAGCCTTTAACCTAGCCCTGTTTTGAGCGTATGACTAATCACTGGACTCTACGAGCGGGTTTGGGGTTCCGAACTCCGCTATCATGCGCCGGTTTTCGTGACAGGCTTTGCTACGGAGTTTCAATGAACACGCTTTTCATGCACTGCCGACCAGGCTTCGAAGGCGAGGTCTGTTCCGAGATCGCCGAACACGCCGCACGGCTGAACGTGGCCGGCTACGCCAAGGCCAAGCCGGCCAGCGCCTGCGCCGAATTTGTCTGTACCGAAGACGACGGCGCCGAGCGACTGATGCGCGGCCAGCGTTTCGCCGAGCTGATTTTTCCGCGCCAGTGGGCGCGTGGCAGCTTCATCGATCTGCCGGAAACCGACCGCATCAGTGTCATCCTGGCCCACATGAGCGCCTTCCCGACCTGCGGCAGCTTGTGGCTGGAGGTGGTGGACACCAATGACGGTAAAGAGCTGTCGAACTTCTGCAAGAAATTCGAAGGGCCGCTGCGCAAGGCGCTGACCGGCGCCGGCAAACTGGTGGATGACCCGTACAAGCCACGCCTGCTGTTGACCTTCAAGAGCGGTCGCGAAGTATTCCTGGGCCTGGCGCAGGCCGATAATTCGGCCATGTGGCCGATGGGCATTCCACGCCTGAAATTTCCTCGGGAGGCGCCGAGCCGGTCCACCCTCAAGCTTGAAGAGGCCTGGCACCACTTTATTCCTCGGGATCAGTGGGACGAGCGCCTGCACAGCGACATGACCGGTGTGGACCTAGGCGCCGCGCCGGGCGGCTGGACCTGGCAACTGGTCAACCGCGGCATGCTGGTGACGGCCATCGACAACGGGCCGATGGCCGAAAGCCTGATGGACACTGGCCTGGTGCAGCATCTGATGGCGGACGGCTTTACGTTCAAGCCCAAGCAGCCGGTGGACTGGATGGTCTGCGACATCGTCGAGAAGCCGGCGCGTAATGCGGCGATGCTGGAAGAGTGGATCGGCGAAGGGCACTGCCGCGAGGCGGTGGTCAACCTCAAGCTGCCGATGAAGCAGCGTTACGCCGAAGTGAAGCGCCTGCTCGAACGTATCGCCGACGGCTTCAAGGCCCGGGGCATCAAGGTCGAGATCGGCTGCAAGCAGCTGTACCACGACCGTGAGGAAGTGACGTGCCATCTGCGGCGGCTGGACGCCAAAAAGCCCAAGTCCCGCTAGCGCTTGAAAGGCAATGAAATCCCTGTGGGAGCGAGCCTGCTCGCGATATCGGTGCATCAGTGGACATCGATGTTGGGTGGCCCGACGCTATCGCGAGCAGGCTCGCTCCCACAGGGGGCGGTGTTAAGCCAGAGGTGACCTTACACCGACATTGCGCGACAATGCCCGCCAGTTTCAGGAGTAGAACATGAGTGAAATGAACGATACACCGGTCGACGGTACGCTGGATGCCTCCGGCCTCAATTGCCCGGAGCCGGTGATGATGCTGCACCAGCACATCCGCGACCTGATGCCCGGCGGGCTGTTGAAGGTGATTGCCACCGACCCCTCGACCCGTCGCGACATTCCCAAGTTCTGTGTGTTCCTCGACCACGAACTGGTGGCTCAGGACGAGGTCGATGGCACCTACCGCTACTGGATCCGCAAAAAGCTCGCTTAGTCCGCCGAACGACTGATGCGGATCTGCTTGCGTGCGCTGCGTGTCAGGCGGATCGACAGCATCAGCGCTGCGCAGCTCAAGCCCACGATCAGGCCCTGCCACAACCCGCTCGGACCGCTGGCGGTGCCGAGCCAGTCGGTCAGGCCCAGGATGTAACCCACGGGCAGGCCAATGCCCCAGTAGGCGAACAGCGTCAGGATCATCGTCACCCGGGTGTCCTGGTAGCCGCGCAACGCGCCCGCCGCCGTGACCTGGATCGCGTCGGAAAACTGAAACAACGCCGCATAGATGATCAACATCGACGCCACTTCGATCACCACCGGATCGCCGGTATAGATCGCCGCGATGGGCCCGCGCAGCCAGAACATCAGGCTCGCCGACAGGCAGGCATACGCCAGCGCCGTACCCATGCCGACTCCGGCGGCGAAGCGCGCTTCGCGCGGCTGGCGCCGGCCCAGGGCCTGGCCGACCCGCACCGTCACAGCCATGCCCAACGAATAGGGAATCATGAACACCAGAGAGCTGAAGTTCAGGGCGATCTGGTGCCCGGCCACCACGGTGGCGCCGAGGCTGCCGATCAGCAGGGCAATCACTGCAAAAATGCTCGATTCGGCAAATACCGCGATGCCAATCGGCAGGCCGATACCCAGCAGGCGCTTGATGACGGTCCATTGTGGCCAGTCGAAGCGGTTGAATAGCCGGCTCGACTGGTAGGCCGGCGCCCAGCGCGCCCAACCGGCCATGCCCAGGGCCATGAACCACATCACCAGGGCCGTGGCCCAGCCGCAACCGACACCGCCCATGGCGGGCAGGCCCAGATGCCCGTAAATGAAGATGTAATTGAGCGGAATGTTCAGCGCCAGCCCGCACAAACCCAGGACCATCGCCGGTCGCGTTCGGCCCAGGCCGTCGCTGAAGCAGCGAAGCACGTGATACAGCGCCACCGCCGGCAGGCCGGTGGCGATGCCTTGCAGGTACTCCATGCAAGGACCGATCAGTTCGGGGTCCACGTTCATGATGTGCAGGATCGGTTCGGCGCCGAGCAGCGCCAGCGTGGCAATCAACCCCACCACCAGCGCCAGCCACAACGCCTGGCGCACCAGCGGACCAATCTCGTCGAACGTGCCGGCGCCGAAGCGCTGGGCGACTTTCGGCGTGGTGGCCAACAGTGTGCCGGTCATCAACAGGAACACCGGCACCCAGATCGAATTGCCCAGTGCCACCGCCGCCAGGTCCCGTGGTCCGACCCGGCCGGCCATCACCGCGTCGACAAAGCCCATGGCAGTGGTCGCCAGCTGCGCCACCATGATCGGCAATGCCAGGGCCAGCAGCGTCTTGAGCTCCAGGCGAACCCGGGCCGGGCGGGAGAGGGTGGTGGCGTGGTCGATCACAGGATTCACAGGCGAAACGTCCGAAAAAATAAGCGCGAGGCGGCGCATTCTACGCCTTGACACAGTGGTCAGGAAAAAACCTGTGTTGTGGATTTGTAATCGTTTAGCTGGCTTGCGAATACCTTGTGGCGAGGGGATTTATCCCCGCTCGACTGCGCAGCAGTCGCAAAGTCGTTGGGGGGCTGCGCACCCAGCGGGGATAAATCCCCTCGCCACAACATCATTTGCTTCGGGTAATGCACAGGCCTAACGGAACGCCTACACTGCCCATCCCGCCAAAGGAGCTCTGCCATGCTGATCGTCGCCGACGAAAATATTCCCCTGCTCGATGCGTTTTTCCAAGGGTTTGGCGAGATCCGCCGGGTCCCGGGCCGAGGGATTGACCGGACAATGGTCGAGCAGGCCGATGTGTTGCTGGTGCGCTCCGTCACCCAGGTCAACCGCACGCTGCTGGAAGGCAGCAAGGTGAAGTTCGTCGGCACCTGCACCATCGGCACCGATCACCTGGATCTGGATTATTTCGCCGAGGCCGGTATTCGTTGGGCCAGCGCACCGGGTTGCAACGCCCGTGGCGTGGTGGACTACGTGCTGGGCAGCCTGATGACCCTGGCTGAAATCGAAGGCGCGGACCTCAAGCAACGCACCTTTGGCGTGGTCGGTGCCGGGCAGGTGGGCGGGCGGTTGGTTGAGGTGCTCAAGGGCCTGGGTTGGACGGTGAAAGTCTGCGATCCACCCCGTCAGGCTGCCGAAGGCGGCGACTACGTGAGTCTGGAACAGATCATCGAGCAGTGCGATGTGATCAGCCTGCACACACCGTTGACTCGCGACGGAGCGCAACCGACCTGGCACCTGTTCGATGAGCAGCGCCTGCGCCGGCTCCAGCCCGGTACCTGGCTGATCAACGCAGCCCGTGGACCGGTGATCGACAACACGGCGCTGCGCGAGGTGTTGCTGGAACGCGAAGACCTGCAAGCGGTGCTGGATGTCTGGGAGCATGAGCCGAGCGTGGATGCGGATCTGGCCGACCTGTGCGTGATCGCCACCCCGCACATTGCCGGCTACAGCCTCGATGGTCGCCAGCGTGGTACGGCGCAGATCTACGAATCCTTGTGCGCATTCCTCGAGCAACCGGTTGCGGTCCGGTTGAGCGATCTGCTGCCCCGGCCATGGCTGGGCGGCATCACGCTGGACGCTGACACTGATCCGGCCTGGGCGCTGGCGATGTTGTGCCGTGGCGTGTATGACCCACGTCGTGACGACGCGGATTTTCGTCGCAGCCTGGTGGGAACGGTCAGCGACCAACGCAGCGCTTTCGATGCCCTGCGCAAGCATTATCCGCCGCGTCGGGAGATCGACAGCCTGAAGGTTCGCATCGAGGGGCAGTCGCCGGCGTTGCAACAGATCGTGAGCGCTCTGGGCGCCACCAGTCTTTAATCGTGGATCGCTTTTGTGGCGAGGGAGCTTGCTCCCGCTGGACTGCGAAGCAGGCCCAAAACCTGGCGTCTGCTGCGCAGCCGAGCGGGAGCAAGCTCCCTCGCCACAAGAGCCAACCCACAAGCGCCAGGTCACAGGAGCCCGCAAAGGCTGCGGGCATAAAAAACCCGACATCATGGTCGGGTTCAATGAAGACGGGCTGTATCACTTTTGTTCGGCAGGCTTGACCAGTCGTTTTTCCAGCTCGCTGCAGGCTTTCTGGATCATGTCTTCGGTGATCGGTACTTCGCGCCCTTGGGCGTCGATGAACGAGCAGCCCAGAGACTGGTCCGGTTGCGTGCGGATCACTTGAATCTTGTCGTCGCTGCTGTGTTGCAAGGACATGGCCTGTCTCCTCATCAGGTTGTGTGCCTATTTTAGTGTCGCCAGGTGACCGAGCCATGACACTCCTTGTAGGTTCATGGCGACAGCTCCACTCAATCAGAAACACGGTCGCGTTTCCAGCCAGACTTTAGACCGATAACATCTAGCCTCTAGTCGCTACGGTCATATTTAACCTGACTCATTCTGATTCAACCAAGTTCCGCTGCGCTTCGGTGTCGCCGGGCGGTCCATTTCCTGCTGCATTATCGGATGCTTCTGATGCTCTCTTCCCAACAACGCCGTGCCATACGCCTGGCCAGTGGCTTCATTGCTCCTTATCGCAAGCAGGTTGCTGGCGCCTTATTGGCCCTTATCGTCACCGCCGCAATCACCTTGTCCATGGGGCAAGGCATCCGGTTGCTGGTGGACCAGGGCTTCATGACGCGCTCCCCGCACCTGCTCAACCAGTCCATTGGCCTGTTCATGGTGCTTGTAGTGGGATTGGCGATCGGCACTTTTTCCCGTTTCTACCTGGTGTCCTGGATTGGCGAACGAGTGGTGGCCGATATCCGCCGGCAGGTCTTCAACCATCTGGTGTACCTGCACCCGGGCTTTTACGAAAACAACCGCAGCTCGGAAATCCAGTCGCGCCTGACCGCCGATACGACCTTGTTGCAGTCAGTGATCGGCTCGTCGTTGTCGCTATTCTTGCGTAACGCCTTGATGGTGGTCGGCGGCATTGTGTTGTTGTTCATCACCAACCCCAAACTCACCAGTATCGTGGTGATCGCGCTGCCGTTGGTCTTGGCGCCGATCCTGATATTCGGGCGGCGGGTGCGCAGCCTGTCACGCCAGAGCCAGGACCGCATTGCCGATGTCGGTAGCTACGTCTCCGAGACCCTCGGCCAGATCAAAACCGTGCAGGCCTACAACCATCAGGTCCAGGATGAACGGCGCTTTGCCGTGACCGTGGAGCAGGCCTTCGACACCGCCCGCAAGCGCATCGCCCAGCGGGCCTGGCTGATCACACTGGTGATCGTGCTGGTGCTGGGGGCGGTGGGGGTGATGCTCTGGGTCGGGGGCATGGATGTGATCGCCGGACGGATTTCCGGGGGTGAGCTGGCGGCGTTTGTGTTCTACAGCCTGATCGTCGGCAGCGCCTTCGGCACCCTGAGCGAAGTCATCGGCGAGTTGCAGCGGGCGGCTGGTGCGGCTGAGCGCATTGCCGAATTGCTGCGCTCGGAAAACATCATCCAGCCGCCGGTTTCTGGCCTGGTGACTCTGCCTGAGCGGGTACGGGGTGATTTGCGTCTCGAAGGCGTGCGCTTCTCTTATCCGTCCCGGCCAGACAGCTATGCGGTCGACGGCCTGGACCTGAGCGTCCAGGCTGGCGAGACCCTGGCCCTGGTCGGGCCGTCCGGTGCCGGGAAATCCACGGTGTATGACTTGCTCCTGCGCTTCTACGACCCGGCGCAAGGGCGGATTCTCATCGATGATGTGCCGCTGACCCAGCTCGATCCACTGGACCTGCGTCGCCATTTCGCCCTGGTTTCGCAGAACCCGGCGCTGTTTTTCGGCACGGTTGAAGAGAACATCCGCTACGGCAATCCCGAGGCGACGTCCGAGCAGGTGCGCGAAGCCGCGCAGATTGCCCATGCCCACGATTTCATCGAAAAAATGCCGGAGGGTTACCAGACCCACCTGGGTGACGGCGGTCTGGGGTTATCCGGCGGTCAACGCCAGCGTCTGGCCATCGCCCGAGCGCTGTTGGTGGACGCACCGATCCTGCTATTGGACGAAGCCACCAGCGCCCTCGACGCGCAAAGCGAACACTTGATCCAGCAAGCGCTGCCCAGCCTGATGAAAAATCGCACCACCCTGGTCATCGCCCACCGCCTGGCCACGGTGAAAAATGCCGACCGGATCGCGGTGATGGACCAGGGCAAAGTAGTCGCCGTGGGCACCCATCAGGAACTGGTGGCCAGTAACGCGTTGTATGCGCGATTGGCAGCGTTGCAGTTCAATCAGCAGGGTGATTCTGTTCCGTGAGCCTGCCGAGCCGAAACCAATGTGGGAGCGAGCCTGCTCGCGATAGGGGCAGATAGGCAACCATGAGGTCGACTGTCACACCGCTATCGCGAGCAGGCTCGCTCCCACAGGGTCTGCAACCGAGCAAAAAAATGCCCGCATCGAAAGATGCGGGCATTTTTTCAGGAACAACTTGCCGCTTGAAGCCTATGGCTTGCTGCTGCCCACTCACTGATCATCAAAATAGCGCTCATGCCAGTCCACCAGCGGTTGCGGCGAGTTGAGTTTCTGGCCGTAGATCACCGAGTACGACAACACGTTCTGTACGTATTGCCGGGTTTCGTCGAAGGGGATGCTTTCGACCCAGACATCGAAGCTCAGGTGGTCGGCACCGCGCAGCCACTGGCGCACCCGACCAGGGCCGGCGTTGTAGGCGGCGGAGGCCAGGACGCGGTTGCCGTTGAACTGGCTGTGAACCTGGCTCAGGTACGCCGCGCCCAGCTGGATGTTCTTGTCCGGGTTCAGCACTTGCTTGGGCGAGGCCAGCGGGATGTTGAACTTGCGTGCGGTTTCCTTGGCGGTGGCCGGCATCAACTGCATCAGGCCGCTGGCGCCAACACCGGAGCGCGCATCTTCCATGAAGGCACTTTCCTGTCGAGTGATGGCGAACACCCAGCTTGAATGCAGGCCGCGAACCTTGGCTTCACGCACCAGGGTGTCGCGGTAGGCCATTGGGAAGCGAATATCCAGGTCATCCCAATACTTGGCCTGGCTGATGGTGCGGATCGCCGGGAAGTACCATTTCAGGTCGTAGGCCAGTTTCGCCTGGGCGACCATCTCGTCCCGGTTGAAGTGGCGAGTGACGTGATACCACTCGCGGCGACCGTCGACGATCTGACCCCGGGCATGAAACTCCAGGGCCCGACGAATACCCGGTGTGTTGCGCACTTTATTGATCAGCGCCTGGCTCATCACCAGCGGCTTGTTGTTGAGCGAATAGGGCGATTGAGAACGATCGGCGGCCAGGAAACCGTAGAAGTCCCGCTCACGGGCCAGATGCTTGTAAAGCGTCAGCGCCTCGGGATTCTGAGGCTGCGCCAGCTCCAGGCTGCGGGCCTGCCAGTAACGCCAGCGACTGGTGCTGGCCAGCGTCTCGGGCAGGCGGCGGGTCAACTCATAGGCGTCGTCCCAGCGGGCCAGGCGCAACAGCAGGCGCAAGCGCCATTCCGAGACGGTATCGTCGCGCAGTTCCGGGTCATATTTTGTCATCACGCCCAAGGCGCGACTGTCGAAACGCTTGGCCAGGGTCAGGCCAATTTCCCGGGCGATGGCGACTTTCTCAGGCTTGGAAAAATGCATGGTGCTGGCGTAGCCGTCCAACAGCGCCATGGCTTTCTCTGGATCCTGACGGGCCAGGCGCCGCAAGCCGAGGCTGACGATATCGGCCATCGGCTCATCGGCCGGGCGGAAACGCGATGGCTGATTGAGCAGTTCCGGTTTTTGCGCCACGTCTATCAGCAGTTGGCCGCGAGGGGCGAGGGTGCTCAGGCCGCTGATCAGGCTTTTAGCCAGTGGATAATTGCGGGCCTGGGCGGCCAGTTTGGCGCGCTCCCAGCGCTTCTGTTCAGTCAGTTGACCCTGGGTCGCCCACAGGCCGAACAGCGCATCACACGCGGCCGGTTGGGATTTGCCGGTGAGCCAAAGCTTTTCGGTGTTGGCGTAGCCTTCGGCCTTTAGGCCATGACTGAGCTGATACTGGGCGTTGAGGCAGTCCAGTTCGGTGAAGTTGAGCTTGGGGTCGTAGTACTTGACGAAGGTCGCCCAATCGCCACGGTCGGCCAGCCAGCGCAACCAGCGCAGCTTCATCCAGTTGGCCTGGGGCAGGTCGCCATGTTCGGCGAGAAATTTCTCGATTTCGGCATTACTGGCGCTCTTGAGGCGAGCGGTCAGTTCGTCGTAGGCCAGGTAGGGTTCCAGCGGATAGTCACGCAGGGCCTGGCTGTAGCGAAAATAGGGGCCGGAATCACCTTTGGCCAAGGCACGCTTGGCTTCATCGTAATACTGACGCTGGGTGGAGATATCCACCGCCTGGGCGGTTTGAACGGCAGTGGCACATACAAACAAGCAAGATAAAACACTGAAAAGGCGACTGCGCATGATACGTCCGGGCAGAAAAAAACATGACAAGCCCAAGGTTTGACCCAGGGTAACTGTCTGTAGCTTAGCCTTTTGCCAGCAATGGGCGAAAGCTTTGCGGGGTCATCCGCGCAAGTTCGCAACATTTGTTATGCAGAGTGCTTCGAGGGCGAAATTGGCGGACTTCTGAGGCCTCATCTCAGGTAGAATGCGCGCCCGGTTTTTGGAGAAGCTCATGACCCTGCTCAAATTCAGCGATGTGTCCCTTGCTTTCGGCGCTATGCCGTTGTTGGACAAGGTGTCCTGGCAGATCGCCCGTGGTGAGCGGGTGTGCATCATCGGCCGCAACGGCACTGGCAAGTCCAGCATGATGAAGCTGGTCAAGGGCGATCAGAAGCCCGATGACGGCTCGGTCTGGCGCGCACCAGGCCTGAAAATCGGCGAATTGCCCCAGGAACTGCCGGTGGCCGACGAGCGGACGGTGTTCGACGTGGTCGCCGAAGGCCTGGACGGTGTCGGCGCGCTGCTGGCCGAGTATCACCACCTGAGCCAGAACATCGTCACCGATGCCGACCTGGACAAGTTGATGCATGTGCAGCACGACCTCGAAGCCCGCGATGGCTGGCGCCTGCAGCAGTTGGTGGACAGCACCCTGAGCCGTCTGCAACTGCCGGCCGACAAGACCTTGGCCGAGCTGTCCGGTGGCTGGCGTCGCCGGGTGCTGCTGGCCCAGGCCCTGGTGTCCGAGCCGGACCTGCTGCTGCTCGACGAGCCCACCAACCACCTGGACATCGGCGCCATCGCCTGGCTTGAAGAAGCCCTGAAGGATTTCCAGGGCGCGGTGCTGTTCATCACGCACGACCGTTCTTTCCTGCAAAACCTGGCGACCCGTATCCTCGAACTGGATCGCGGCGGCCTGATCGACTGGAACGGCGACTACGCCAGCTTCCTGGTGCACAAGGAAGCGGCGCTGGCGGCGGAAGAAACCGCGAACGCGCTGTTCGACAAGAAGCTGGCCCAGGAAGAAGTCTGGATTCGCCAGGGTATCAAGGCCCGTCGCACCCGCAACGAAGGCCGTGTACGAGCGCTCAAGGCACTGCGCATGGAACGCAGTGAGCGTCGCGAGCGCACCGGCAAGGCCAATATTCAGCTGGATACCGCTGACAAGTCCGGCAAGCAGGTGATGGTTCTTGAGAACGTGAGTTTTGCGCACCCTGGCGGCCCGTTCCTGATCAAGGACTTTTCCATGGTGCTGCAGCGTGGTGACCGCATTGGTCTGCTGGGCGCCAACGGTACCGGCAAGACCACCTTGCTCAAGCTGATGCTCGGCGGTCTGGTACCGACCAATGGCAAGGTGGAGGAGGGCACGAAGATCGACGTCGCCTACTTCGACCAGTTGCGCCATCAGTTGGACCTTGAAAAAACCGTCATCGACAACGTTGCCGAAGGCCGCGATTTCATCGACATCGATGGCCAGAGCCGCCATGTGTTGAGCTATCTGGGCGACTTCCTGTTCAGCCCTCAACGTGCTCGTACCCCGGTCAAGGCGCTGTCCGGCGGTGAACGTGCCCGTCTGCTGCTGGCCAAACTGTTCAGCAAGCCGGCGAACCTGCTGGTGCTCGACGAACCGACCAACGACCTGGACGTGGAAACCCTCGAGTTGCTGGAAGAGGTGCTGCTGACCTTCAACGGCACTGTGCTGATGGTCAGCCACGACCGGGCATTCCTCGACAACGTGGTGACCAGCACCCTGGTGTTCGAAGGCGAAGGCCTGGTGCGTGAATACGTCGGTGGTTATCAGGACTGGCTGCGCCAGGGCGGCTCGCCGCGCTTGCTGGGCGTGACTGAGAGCAAGTCCGGCAAGGCCGACCTGAATTCGGCGGTGGTCAAGGCCGAGCCTGCTCCGGTGGCTGCGGCACCGGCGGCGGCACCGGCAAAGAAGAAGCTCAGCTACAAGTTGCAGCGCGAGCTGGAAGCATTGCCGGGTGATATCGACGCGAAGGAACAGCAGATCGCAGCGGTGCAAGCCGAAATGGCTGACATTGGCTTCTACCAGCGCCCTGCGGCTGAAACCGCCAAGGTGATCGCGCATCTGGAGCAACTGCAGGCCGAGCTGGATGCGCTGGTCGAGCGCTGGGCTGAACTGGACGCTTGATCCACTGTTGTAAAGAATCCCGGTGCTCAGAGATGAACGCCGGGATTTCTATTTGAAACGCTATTCCTTGTGGGAGCGAGCCTGCTCGCGATAGCGGTGGGTCAGTAATATGGGTATTGGCTGACCCAACGCTATCGCGAGCAGGCTCGCTCCCACAGGTTTAGGTTTTATGTGCGCTTGACCAGATGCACCGCGAGCACATCGCAAGGCGCGCCATGCAGCACGTCGTTGGCTGTAGAGCCCAACAGCAGTGCCAGGCCATGACGGCCATGGCTGCCCACGACGATCAGGTCGCAACCCTGTTCCTTGGCCAGGTGATGGATCTCCTGACGCGGCTGGCCGTAGGTCAGGTGGCTGTATTCCTTTTTCAGGGCGGGGTATTTCACGATCAGCCGGTCAAGGCGTTCCTTGGCTTGATCGAATTGTTGTTGTTGCAACTGGGAAAGGTCCATCGGCACATCACCACCGAAGGCCATGGCCATGGGTTCGACGATGTGAACCAGCGACAGTTTGGTGTCTCGACCTTCGCAAAGGGCCAGAGCACGCTTGACGACGGGATCACATTCTTCAGTGAGGTCGACGGCGACCAGGACGTGTTCGTAGTACATGGAAGGCACTCCAGAGAATTGCGATACGGTAAGTATGGCTGGTTTCAAGCGCATCGACGGCGACGTGGGTCAATCGTCATGGCTCATCAGAATTCGGGGAGTACGAATATGACGGTCTGGATAGTGGTGTCAATCCTGTTGGTGGTATTAAGCCCCCTGGCATGGTTGCGCCCGTCCCGTGTTCAGAGCGGTCGCATGGCGTTGCGCATGGAGGCGCGACGCCTTGGCCTGGCCATGCAACTGGCTCCGCAGGAGTGGCCCCACTGGCTCGGGCAGCAGGCGCCAAACCCCTGCGCCCAGTACCATCGGCCCCGACGGGGCAAGCAGCCGGCTATCTGGACCTACTGGCAAACCGCGCCGGGCGTATGGGTCAATCAGTGGCGCGAAGTCTGCCAGGATGAGTCGTTGCTCAATCATTTCGAAAAATTGCCCGCCAACGTCTACAAAATCGAGGCCGACGGGCAAATGATCGCCTTGTATTGGGGCGAGAAGGGCGAAGCCACTGTGTTGCAGGATATTTGCGCGGTGCTCAAGGCGCTGGCCTGAGGCATAAAAAAGCCCGACAGTCTCATCGGGCGGGTTGGCCAGGCAGGCCGGTAATCAAAACGCCTATCCGGACGTTCGTTCGTAACGTCCTTTGCTCAAAATCTTCAATCGCGCTCCCGACAGAGTAGTCGGTTGAATCCAGCGCGCTTGGAATTAGGGCGACTTTTCTAATTATTGATCCTATGAATGGCTGTACATGCAGCGCCGTGTTGCGGATCCGTGCGGTACGTAAATGACCGGGAAGTCGCGTTCAAGCCCCTGTTTAGGGCGATTGACAATTGTCGGAAATTCCGTGAAGGTGGCGTACCCAAATCAAACGGGCGTATGAATTGAGCGTTTGTATTTTCCGAACGTTCCTACAGAACCCCGACTATCGCGTTGACGGGTGTGCCTGGCGGATTGGCGTAGCATCGGCGGTAAACGTCAATGCCGAACCAGCAGTCAGCGTTCAACGTGTACTGTTCAGCTTCCATATCGTGGAGATCAGTTGATGATTTACGAAGGTAAAGCCATCACGGTTAAGGCTCTTGAAAGTGGCATCGTCGAACTGAAGTTCGATCTCAAGGGTGAGTCCGTCAACAAGTTCAACCGTCTAACCCTGAATGAACTGCGTCAGGCTGTGGACACTATCAAGGCAGATGCTTCGATCAAGGGTGTGATCGTCAGCAGCGGCAAGGACGTCTTCATCGTCGGCGCCGACATCACCGAATTCGTCGATAACTTCAAGCTGCCCGATGCCGAACTGATCGCTGGCAACCTCGAAGCGAACCGTATTTTCAGCGACTTCGAAGACCTCAATGTACCGACCGTCGCGGCCATCAACGGCATCGCCCTGGGTGGCGGCCTTGAGATGTGCCTGGCAGCGGATTACCGCGTCATGTCCAGCACGGCCAAGATCGGCCTGCCGGAAGTCAAGCTGGGCATCTACCCGGGCTTTGGCGGTACCGTGCGTCTGCCGCGCCTGATCGGTGCCGACAACGCCATCGAGTGGATTGCCGCCGGCAAGGAAAACCGTGCAGAAGACGCACTGAAAGTCGGCGCCGTGGATGCCGTGGTCGAGCCTGGCAAACTCCAGGAAGCGGCCCTTGAAACAATCAAGCGCGCCATCAGTGGCGAGTTCGACTACAAGGCCAAGCGCCAGCCGAAGCTGGAAAAGCTCAAGCTCAACGCCATCGAACAAATGATGGCTTTCGAAACCGCCAAGGGTTTCGTCGCAGGTCAAGCAGGCCCGAACTACCCGGCGCCGGTCGAAGCGATCAAGACCATCCAGAAAGCCGCGAACTTCGGTCGCGACAAGGCCCTGGAAGTCGAAGCCGCCGGCTTCGTCAAACTGGCCAAGACCTCGGCTGCACAAAGCCTCATCGGTCTGTTCCTCAATGACCAGGAACTGAAGAAAAAGGCCAAAGCCTACGACGAAATCGCCCGTGACGTGAAGCAGGCCGCCGTACTCGGCGCCGGTATAATGGGTGGCGGTATCGCCTATCAGTCGGCGTCCAAAGGCACGCCGATCCTGATGAAAGACATCAACGAGCACGGTATCGAGCAAGGCCTGGCCGAGGCGGCCAAGCTGCTGGTTGGCCGCGTCGATAAAGGTCGCATGACCGCGGCGAAGATGGCCGAAGTGCTCAACGGCATTCGTCCGACCCTGTCCTACGGCGATTTCGGCCATGTCGACCTGGTGGTCGAAGCCGTTGTCGAGAACCCGAAGGTCAAGCAGGCGGTACTGGCTGAAGTCGAAGACAAGGTCAAAGAGGACACCATCCTCGCTTCGAACACCTCGACCATTTCCATCTCGCTGCTGGCCAAGGCCCTCAAGCGTCCGGAAAACTTCGTCGGCATGCACTTCTTCAACCCAGTGCACATGATGCCGCTGGTGGAAGTGATCCGTGGCGAGAAGTCCAGCGAACTAGCGATCGCCACCACCGTGGCCTACGCCAAGAAAATGGGCAAGAACCCGATCGTCGTCAACGACTGCCCGGGCTTTTTGGTCAACCGCGTACTGTTCCCATACTTCGGCGGTTTCGCCAAGCTGGTCAGCGCCGGTGTGGACTTTGTGCGCATCGACAAGATCATGGAAAAATTCGGCTGGCCAATGGGCCCTGCGTACCTGATGGACGTGGTCGGCATCGACACCGGCCACCATGGTCGTGACGTCATGGCTGAAGGCTTCCCGGACCGCATGAAAGACGACCGCCGGTCGGCCGTCGACGTGCTCTACGAAGCCAAGCGCCTGGGCCAGAAGAACGGCAAGGGCTTCTACGCCTACGAGACCGACAAGCGCGGTAAGCAGAAGAAAGTGGCCGACTCGTCGGTGCTGGAAGTGCTCAAGCCGATCGTCTACGAGCAGCGCGAAGTCACCGACGAGGACATCATCAACTGGATGATGATCCCGCTGTGCCTTGAAACCGTGCGTTGCCTGGAAGACGGCATTGTTGAAACCGCCGCCGAAGCCGACATGGGTCTGGTCTACGGTATCGGTTTCCCTCCATTCCGTGGCGGTGCGCTGCGCTACATCGATTCGATCGGTGTGGCCGAGTTCGTTGCCCTGGCAGACCAGTACGCTGATTTGGGCGCGCTGTACCACCCGACCGCGAAGCTGCGTGAAATGGCCAAGAACGGCCAGAGCTTCTTCGGTTAAGCGCCCAACGACTAGAGCGAGAGAACATTTATGAGCTTGAATCCTAGAGACGTCGTGATTGTCGACTTCGGTCGTACGCCGATGGGCCGCTCCAAGGGCGGCATGCACCGCAACACCCGCGCCGAAGACATGTCGGCGCACCTGATCAGCAAGCTGCTGGAACGTAACGTCAAGGTCGACCCCAACGAAGTCGAAGACGTAATCTGGGGCTGTGTGAACCAGACCCTGGAGCAGGGCTGGAACATCGCCCGCATGGCTTCGCTGATGACCCAGATCCCTCACACCGCGGCCGGACAGACTGTCAGCCGTCTGTGCGGTTCGTCCATGAGCGCGCTGCATACCGCTGCTCAGGCGATCATGACCGGCAACGGTGATGTGTTCGTCGTCGGCGGTGTCGAGCACATGGGCCACGTGAGCATGATGCACGGCGTCGATCCGAACCCGCACATGTCGCTGTACGCGGCAAAAGCCTCGGGCATGATGGGCCTGACCGCGGAAATGCTCGGCAAAATGCACGGCATCACCCGCGAACAGCAGGACGCCTTCGGCGTGCGCTCCCACCAGCTCGCCCACAAGGCGACCGTGGAAGGCAAGTTCAAGGACGAAATCATCCCGATGCAGGGCTATGACGAGAACGGTTTCCTGAAATTGTTCGACTACGACGAAACCATTCGTCCGGAAACCACCCTGGAAAGCCTGGCGGCCCTCAAGCCGGCCTTCAATCCAAAGGGCGGCACCGTGACAGCCGGTACTTCTTCGCAGATCACCGACGGTGCTTCGTGCATGATCGTGATGTCGGCCCAGCGTGCCCAGGACCTGGGCATCCAGCCGATGGCGGTGATTCGTTCGATGGCCGTGGCCGGTGTTGATCCAGCAATCATGGGCTATGGTCCAGTACCGGCGACGCAGAAAGCCTTGAAGCGTGCGGGTCTGAGCATTTCCGATATCGACTTCTTCGAGCTCAACGAAGCTTTCGCCGCACAGGCCCTGCCAGTGCTGAAAGATCTGAAAGTGCTCGACAAGATGAACGAGAAGGTTAACCTGCACGGCGGCGCGATCGCCCTGGGTCACCCGTTCGGTTGCTCCGGTGCGCGTATCTCCGGCACGCTGCTCAACGTCATGAAGCAGAACGGCGGCACCTTTGGGGTGTCCACTATGTGCATTGGCCTTGGCCAGGGCATCGCCACTGTCTTCGAACGCGTCTAAGCGTTACGTCGATGGAAGCCGGGGCCAAGTGCCCCGGTTTTTGTTTTTCCGGGTTTAGAAAAAAAGATTTTGTTTTTATTTAAAAAATATTTGAGCGAGGGCCGAAGCATGCCGATACAACCTGGGCTCTACCAACATTACAAAGGTCCGCAGTACCGCGTATTCAGCATCGCGCGGCATTCCGAGACCGAGGAAGAAGTGGTCTTCTATCAAGCCCTGTATGGCGATTACGGCTTTTGGGTGCGACCGTTGAGCATGTTCCAGGAGTCTGTCGAAGTTGACGGCGAGCAGGTGCCACGCTTTGCTTTGGTGCAGGCCGAAGAGAGCCTTTTTTCCAAGCCTTGAGGCCGATACCGGGGCAACCCTGCGCTTGACCTCACCTTGCAGCCACTATATATAGCGGTGCCGCGTCAGGCGCCAACCGCCTTTCACTTTTTAGAATTCAGGAATTTTCTGATCCATGGGCAAATCGCTGGTCATTGTGGAATCCCCGGCTAAGGCCAAGACCATCAACAAGTATCTGGGCAACCAATACGTGGTGAAGTCGAGTATCGGCCATATCCGAGACCTGCCCACCAGCGGTTCGGCTAGCGCCAGCAAGGAGCCAGCCGCCAAGCGCGGCAAGGCTGCTGCCGGTGAAGCGCCGGCGCTGTCGCCCAAGGACAAGGCGCGCAAGCAGCTGGTCTCGCGCATGGGGGTTGATCCGGAACACGGCTGGAAAGCCAAGTACGAGATCCTCCCGGGCAAGGAAAAGGTCATCGAAGAACTGCGTCGGCTCGCCAAGGATGCCGACACCATCTATCTGGCGACGGACTTGGACCGCGAAGGGGAAGCCATTGCCTGGCACCTGCGCGAAGCCATCGGTGGGGATGACAGCCGCTACAAGCGCGTGGTGTTCAACGAAATCACCAAGAAGGCCATCCAGGAGGCCTTCTCCCAGCCAGGCGAGCTGGACATCGATCGGGTCAACGCCCAACAGGCGCGGCGCTTCCTTGATCGCGTGGTGGGCTACATGGTCTCGCCTCTGCTGTGGGCCAAGATCGCCCGTGGCCTGTCGGCCGGGCGTGTGCAGTCGGTCGCCGTGAAGCTGGTGGTGGAGCGCGAGCGGGAGATCCGTGCGTTCATCCCTGAAGAATACTGGGAAGTCCACGCCGACCTCGGCACCGCCAAGGGCGCCACCGTGCGCTTCGACGTGGCCCGTGAGAAGGGTGAAGCCTTCAAGCCGCTCAACGAAGCCCAGGCCATGGCTGCGCTGGAGAAGCTCAAGGCTTCCAGCTACAGCATCGTCAAGCGTGAAGACAAGCCGACCAGCAGCAAGCCGTCGGCACCGTTCATCACCTCCACGTTGCAACAGGCCGCGAGCAACCGCCTGGGTTTCGGCGTGAAGAAAACCATGATGATGGCCCAGCGTTTGTACGAAGCGGGCTACATCACGTACATGCGTACCGACTCGACCAACCTCTCGGCCGATGCCGTGGCAATGGCGCGCACTTATATAGAAAGCGAGTTCGGCAAGAAATACCTGCCGGAGACGCCGAACGTCTACAGCAGCAAGGAAGGCGCACAAGAGGCTCACGAAGCGATTCGTCCCTCCGATGCCAACACCGAGCCAAGCAAGCTGTCGGGCATGGAGCGCGATGCCGAGCGCCTCTACGAGCTGATCTGGCGCCAGTTCCTGGCCTGCCAGATGCTGCCGGCGCAATACCTGTCGACCACGGTCACCGTCGGTGCTGGCGACTTCGAGCTGCGCGCCAAGGGCCGCATCCTGAAGTTCGACGGCTACACCCGCGTCATGCCGCAAATCACCAAGCCGGGTGACGACGACGTCCTGCCTGACATGGCCCAGGGCGATGTGATGAAGCTGATCAAGCTTGATCCGACCCAGCACTTCACCAAGCCGCCGGCCCGTTATTCGGAAGCCAGCCTGGTCAAGGAAATGGAAAAGCGTGGCATCGGTCGTCCTTCGACCTACGCGGCGATCATTTCCACCATCCAGGACCGCGGTTACGTGGCGCTGCACAACCGTCGGTTCTATTCGGAAAAGATGGGCGACATCGTCACCGAACGTTTGTCCGAGAGCTTCTCCAACCTGATGGACTACGGCTTCACCGCCGGCATGGAAGAGAACCTCGACGATGTGGCCCAGGGTGAGCGGGACTGGAAAAACGTCCTCGACGAGTTTTATGGCGACTTCAAGAAAAAGCTCGAAGTAGCCGAAAGTGCCGAGAACGGCATGCGGGCCAACCAGCCCGTCATGACCGACATCCCATGCCTGACGTGTGGTCGTCCGATGCAGATCCGTACCGCCTCGACTGGCGTGTTCCTGGGTTGCTCGGGCTACAGTCTGCCTCCCAAGGAGCGCTGCAAGGCGACGGTCAACCTGGTGCCGGGCGACGAAATCGCCGCGGACGACGAGGGTGAATCGGAATCCCTGGTGCTGCGCGGCAAGCACCGCTGCCCGATCTGCAGCACAGCGATGGATGCCTACCTGTTGGATGAGAAGCGCAAGCTGCACATCTGCGGTAACAATCCCGATTGCGCCGGTTACGAGATCGAAGAGGGCACCTATCGCATCAAGGGCTATGAAGGTCCGAGCCTTGAGTGCGACAAGTGTGGCAGTGAGATGCAGCTCAAGACCGGCCGTTTCGGCAAGTTCTTCGGCTGCACCAATCCGACCTGCAAGAACACCCGCAAACTGCTCAAGAGCGGTGACGCGGCGCCGCCGAAGATGGACCCGGTGAAGATGCCTGAACTCAAGTGCGAGAAGGTCAACGACACCTACATCCTGCGCGACGGCGCGTCCGGCCTGTTCCTGGCGGCGAGCCAGTTCCCGAAAAACCGCGAGACCCGTGCGCCGCTGGTGCTGGAGATCGTGCCGCACAAGGATGAAATCGATCCGAAGTACCATTTCCTCTGCGAAGCTCCGCAGAAGGATCCGGAGGGTCGGCCGGCGGTGATTCGTTACAGCCGCAAGACCAAGGAGCAGTACGTGCAGACCGAAGTCGACGGCAAGCCAACCGGCTGGAAGGCGTACTACGACGGCGGCAAATGGAAGGTTGAAGACAAGCGCTGATTGATAAAGTGCTTTCTTGTGGCGTACGGGGCCTCTGTGGCGAGGGAGCTTGCTCCCGCTGGACCAGTCCGATATTTCGGGCGCAGCCGTCCCAATAGCCTCAAGTAAACAAAAGGCCGCATGACAACCCGTAGGTTTTCATGCGGCCTTTTTGTTTTTGCCTTGCAGTGGCCTCGGTTGTTCCACGACACTGTCGCCCTTGCGTGAAGCTTTTATTTCGTTGGGGAGAATGCCGCTATGGCCCACGAACTCTACACCCGCACCAATCAGAAAATTTATTTTGCCGGCCTGTCGCTCGAAGCGCTCGCCAGGGCAGAGGATGGGCGTGCGATGAATTCCCCCGCGCTGACCCAGGCTGGGCGCGAATCAGCGCTGTTTCATCTGTACGGCGCGTTGTTGGGGCTTTGCCACGAAATTGCCGGTTTCTACCGTCTGCCGCAGGCAAATGCGCCCCGGGCCGAACTGTTGTTGACAGAAGAAGTGTTGGAAACCATCGCCATTCCGGAACTGGCCGAAATGGTCGAGCTGGCGCACAACCCGCAAACCTGGCTGGCGCAACTGTTGGCGGCACACGCGGCACTGTTCGAGCCACCCCGTGCTCCTCGCAAGCCTAAGGGCGACGTGACCCAACCTTTGATCATGGCGGTCAATCTGGACGAAGAAGAGCCCGAGCAGGCGTTGAGCCGAGAGGAGCTGGAAAGCTGGCGTCAGAACCTCAAGAGCCTGGCAATCCGCTTTCGCGAAGGGCTGAACGAGTGCTGAGTTTTCCCTCGATCCGTAATATTCGCCCATAACGCTTGGTCAAGATCCCGAGCGAAGCCTGGCCGATGACTATATAATCCTCGCCTTTCGTGGAGAACAGACTTTTATGCCAACGTCCTTTCTAGAAATTGTCGAACTTCCTGATGGCCGCATCGAGCTGCGCAGGGCCGAGGACGAGGGTTCTCTGGTTACCTTGAACTTCTCCGAGGACGCCAAGGCCTTCCTGCAAGGCCAGCACGTCGAAGTCGCCAAGGCGATGTTGAGTGTGGGCGTGCAGATGGCAGGTCGTCTGGTTGAAGGCGAATTCAACAAGGAAGAGGGGCCGCGGGTTCTTCATTGATCCCGCCTGTCGGCTTTTTGGACGATAGTGTTCCTGGCCGGCTTCTCTGTCCTGGAGAAGCCCTGAGTTTTTTAGCCCAATCGAATATTCAGGCTTTGCGCGTCCCCGGTGCGCGCGGCGCTGATCAACTGTTGCCGTGCGGTCGTGGTCAACGGATTGAGCCAACTGACCACCGTATGGCTGCGGCCCAGGCGCAACGCTTCGCAGGTCAGTTGCTGGGCGCTTTGAGTGCCTCGCGGCTGTAGCAGCAGGATGCGCTCACGGTTCAGGCCCGCATCTCGCAGCCAGGCCTGGGTGACACTGGCCGGTGGTGCGATCAGCGTCAGCCAGCGAGCGTCCTGGTCCTGGCTCAGCTCGCGCAGGATCGGCGCCAGCAGGTTCAGGCAGTTCCCGGCGGCACCACGTAACGACAGTTCGCTGAAGGCTTCGGGCTCGGCGCCCCAAGGTGACTCGATCACCTCTTTGAGGGCGGGAGCCAGCGGTTGGGCCATGAACGCCTCGAACAGCGGAAGTTGAGTGTGTTGTGGTGTGTGTGGGAACTGCATAAAGCCTCCTTTAGCGGCGAATAACGCCGACACTCAAGCCTTCGATGACCAGATCCTGATCTTTAAGATTGACTTCGATGGGGGCGAACTCGGGGTTCTCGGCAATCAGCCAGACCTTGCTGCCGTCGCGCTTGAAACGCTTGACGGTCACTTCATCACCGATTCGCGCCACCACGATCTGGCCGTTGCGGGCTTCGCGAGTGGTGTGGACCGCAAGAAGATCGCCGTCGAAGATGCCGATGTCCTTCATGCTCATGCCGTGCACGCGAAGAAGGTAGTCAGCTCGCGGATGGAAGAACGATGGGTTGATGTTGCAGGACTCCTCGACATGCTGCTCGGCGAGGATCGGAGCACCTGCCGCTACCCGGCCGATGATCGGCAGGGTGGTTTCGTCGGCCTTGGCCTCGAAACCGGGGATGCGAATGCCACGGGACGCGCCCGGGGTCATTTCGATAGCGCCCTTGCGAGCCAGCGCCTTGAGGTGCTCTTCAGCCGCGTTGGGCGACTTGAAGCCCAGTTCCTGGGCGATTTCCGCGCGGGTCGGCGGGTAGCCGTTGTCTTCGAGGCAGCGTTTGATGAAGGCTAGAATCTCTGCTTGGCGTGGCGTCAGCTTTAGCATATTGATCGCTCTGTCTTTTTATACAGTGACTGGGATTATATACAGTGGGCGCGGCTTGGCAATCCTCCTTTTCGCACAGGCCGCTGGACGGTCGGTCGGGCCGCAAAAACGTCATGGGCTACAGCGGGACGCAGGTGTGGTTAAATATCTGACCGAGCGTTCGCAAAACGTCCCGGCAGGCTTGACAACCCCAAGGCTGAAACGTATGTTTCAAACAAGTGTTTGTCAGGCGGAGTAGCCATGGCCCAGTCGGAAACCGTAGAACGCATTCTCGATGCTGCCGAGCAATTGTTCGCGGAAAAAGGTTTCGCTGAAACCTCATTGCGTCTGATCACCAGCAAGGCCGGGGTGAACCTGGCGGCGGTGAATTATCACTTCGGTTCGAAGAAAGCGCTGATCCAGGCCGTGTTCTCGCGTTTCCTCGGGCCTTTCTGTGTCAGCCTGGATCGTGAGCTGGAGCGGCGTCAGGCCAAGCCTGACGTCAAGCCAACCCTGGAAGAGCTGCTGGAGATCCTGGTCGAGCAAGCCCTTGTCGTGCAGCCACGCAGCGGTAACGACCTTTCCATTTTCATGCGCTTGCTGGGCCTGGCATTCAGCCAGAGCCAAGGCCACCTGCGGCGGTATCTGGAAGACATGTACGGCAAGGTTTTCCGCCGCTATATGCTTCTGGTCAACGAGGCCGCGCCGCGCATTCCGCCGATCGAGTTGTTCTGGCGCGTGCATTTCATGCTCGGCGCCGCTGCCTTCAGCATGTCCGGCATCAAGGCGCTGCGGGCCATCGCTGAAACCGATTTCGGTGTGAATACCTCGATTGAGCAAGTGATGCGTCTGATGGTGCCATTCCTGGCTGCTGGCATGCGCGCCGAAAGTGGCGTCACCGATGAGGCCATGGCTGCCGCGCAGTTGCGCCCGCGCAGCAAATCAACCCCGGCGCTCGCCAAGGCCTGAGTGCACGGGTGGGCGCGGCTGCCTACATCCGCTAAGCTAGCGGCCCATGCCGACTCTCGTTTCGAACCCGCTTTATATTTCATTGCATAACCGTGACCTGCCGGGCCTGGAGCCCGGCGGCGCGGTCGTGCGTGCGCCGCTGTGCGGGTTCATTGTTATCAAGGAAATATTATGACTGCTGGCCTGCAAGGCTCGTTGATGGTGGACGTCGCCGGTACCTGGTTGACGGCCGAAGATCGCCACCTGTTGCGCCAGCCCGAAGTGGGTGGCCTGATCATTTTTGCTCGCAATATCGAGCATCCACGCCAGGTGCGCGAGCTGAGCGCCTCGATTCGCGCCATCCGCCCCGACCTGCTGCTGGCGGTCGATCAGGAAGGCGGGCGTGTGCAGCGCCTGCGCCAGGGGTTTGTGCGTTTGCCGGCAATGCGGGCGATTGCCGACAACCCGAATGCCGAATACCTGGCCGAGCAGTGCGGCTGGATCATGGCCACTGAAGTGCTGGCGGTCGGCCTCGATTTGAGTTTTGCCCCGGTGCTGGACCTCGATCATCAACGTAGCGCGGTGGTCGGCAGTCGTGCCTTCGAAGGCGACCCCGAGCGCGCAGCGCTGCTGGCAGGTGCCTTCATTCGGGGTATGAACGCCGCCGGTATGGCTGCCACCGGCAAGCATTTCCCCGGCCACGGCTGGGCCGAAGCCGATTCCCATGTGGCCATTCCCAACGATGAGCGCAGCCTTGAACAGATCCGCGCCCACGATCTGGTTCCGTTCGCCAAACTGAGCAAGCAACTGGCGGCCGTCATGCCGGCCCATGTCATTTATCCGCAGGTCGATGCCAATCCGGCCGGTTTTTCCCGGCGCTGGCTGCAGGACATTCTGCGTGGCGAATTGCAGTTCGATGGTGTGATCTTCAGCGATGATCTGTCGATGGCGGGTGCTCATGTGGTGGGTGATGCCGCCAGTCGTATCGAGGCGGCGTTGTCGGCCGGTTGCGACATGGGGCTGGTGTGCAACGACCGCGCCGCCGCCGAACTGGCCTTGAGCGCCGCCCAGCGGTTGAAGGTCAAACCATCGGCGCGCATCGCACGCATGCGCGGGCAGGCCTTCGCCTCCACCGAGTACCGCCAGGACCCACGCTGGCTGACGGCAATCAGCGCGCTGAAAGCTGCCCAACTGATCGATTAAGGACATTTGTCATGACCGTTTACGCAATTATCGGCGGCACTGGCCTGACCCAACTCGAAGGTCTGACCATTCGCCAGTCCCTGGCAGTAGAAACGCCCTATGGTGCGCCATCGGCCGAGGTGCAGATCGGTGACTACGCCGGGCGCGAAGTGCTGTTTCTGGCCCGTCACGGCCATCCACATCGCTTTCCACCTCACCAAGTGAACTATCGCGCCAATCTCTGGGCTCTGAAGCAGGCCGGCGCCGAGGCGATCCTGGCGGTCAACGCCGTGGGCGGGATTCACGCCGCGATGGGGACCGGGCATTTCTGCGTGCCTCACCAATTGATCGATTACACCAGCGGCCGTCAGCACACCTATTTTGCCGATGACCTGGAGGCGGTTACCCACATTGATTTCAGCTACCCCTACAGCGAGGCGCTGCGCCAGCAACTGATCGCCGCCCTGGCCGCCGAAGGCTGTGGCTACAGCAGCCATGGCGTCTACGCCTGCACCCAGGGCCCGCGCCTGGAAACCGTGGCCGAAATCGCCCGCCTGGAGCGCGACGGTTGCGACATCGTCGGGATGACCGGCATGCCGGAAGCGGCGCTGGCCCGTGAACTGGAGCTTGATTACGCCTGCCTGGCGCTGGTGGTGAATCCGGCGGCGGGCAAGTCCACGGCTGTGATCACCATGGCGGAAATCGAGCAGGCGCTGCATGACGGGATGGGGAAGGTGAAGTCGACGTTGGCGCGGGTATTGATGGCTGGCTAGCGGAACAGGCAGTGAAAACGGGCGCAAAGGTTTCCTGCTGCCAGCAAGGGCTATTCGGGCAAGATTCTGTTGTTTTCCCAGTTCACCTCAATGCTGGCCTTGATTGAGGAGGAGCTGCAAAAGCGTAGCCTTGACTATTCGTTGTTGACCGGCAGCACCACGGATCGGCGCACGCCGGTGAGGGATTTTCAAAGTGACAAGGTGTCTACCGGTTAGTCAGCTATCGCGAGCAAGCTCGCTCCCACAGGAGATTCGGGGTGCAGACCTATCCAGCGCTCACCTCAGGGCAATGTGGGAGCGAGCTTGCTCGCGATGACGGCGGCACAGCCAACCTCTTCAACATCTGAATCACCGCTATCGCGAGCAGGCTCGCTCCCACAGGAGATTCGGGGTGCAGACCTATCCGGCGCTTACCTCAGGGCAATGTGGGAGCGAGCTTGCTCGCGATGACGGCGGCACAGCCAAGATCTCCGACAACTGAACCACCGCTATCGCGAGCAAGCTCGCTCCCACAG
>NZ_JAXUDQ010000031.1:0-207126 GCF_034555295.1 Pseudomonas sp. N-137
GGCCGGCGGGGTGCCGGTGGACGAGCCGTTGCTGTTGCGCGGGCCGTTCTGACGCCCCTGGGATTGGCCACGAGGAGCACCTGCGCCCGCCGCGCCCTGTGCCGGTGCGCCAGGACGACGTCCGCGACCCTGGGCGGGTTTCTGCTGCGGCACGTAATCGACGCGGTTGCCGAAGTTATCGATATCGTCGTCCAGGAACTCGTCCGGTGCGCGATCGGCAGCGGCACGTGGTGCCGGGCGCTGCTGTTCACGGGCCGGGGTACCTTCGCGAGGCTTGTGCTCGCGAGCCGGGCGTTCGCCGCGACTGGTGCTGGCCGATTTTTCCTTGCCCTTGTCCTTGCCTTTGTCTTTACGGCCGCCGCCACCACCGCCGCCGCCATTTGGACCGTCACCGCGAGGGCCACGGGCATTGCGTGGGTTGCGCACGTCCGGACGTTCACGCACTTCAGGCTTCTCGGCCTCGATGGTGCTGGCATCGAAGCCCATCAGGTCGCCATCGGCGATTTTCTGCTTGGTCATGCGCTCGATGCTTTTGAGCAGTTTCTCTTCGTCCGGCGCGACCAGCGAGATCGCTTCGCCCGAACGGCCGGCCCGGCCAGTACGACCGATACGGTGTACGTAGTCTTCATCGACGTTCGGCAACTCGAAGTTGACCACGTGGGGCAACTGGTCGATGTCCAGACCGCGAGCGGCGATGTCGGTGGCAACCAGAATGCGCACTTCGCCGGCCTTGAAGTCGGCCAAGGCCTTGGTGCGGGCGTTCTGGCTCTTGTTACCGTGGATCGCCACGGCCGGCAGGCCATGTTTGTCCAGGTACTCGGCCAGACGGTTGGCGCCGTGCTTGGTGCGGGTGAACACCAGGACCTGTTCCCAGGCGCCGGCGGTAATCAGGTGCGCCAACAGGGCACGCTTGTGGCTGGCCGCCAGGCGGAACACACGTTGTTCGATGCGCTCGACCGTGGTGTTTGGCGGTGTGACTTCAATGCGTTCCGGGTTGTGCAACAGCTTGCCGGCCAGGTCGGTGATGTCCTTGGAGAACGTCGCCGAGAACAGCAGGTTCTGACGCTTGGCGGGCAGGCGGGCCAGCACTTTCTTCACGTCATGGACAAAGCCCATGTCGAGCATGCGGTCGGCTTCGTCCAGCACGAGGATTTCCACGTGGGACAGATCGACGCTGCCCTGGCCGGCCAGGTCGAGCAAACGACCCGGACAGGCCACCAGCACGTCGACGCCACGGGCCATGGCCTGGACCTGAGGGTTCATGCCAACGCCGCCGAAAATGCAGGCACTGACGAATTTCAGGTCGCGAGCATAGATCTTGAAGCTCTCGTGTACCTGGGCCGCCAGTTCGCGGGTAGGGGTCAGGACCAGGACGCGCGGTTGGCGCGGGCCGTGACGCTGGGATTTGTCTGGGTGACCGTTGGGGAAAAGCCGCTCCAGGATAGGGAGGGCAAAACCACCGGTTTTACCAGTGCCTGTCTGCGCCGCGACCATCAGATCGCGACCTTGCAACACGGCGGGGATGGCCCGCTGTTGCACCGGGGTAGGCTGGGTGTAGCCGGCAGCCTCGATGGCGCGGACTAAAGCCTCGGAGAGACCGAGGGAAGCAAAGGACATGAGTAATCCTGTTTTAGTGAGGGCCTGGCCCAATGGGATAGTCTTGCCGGGCGCGAATGACGTTCAACAAAAAGACGTCATCCCGTCCGGTCCTGCCGAGTCTGGAAGGCAGGTCCGGACAGGGCTCGCGCGGGCTGGAAGCTGCGCTGTAGCGGTGTCGGGATGCCTTTTGCAAGACCGGGCGTCCGGGCGTGAGCCTGGCGGGAAGGCCGGAGTATAACAGAGCAAACGCCGTGCGCCGCTTTCCTGCTGCTCAACGGTTTATTTCAACGCTGCACCGGGCTGGACGGTTTGGTCCTGGCAGACGGAACGGCGCCATAGCGGGCGATCAGCTCGGCATAGGCCGGTTCGCGCTTGAAGCGCTTGAGCTCGGCGCTGAAGCGCTGCACCAGCAGATCCATCCCGGCGTTGCGCCGCACCGCCAGGTATTGGCTTTGACGGCTCACAACCACGGGGTTTTCGGTGATCTGGTCGCCCAGTTGCATTTGCTTGAGTACGTGCCGACCCACCCGGCGGTCGGTGATGAGCAGGTCAATCCGGCCCAGTTGCAACTTGCCAAAGTTGGCTTCATGGGTGGGTGCCGTCTCACGTTTGAACAGGGGCGATTCTCTGAAGGCCTGGCTGTACAGATAACCGGGCGAGGTGCCCACGGTCAGGCCGACCAAGTCATCGAGCGTGCGAAAGGGATGGGGGCGGGCGTTGGCGTAGAACATCACGAACTCCACGTCCGAGAGCGGTTCGCTGGGGTAAAGCAGCATGGCGTCGCGTTCGTTGCTGTGGAAAATGTCCAGCGCACCGTCCGCCAGGCCCTGCTCAAGCATCGCCAGGCAACGTTTCCACGGCAGCAGTTGCCATTGCACATCAATGCCCAGGCGCTTGAACACAATGGCGGTGGTTTCGTAGTCGAGTCCCAGGACCTGGCCGTTCTCTTCGTAGACATAAGGCGCCCAGGGTTCGGTGACAATGCGCAACTTCTCGGCCCGGGCATCCATGCTCAGGTACAGGAGGACAAAGGTGGTCAGTAACCGGGTGATGAAGGGCATGGCCTGAGGTTACGACGAGAGCTCATCAAATAGCTAGAGCCCTCTGGCCCGCGGTCTGGTCGTCTTTCGACATAGGACGAACGAAAAAGCCTTGGTTTTCGCCAAGGCTTTTATACACCGCCGAACTAAGTCATTAACGCGGCAGCTTGAGGTTATTCCATACCGCGAGGCTGGGCTCGGCCTGGTTCAGGGTATAGAAATGCAGCCCCGGTGCCCCGCCTTGTAACAAGCGTTCACACATTTGTGTGATGACTTGCTCTCCGAAGCTTTGGATGCTGGATGTGTCGTCGCCGTAGGCTTCCAGCTGCTTGCGGATCCAGCGTGGGATTTCTGCCCCGCAGGCGTCGGAAAAACGCGCGAGTTTGCTGTAGTTGGTGATTGGCATGATCCCCGGCACGACAGGAATGTCGACGCCCATCTTGCGTACGCGGTCGACAAAGTAGAAGTAGCTGTCAGCGTTGAAGAAGTACTGGGTGATCGCGCTGTTGGCGCCGGCGTTGGCCTTGCGTACGAAGTTGAGCAGGTCGTCTTCGAAGTTGCGTGCCTGGGGGTGCATCTCTGGGTAGGCCGCCACTTCGATATGGAAGTGCTCACCGGTTTCTTCACGAATGAATTCAACCAGGTCGTTGGCGTGGCGCAGTTCGCCGCTCGCCATGCCCATACCCGAGGGCAGGTCACCGCGCAGGGCCACGATACGGGTGATGCCGGCAGCCTTGTACTGGCTCAACAGGCTGCGCAGATCGGCTTTGCTGTCACCCACGCAGGACAGGTGCGGGGCGGCGGGGATTTTGACTTCACTTTCGAGCTGCAACACGGTGTTGATCGTGCGGTCACGGGTCGAACCGCCAGCGCCATAGGTGCAGGAGAAGAAGTCGGGGTTGTAGCTCGCCAACTGACGGGCAGTGGCGATCAGTTTTTCATGCCCAGCATCGGTCTTCGTCGGGAAGAACTCGAAGCTGTAGCGACGGTCTTGGGACATGGTCATATCCTTGGAAACTCGTAGGCCGGTGAGGCTTGCATATCCCTTGCGGGAGCGGACTCATGTGGGAGCGAGCCTGCTCGCGATTGGCATCACCTCGGTCTGACAGTCAGATCGAGGTGTCTGCATCGCGAGCAGGCTCGCTCCCACAGGTCCGCTCCACCAAGGAGGCAGCGCCGATCAGTACCGGTAGGCGTGGGGCTTGAACGGGCCTTCGACGGTCACGCCGATGTAGTCAGCCTGTTGCTTGGTCAGTTTGGTGACCACGCCGCCGAAACCGCGGACCATTTCCAGGGCCACTTCTTCGTCGAGTTTCTTGGGCAGCACTTCCACGGTCAGGCGCTCGGCTTTCTGGGCTGGCGACAGGTCGGCGTATTTCTGGCCGAACAGGAAAATCTGCGCCAGGACCTGGTTGGCAAACGAGCCGTCCATGATGCGGCTTGGGTGGCCGGTGGCGTTGCCCAGGTTCACCAGGCGGCCTTCGGCCAGCAGGATCAGGTAGTCATCGTTCTGTGGGTCGAAGCTGCCGGCGCCGGTGCGATGCACCTTGTGGACCTGTGGCTTCACTTCTTCCCACGCCCAGTTCTTGCGCATGAAAGCGGTGTCGATTTCATTGTCGAAGTGGCCGATGTTGCAGACCACGGCGCGCTTTTTCAGGGCCTTGAGCATGTTCGCGTCGCAGACATTGACGTTACCGGTGGTGGTCACGATCAAATCGATCTTGCCCAGCAGCGCTTTGTCGATGCTTGCTTCGGTGCCATCGTTGTTACCGTCGATGAACGGCGAAACCAGCTCGAAGCCGTCCATGCAGGCCTGCATGGCGCAGATCGGGTCAACTTCGGACACCTTGACGATCATGCCTTCCTGGCGCAGGGACTGAGCCGAGCCCTTGCCCACGTCACCGTAGCCGATCACCAGCGCCTGCTTGCCCGACAGCAGGTGGTCGGTACCGCGCTTGATGGCGTCGTTGAGGCTGTGACGGCAGCCGTACTTGTTGTCGTTCTTGCTCTTGGTCACCGAGTCGTTGACGTTGATGGCCGGGATTTTCAGTTCGCCCTTGGCCAGCATGTCCAGCAGGCGGTGTACGCCGGTGGTGGTCTCTTCGGTCACGCCGTGGACGTTGTCCAGTACGGCTGGGTATTTCTTGTGCAGCAGTTCGGTCAGGTCGCCGCCGTCGTCAAGAATCATGTTGGTGGCCCATGGCTGGCCATCCTTGAGGATGGTCTGCTCCAGGCACCATTCGTATTCCTCTTCGGTCTCGCCCTTCCAGGCAAATACCGGGATACCGGCAGCGGCAATGGCGGCAGCGGCCTGGTCCTGGGTCGAGAAGATGTTGCAGGACGACCAGCGCACTTCGGCACCCAGGGCAACCAGGGTTTCGATCAGCACGGCGGTCTGAATGGTCATGTGGATGCAGCCGAGGATCTTCGCGCCCTTGAGCGGTTGCTCGCCGGCGTATTTGCGACGCAGACCCATCAGGGCTGGCATTTCGGATTCGGCGATGATGATTTCGCGACGACCCCAGGCAGCCAGGGACATGTCAGCGACTTTGTAATCGGTAAAATCTGCAGGCGTGATAACAGCGCTCATGAAGAGCCTCCATTCGTAATGTATGCGAATGGGCGCCGTTGTGCGTTTAGTGTCCGTGCGGGGAGCCCCGTACAAACAACGCCCCATCCGAGCCTGACAGGTCGAACCTGCTGCAGCGCCCCTCGGACAGGTGGCGGGAACGGTCCAAAGCGAGGACCGAGGTAAAGCGGTGGCGATTATAACGGGCTAATCGGATCTTCCAAAGGGTTTCTGTCGGCAAATCAAAATTGCCGATGATCGTTATTGGGACCCCGACATAGAGCCACGCTGCCCGGTCTGCCATGATGCAGGCATCCATCGGCCAGACGCTCAGGAGTGAACATGAATTTCCACACCCGCAAGTGGGTCAAGCCCGAAGACCTCAACCCCAACGGCACGCTGTTTGGCGGCAGTCTGTTGCGCTGGATCGACGAGGAAGCGGCGATCTATGCCATTGTCCAGCTCGGCAACCAGCGTGTGGTTACCAAATACATCTCCGAAATCAACTTCGTCAGCGCTTCGCGCCAGGGCGACATCATCGAACTGGGCATCACCGCCACCGAATTCGGCCGCACCTCGATCACCCTGACCTGCGAAGTGCGCAACAAGATCACCCGTAAAAGCATCCTCACCGTGGAGAAGATGGTCTTCGTCAATCTTGGGGAAGATGGCCTGCCGGCGCCGCACGGCCGGACCGAGATCAAGTACGTCAAGGATCAGTTCCAGGACGATATTGCCAGTGCATGAGATCGGCGGCGTCGCCAATCGCGCGCAGGCTCGCTCTCACATGGACTTGCGGTCGGTCGCAGCATTGTTGTCTACCACCCATCCCTTGTGAGAGCGAGCCTGCTCGCGACGGCAGTGCTACAAGCGCCTGGATTTGACCCGCCACTGAACAGCTCCGAAGGCCGCGTGTCGTAGGTACATCACGCCACCGGTTCAGGAGCTCCATGGACACTCGTAAAGACGGCAAGACACCTGATCTTTCGGCACAGGAAAAGCACGAAGTCGACCGCAATCAGCCACCGCGGGCCGCAGTGCTGCATGAAATTATCCGGACCCAGGGCAATCAGGAACTGGAGCGCAGTGTCGCCGCGCTTTGGTGGTCGGCCCTGGCCGCCGGGTTGACCATGGGCCTGTCGCTGATGGCGATGGGGCTGCTCAATTCCCGCTTGCCCGAGGGTGAAGCCTTCAAGGTGATCGCCAGCTTCGGCTACTGCGCCGGTTTTCTCGCGGTGATTCTTGCCCGCCAGCAGCTATTCACCGAAAACACCTTGACCGCCGTGCTGCCCATCATGAGCAAACCCACCTTGGGCAACTTCGGCCGTCTGTTCCGCCTGTGGGGGGTGGTGTTGGTGGGGAACCTGTGCGGGACCTTGCTGGTGGCCTATGTGATGCTGCATCTGCCGATTTTCGACCGCCGCACCGATATGGCTTTTCTGGAGATCGGTCGCAAGGTCATGGAAAACGACACTGGCCAGATGTTCGCCAAGGGCATCATTTCAGGCTGGATGATCGCCACCATGGTCTGGATGATCCCGTCCATGGAGAGCGCCAAGATGTGGATCATCATCCTCATCACCTATCTGATGGCGCTTGGGGATTTCACCCACATTGTCGTCGGCTCGGCCGAAGTGTCCTATCTGGTGTTCGCCGGCCAGCTGTCGTGGGCGGACTTCTGGATGGTGTTCGCCGGGCCGACCCTGGCAGGGAATATCATTGGTGGCAGTTTCATCTTTGCGCTGCTGAGTCATGCCCAGGTGCGGAGCGAGACCGGCCAGCCTAGTCGACCACACCCACCAGGGCGTCCTGACGACGCTGACGGTAGATAAAATACAGTGCTGTCAACACGGTCAGCCCGCCCACCAGAGCGCCGGTCCATGGCAGGTCCGCCAGGTCGGCGCCGCTGGCCACCACCAGGCCGCCAATCCAGGCACCCGCCGCGTTGCCAAGGTTGAACGCGCTCTGGTTCAGGGTCGAGCCCAGGTTCGGCGCTTCTTGGGCCTGGTCGATGATCAGCAATTGCAGGATCGGACACAGTGCGAAGGCGAACACACCCCATAGGACCAGGGTAATAGCTGCAGGAACCACCGACCGGCTGGTCTGGCTGAACGCGGCCAGCACCAGCACCACCGCCAGGGCCATGGCTACCAGCGAAGGCAGCAGGCGCCGGTCCGCCAGCCGTCCGCCGAGGAAACTGCCCGCTGTCAGGCCGACACCGAACAGCAGCAGCATGAGCGTGATGCCGTGGGGGCTGACTCCCGTGATGTCCTGCAGGATCGGCGCGATGTAGGTGAACACGCTGAACAGGCTGGTGGAGGCCAGCACGCTCATGCCCAGGGCCAGCAGCACGTTGGCCTTGCCCAGCACTCTGAACTCGCTGGCCAGATTGGCCTTCTCCATGGGAATTTCCCGGGGCAGCCAGACCCATTGGGCAAGGGCGGCAATGATCCCGATGACCGATACCGCCCAGAAGGTCGAGCGCCAGCCGGCATATTGGCCCAACGCAGTGCCCAAGGGCACGCCCAGCACATTGGCCAGGGTCAGTCCTGTGAACATCATCGCAATGGCCTGGGCCCGTTTGTTCGGTGTCACCAGTCCGGCCGCGACCACCGAGCCGATCCCGAAGAATGCCCCGTGGCACAGTGCGGTGATGACCCGGGCGGCCATCAGCGTGGCGTAGTTCGGCGCCAGGGCGCAGAGCACGTTGCCGACGATGAACATCAGCGTCATGCCCAGCAGCGTTGCCTTGCGCGGCATGTTGGCGGTGCCGATGGCCAGGATCGGCGCGCCGAACACCACGCCCAGGGCGTACCCGGTAATCAGCAGCCCGGCCTGGGGAATGCTCACGGCCAGATCACGGGCGACATCGGGCAACAGCCCCATGATGACGAATTCGGTGGTGCCGATGCCAAAAGCGGAGACGGCCAAAGCAAGCAAGGCGAGTGGCATGCGCAAAGTCTCTGTCTGTAGTCTTGACGCTCTGATCAGGCATACGCATGCCGATGCGCCGGTTCGGATGAAACGGGGCAGCAGCAAAATTATTGGAATTGGTTTATGCGCAACTGAGTGCGGCGTGGTCGTTTGCAGTATAAACGGGCGCTGATGGATGGCGAATCAATTCTCTGGACGCAATAAGGAGCTTGCTGTGCTGGCAACGGCCTTGGTATTGGTCGCCGCGCTGTTGCATGCGGCATGGAATACGCTGATCAAGTTCAGTGGCGAGCGTTTGCTGGTGGTGGCGTGCATGGACAGCGTCGCGTTGCTGTTCGTGGTGCTGGTGCTGGGCTTCGTGGCGTTGCCACCGCTGGAGATCTGGCCGTGGATCCTGGCGTCGGCGGCATTCGAGCTGTTGTACCGCTATCTGTTGATCCAGGCGTATCGGGTGGGTGACCTGGGGCTGGTCTATCCGCTGATGCGTGGTCTGTCGCCATTGGTGGTGCTGGCTTTGACGTTGATCTTCGCCGGAGAAGTGCTGACAACCCATCAGATCATCGGCATCTTGCTGATCCCGTTCGGCATGCTGTGCCTGTTGTGGCAGGGCGGTGGTGGCGAACGGTTGCCCTGGTCGATGCTACCGGTGGTGGCGCTGATCGGCCTGTGCATCGGCTGCTACACCTTTATTGACGGCCATGCCCTGCGGCGCTGGCCCCGGCCACTGGATTACCTGGCCTGGGTCACGCTGCTCAGTGCCTGGCCCTTTCCGTTGCTGGCGCTGGTGCGCAAACGACCTGCGTTCATGCTGTTCTGGCGTGAACAGTGGCGGCTGGGGCTGGCGGTCGGGTTTTGCGTATTGTTGAGCTACGCTCTGGTGCTGTGGGCCATGCAACTGGGCTCGATTGCCGAAGCGGCTGCGCTGCGGGAGATCAGCGTGATCCTGGTGGTGTTGTTTGGCATGCGCTACCTGAAAGAACCTTTCGGCCGGCCGCGGCTCTTAGCCTGCGGGCTGGTGCTGATTGGCATGTTGGTGATGAAATTCTGACCAGTGCCTCGATTCTTGTTTTTCTATAACACTCAAAGAAGGAACTGCTTCATGACGGTTGCCCTGTGGTGCATTTTGATTGCCTTTCTCCTGCCTTACCTGTGCATTGCGATCGCCAAGGCCGGTGGAAAATACCGGTTGAGCGACAACCACGACCCTCGGGATTTTCTGGACTCGCTCGAAGGAGCCCCCCGGCGTGCATACGCCGCGCAACTGAACAGCTTTGAAATCGCCCCGTTTTTCGCCGCTGCCGTGATTGTCGCGCACCTGGCCGGCAATGCCGAGCTTGTGACCATCAACGTGCTGGCGGTGCTGTTTATCACCAGTCGTCTGCTGTACATCATCTGCTATCTGGCGGACTGGGCGATCTTGCGTTCGCTGGTGTGGTTCGTGGGGGTAGGGTTGGTGTTGAGTTTCTTCTTCGTTTCGGTCTGAGCCTGGCGGTTGAGTCCCGTTGTCTGTGCTGGCCCCATCGCGAGCAGGCTCGCTCCCACAGTTGATCTCCAGTGGACACATGTTTTGTGTACGACTAGATCCAATGTGGGAGCGAGCCTGCTCGCGATGGCGCCGGTACAGTCAGCCCATTTCTCAGGGATTGGCGGTGACCGTATTGGCAACCTGCGGCACCTGCGGCAATGCCATGCCCTTGGGCCACAGCATCCAGATCTGCCCCTGTTGTTTCATATCCCCGGCCAGGTTTCCCGCTGCTTCGCCGGTGCCCCAGAACAGATCCGCCCGTACTTCGCCGGCAATTGCGCCGCCGGTGTCCTGAGCCGCGACCGGGCGGTTCAATGCACTGCCGTCAGGGCGGGTGGTGGACAACCACAACAGGCTTCCCAGAGGAATCACCTTGCGATCCACCGCCACGCTGTAGCCGGCGGTCAGCGGCACATTCAGTGAGCCCCGCGGCCCTTCGTTGCTGTCGGGGTTGCGGTTGAAAAACACGTAGCTGGGGTTGCTGCCCAGTAATTCGGGAATCCGGTTCGGGTTGGCTTTTGCCCAGGCACTGATGGTGCCCATGGTCACCTCTTCTTTCTTCAGTTCGCCCTGTTCGACCAGCCAGCGCCCGATGGGCCGGTAGGGGTGGCCGTTCTGGTCGGCATAGCCGATGCGCAACTGGCGGCCGTCATCGAGTCGAATGCGGCCCGAGCCCTGGATTTGCAGGAATTGCAGGTTCATCGGGTCTGTCAGCCAGGCGATCACCGGAGCCTTCACCCCGTTGGTTTCGATGGTGGCCGCGTCGTCGTAGGGCTTGAGCACTCGGCCTTCGAGGCGACCGCGCAGGCGCTTGCCCTTGAGCTCGGGGTAAATACTGTCCAGCGACACGATGATCATGTCCTCCGGCACCCCGTACACCGGGATGTTGGCGCTGGCAGTCTGGGTGAGGCTGCCGGGGTAGACCGGTTCGTAATAACCGGTAATCAGACCGTTGGGGCTGTTGTCACCCGAGCGCAGGCCGTAGACATCCAGGTTCTGCTTCAGAAAGTTGCGCACATCTACAGCGGTCAGCGGCACATTGGCCGCCGCCGCGCAGGTGGCACCCCACACCGCGTCGGCCTTGAGCCGGTTGCAGGCGCTGCGCCAGGAGCCAAAGCCCGCCAGCAGGTCTTCGTCGGACACCGATGGCAAGGCTTCCCACGGTGCGCTGACATAAGTAGCGACGGCGTGAGTCTGGGGCTCTTCGGCTTTGTCGCCGCGATTGCAACCGGCCAACAGCGCGATAAGCGGTAGGGTCAGCGCCAGGCCTTTGTGCCAGGTCTTGAAACTGTGCATGAGATTTCCTTGCCGGTCGTACGGACGCTCCAGGCGTCCAGACAACCCGTATTGATAATAGGGCTATTGGTCTTTGCCGATGACCCGAGGATACTAACCGCCGTTTCCTGCTCCGAGGCCAAGATGTTTGTAAAACGATTTTCCATGGCCGTGCTGGCCTGCCTGATGTTGTCCGCCTGTGGCGGTGTCGATCCCAATTCCCCGCTGGGCCAACGCAAAGCGATCTTCAAGCAGATGCTCAAGACCAACGAAGAGCTCGGTGGCATGCTGCGCGGTCGCATCCCGTTCGACGGCCCGCGCTTTGCCGAGGGCGCGGTGCAACTTGATCAACTGTCCCGCGAGCCGTGGAAGCATTTCCCGCAAGTGCGTGAAGAAGACCACACCAGTGCCCGGGATGAGGTCTGGCAAAAACAGGCGCGTTTCCAGGAGCTGACCCGCAGCCTTGAAGCCGCCACCGGTGAGTTGGTAACCGCCAGCAAGGTCCAGCCGTACAGGGCCAGCAACCTGGGGCCTGCGGTGCAGAAAGTAGAGGACGCGTGCAGTGCCTGCCATAAAGAGTTTCGGGATTATTGAGTAGGGGCAGCTGCAAGTTTTTAGCTGCAAGCTGCAAGTGTGAAGCTTGGGGCTTGCAGCTTGAAACTTGAAACTTGCCGCTTATTTATCCAACTCATCCACCGCTTCCTGCAACTCTTTGCGCGAAGCCGCCAGCTTGTCCTTGCGTTTGTTGATCCGCTGCGCGTCGCCTTTTTTCATGGCTTTGTCCAGATCGGCCTGACGCTGGTTGACTTCGTGCTTGGCTTCAAGAACCTTGTTTTCACGTTCCTTGCGCAGGGACGCGTCGGTGCAATGGGTGGTGACCTGGCTTAATGCTGTTTCCAGGCCGGCTTGCTGGTCTTTGTTGTCGCGGGACTTGGCCAGCTCGATTTGATTGATGATGCCCTGGCGCTTGGCTGCGCAGCCGGTGAGCTCCGGTGTTTGCTCGGCTGCCATCAGGGGGGCGGCCATAGCGCTGCATAGTGTCAGCAGTGCGATAGGAGACAGGAAATTCATAGCAACTCCGTGAAAACTCGCGAACGGTTGGTATAGATGCGCTGTTGGAGCGCATGTTTACCCCTTGGGTTCAACTGTGGGACCTGGATTAAAAACCGTCGACCCCGGCACCCCTTAGTACTTCACTTAACGCCAGCACCTGTGGGTCGCGAAAAAAAGCCCTCAGTTGCGCGGCGCGTCCCGGGCCGATACCGGCTTCGGCTTGCCAATGTTCGATGTCGCGCTCGGCAAGCACCTGCCATGGCCCCTCCAGCCGGACCTCGCCAGCGGGTGGCAGGCCAAGAGCCTTGAGCCACTGCCCAAACGGCCGTTGACGGGCGCTGTGCAGGCTGTCGAGCAAGCGGGCGCTGCTGCGTTCGCCGAAGCCGGCAATGTTAGCAAGCTCGTCGGCATCGAGGCTCATCCAATCCAGCAAACCATTGAGTCGCCCGGCCGCCAGGAGTTTTTCCCAGGTGCCCGGGCCGACATGGGGCAGGGCTAACCCGTGCTTGCCGCTGAGCCAGCCCAGGCGCGCCAGGAACTGGCTTTCGCAGCCGGGTGTCGGCTGCCAGCAACTTAAAAAGTGATAATCGGCTGCTGCTGGGGCGTTCACGTCCTGGCGCTCGACACTACGCAACACGACGCTGTCCAGGCGTGGAATGGTCAGCCCGGCCAGGCTGATGGCGACCCGGTCGCCAGGACGAATGTCCATTTGCTCCCAGCGTTTGAGGGAGCTGACGCTCACGCGGCGGATTCGTCGGTCGTCGAGCATGACAGGTTCAAGTTCCAGCACGGGCGTGATGCGCCCAGTACGACCAATCTTGAAGCGCACGTGGCGCACCTCGGCCAGGGCCTGGGCATAGGGGTACTTCCAGGCCACGCTCCAGAACGGCGCCCGGGCTTGCCAGCGGTCGGCCGGTGGGCGGCGGCTTTGACGCAGGACGATGCCATCGCTGGCAAAGGGCAGTGGCGTGCGATACCAGTGGTTGCGCCAGTGCTCAACGTCGGCCAATGCCTGAACGGGCTGGCTGTAGCCGATGGTGTCGGCGAAGCCCAGCGCCTGCAGGGTCGCCTCCCGTTCGGGCAGCGTGGCCGGTCCGTCAGGCCAGTCCCAGACAAACAGGCCGATGTCCGCCCCTTCTTGCGCGGTCAAATTCGTGCGCGCCATCAGCCCCGCCACGGTCGCCCGGGCGTTGAGACTGCCGTTGCTGGCCTGGACATGGGCAATCAGCCGCCAGTACAGCTCACCCTGAACGACCAGGTCCAATGGCTGATTCAGCCGTTGCGGGATGGCGTTGATTTTGTGCGCAGCCCAGGTCCAGTCTTGCCCCTGGACACCATCACCGCGGCTGATCGCCTGATGCAGGCGCCCCCCGCGATAGATCAGAGTCACGGCCACGCCATCGACTTTCGGTTGGACCCAGAGGTCTTCTCGGCCTTGTAGCCACGCCTTGACCGCGGCGGCATCCTTGAGTTTGTCCAGGCCGGTGTGTGCAACCGGGTGTGGCACTTTCCCGCCCGCCGTACGCAGGGGGAAACTGGGTGTCACAAGGTCAAAGCAGTCGCGCCAATGGCCCAGCTGGATGCGGGATTGATCGTAGAGCTCATCGGCTACCAGTGATCGGCCGAGACGGTGATAGCTGTCATCCCACGAATCGATTCGCTGTTGCAGGGCGGTGATTTCCGCCTGGGCGCGTCCGAGGGGCCAGTCGGGACAAGACGCGGCGATGACAGGGGAGCAGATGAATATAAGACAGGCCAATAGGCGTGATAACGGCAGCATCGAAGCATCCTTGCTTGGTGGTGTGCTTGAAGGCTAGTCACTGTCACAGAAGGTGCGAGGCTGGGAGCGTTACCGGATTTTGCAGGGGGTGATAGCGAAGTCGTGGCGGTACAGTGCAGGGTGATTTGGTTGCGCAACTGTGCCTTGAACCCATCAGGGGCGAGTGCAGAATGGGGGCTCGATCTGCTCTGCCAGGCGTGCATCCTATGGACCTGACGACCCTCGCTGTTTTCATCCCGGCCTGCTTCGCGCTGAACATGGCGCCGGGGCCGAATAACCTGCTGTCCATCAGCAACGCCTCGCGTTATGGCTTCGTCCGGGCGTGCAGCGGTGGCATTGGCCGGTTGCTGGCGTTTGCGCTCATGATTGCCCTGGCAGCGGTGGGATTGACCGCTGTGCTGCATACCTCGGAACTGTTGTTCCTGGGGATCAAGTTCGTGGGTGCCGCTTATCTGTTCTACCTTGCCGTGCAATTGTGGCGGGCGCAGCCAGAAGCCGGAGCTGAAACGGCGGTCACTTCGATGAGCGTGACCCGCCTGGCACGCCAGGAGTTTCTGGTGGCGATCGGCAACCCGAAGGCGATCCTGTTGTTCACCGCCTTCCTGCCGCAGTTCGTCGACCGCGCCAGCACTGTCACCCAGCAGTTCGCCGTGCTGGGCGGCCTGTTCCTGGCGCTGGAGTGCATTGCCATCGGGTTGTATTGCTACATGGGGATTTATGCGCGGCGGCTGTTTGCCCGGCCGAGCGGCAAACGTCTGTTCAATCGCCTGTGTGCGGGGCTGCTGGCCAGTGCGGCTTCGTTCTTGCTGGTGGCGCGACGGTCCTGAAGTCGATGGCCCCTTGCTCCCACAGATAAGTGCCCAAGCGACAAATCCTTGCATGGCTTAACCCCCCCTGAATGGGTATGGGCCGGACATGAAAAAGCCCCTGACGACCCAGTCGCCAGGGGCTTTTCGTACCCGCAGTTTTTACAGGCCGGCAGCGGCGCGCAGGGCGTCGGCGCGGTCGGTTTTTTCCCAGGTGAAGGTGGTGAAGGTGTCGTCACCGACCGTCTTGGTTTGCGGCGTGCGGCCGAAGTGGCCGTAGGCGGCGGTGTCCTGGTACATCGGGTGCAGCAGGTCGAGCATGGTGGTGATGGCGTACGGACGCAGGTCGAACACTTCACGAACCAGCTTGATGATCTTGTCATCGCCGATCTTGCCGGTGCCGAAGGTGTTCAGCGAGATCGAGGTAGGCTGAGCAACGCCGATGGCATAGGAAACCTGGATCTCGCAGCGCTCGGCCAGGCCGGCGGCCACGATGTTCTTGGCCACATAACGACCGGCATAGGCTGCCGAACGGTCGACCTTCGATGGATCCTTGCCGGAGAACGCGCCACCGCCGTGACGGGCCATGCCGCCGTAGCTGTCGACGATGATCTTGCGGCCGGTCAGGCCACAGTCGCCTACCGGGCCACCGATGATGAACTGGCCGGTCGGGTTGATGTGGAACTGGGTGTCCTTGGACAGCAGCTCGGAAGGCAGTACGTGCTTGACGATCAGCTCCATCACGCCTTCACGCAGGTCTTTATAGGACACTTCGGGGTTGTGCTGGGTCGACAGTACGACGGCATCGATACCGACAACCTTGCCGCCTTCGTAACGGCAAGTCACCTGAGACTTGGCATCCGGGCGCAGCCAAGGCAGCAGGCCGGATTTACGGGCTTCAGCCTGGCGTTGAACCAACTGGTGCGAGAAGGTGATCGGTGCTGGCATCAGCACGTCGGTCTCGTTGCTGGCGTAGCCGAACATCAGGCCCTGGTCGCCGGCACCCTGGTCTTCAGGCTTGGCGCGGTCAACACCCTGGTTGATGTCGGGGGACTGCTTGCCGATGATGTTCATCACGCCGCAGGTCGCGCCATCGAAGCCGACGTCGGAGCTGTTGTAGCCAATGCCCAGGATGACGTCACGGACGATCTGTTCCAGGTCGACCCAGGCTGAAGTGGTGACTTCGCCAGCGATGATCGCCACGCCCGTTTTCACCAGAGTTTCGCACGCCACGCGGGCGAACTTGTCTTCAGCAATGATGGCGTCCAGCACCGCATCAGAAATCTGGTCGGCGATTTTGTCCGGATGCCCTTCAGACACGGACTCGGAGGTGAAAAGGGAGTATTCGCTCATCTCGATGTTTTCCTACAAGTTACCGATGGTGAGTGTCGCCAGCCGGTCGCTGAAAATGGCGGACCTGGATCTGGAAACCATTACGTAAGCCCACATAGAGGCTTTCCCCGGGCACGAGGCCCGCAGCGGTGGCCCAACGGGCCAGATCGTCCTGTTCAAACCCCAGCCAGAGATCACCGCAGGCCTCCTTGGCCCAACTCTGGTTGTGGCTGCATAACTCTGTCACTAACAGGCTACCGCCCGGTTGCAGCAAGTCGGCCATGTGCTTGAGCGCATCGGCCGGCGCGGCGAAATGGTGAAGCACCATGTTCAATACAACACAATCGGCCTGCAGGCTCACACCATTCAAGGCATCGGCCAGTTGCAGGCTGACATTAGCCAGTGTTTCACGTTCGCACACCTGGCGTGCCAGCTCGAGCATGGCCGGGCTGTTGTCCAGCGCCGTCACTTGGCTGAAACGCCGCGCCAGCTCCGGCAGAAACGCGCCGTCGCCAGGGCCGACTTCAATGGCCGTGGCGGTGGGCTCGAATCCCAGTTTGTCGAGCAGCGCCACGACGCTTTCACGGTATTGCGGCAACCCGGCAATCAGGTCCTGCTGGGCGCGAAACTTCTCGGCCACCCGGGCAAAAAAATCCTGGCTGGCAGCGGCTCGCTGCCCGTGTACCTGGGCGATGCGGGCCTGCACGTCTGCCGGCAGGTCCAGCTCATCCACCTCTTCGAGCAACGCGGCATGCAGCTTGCCGCCCAGCAGATCGGTATGGGGCAGGGCGCGGCGGTAAAAAATCGCATTGCCTTCACGACGGGTCGCCACCAGGTCGGCTTGGGCCAGGACCTTGAGGTGGTGGCTCATGCCGGATTGACCGATGCCGAAGATCTGCGCCAGTTCCAGCACGCCGAACGAATCGTTGGCCAAGGCGCGCAATACATTGAGCCGCAGCGGATCGCCGCCGGCCTTGCAAAGGGCCGCCAGCTCATCGCAATCGTCATGGCGAATGGAAGGCACGCGTAAATTCATAGGGCGGCAGTCTAGTGAGGGGTATGGATCACCGCAAGGTCAATATCAAAAAGTTTTGATATTGCTCGATAAATGGCACTTCCCAAGGCGTGCTTGACTCTACAAACCTTCAGCGGAAAGGTTTCACCTGGCGAATGCGACTTTATCCACCGGAAAAAAGCCTCTGGATGACTATCTGTCATTGCCCCGGGGCGGGTGGGTGAGGGAAAATGCTCGCCTTTTTTCAGTTTCACAATTCAAAACCCAGGAGATCAGCGATGCCCAGCCGTCGTGAGCGTGCCAATGCCATCCGTGCACTCAGCATGGATGCCGTGCAAAAAGCCAACAGCGGCCATCCCGGTGCCCCTATGGGTATGGCGGATATCGCCGAGGTGCTTTGGCGCGACTACCTCAAGCACAGCCCGAGCAACCCCTCGTTTGCCGACCGTGACCGCTTCGTGCTGTCCAACGGCCACGGCTCGATGTTGATCTATTCGTTGCTGCACCTGACCGGTTATGACCTGTCGATCGATGACCTGAAGAATTTCCGCCAGTTGCACAGCCGCACTCCGGGCCACCCGGAATATGGCTACACCCCAGGCGTGGAAACCACCACCGGTCCACTGGGCCAAGGCCTGGCCAACGCCGTGGGCTTTGCCCTGGCGGAAAAAGTCCTGGCGGCGCAGTTCAATCGCCCAGGCCATAACGTTGTCGATCACCACACCTACGTGTTTCTGGGTGATGGCTGCATGATGGAAGGCATTTCCCACGAAGTCGCCTCACTGGCCGGCACCTTGGGCCTGAACAAGCTGATCGCTTTCTACGATGACAACGGCATTTCCATCGACGGCGAAGTCGAAGGCTGGTTCACCGACGACACCCCCAAGCGTTTCGAAGCCTACAACTGGCTGGTCATCCGCAATGTCGACGGCCACGACCCGGAAGAAATCAAGACCGCCATCGAGACGGCGCGCAAGAGCGCCCAGCCGACCCTGATCTGCTGCAAGACCACCATTGGTTTCGGTTCGCCCAACAAACAAGGCAAGGAAGACTGCCACGGCGCGCCACTGGGTGCCGAGGAAATCGCCCTGACCCGCGCTGCGTTGAAGTGGGAACACGGTCCGTTCGAAATCCCGGCCGACATTTATGCCGAGTGGGACGCCAAGGAAAAAGGCCGTGCCGCCGAAGCCGAGTGGGACCAGCGCTTTGCCGCCTACTCCGCGCAATTCCCTGAGCTGGCCAATGAACTGGTGCGTCGCCTCAGCGGCGAGCTGCCTGCCGATTTCGCTGAAAAAGCCTCGGCTTACATCGCTGAAGTCGCCGCCAAAGGCGAAACCATTGCCAGCCGCAAGGCCAGCCAGAACACCCTCAACGCTTTTGGCCCGCTGCTGCCGGAGCTGCTCGGCGGTTCGGCCGACCTGGCCGGTTCCAACCTGACCTTGTGGAAGGGCTGCAAAGGCGTCAGCGCCGAAGATGCCAGCGGCAACTACATGTACTACGGTGTTCGTGAGTTCGGCATGAGCGCGGTCATGAACGGTGTGGCTCTGCACGGCGGCCTGGTGCCTTACGGCGCTACCTTCCTGATGTTCATGGAATACGCCCGCAACGCAGTGCGCATGTCGGCCCTGATGAAGAAGCGCGTGCTTTATGTGTTCACCCACGACTCCATCGGCCTGGGCGAAGACGGCCCGACTCACCAGCCGATCGAGCAACTGGCAAGCCTGCGCTGCACGCCGAACCTGGACACCTGGCGCCCATGTGACGCCGTGGAATCGGCAGTGGCCTGGAAATACGCCATCGAGCGTAACGACGGTCCATCGGCGCTGATCTTCTCCCGCCAGAACCTGCAGCACCAGAACCGCGATGCCGACCAGATCGGCGACATCACCCGCGGCGGCTACGTGCTCAAGGACTGCATTGGCGAGCCTGAACTGATCCTGATCGCCACCGGCTCCGAAGTCGGCCTGGCCGTCCAGGCCTACGACAAACTGACCGCGCAGGGTCGCAACGTACGTGTGGTGTCCATGCCGTGCACCAGCGTGTTCGATGCCCAGGACGCCGGCTATAAGCAAGCGGTATTGCCGTTGCAAGTCAGCGCCCGGATCGCCATCGAAGCCGCTCACGCCGATTATTGGTACAAGTACGTCGGCCTGGAAGGTCGCGTGATCGGCATGACCACCTACGGCGAATCGGCGCCCGCGCCGGCGTTGTTCGAGGAGTTCGGCTTTACCCTGGAAAACATTCTGGGTCAGGCTGAAGAGCTGTTGGAAGACTGATCCGAAGTCGCGTCGTCCGGGCTGACGCCATCGCGAGCAAGCTCGCTCCCACAAGGATCTCCACCGACCCTGTGGGAGCGAGCTTGCTCGCGATGGCGATGGCTCAGGCAACGCTGCCCTGATGGATTCACCCAAGTCAGAGAACCCCATGCCCCAACCGCGTCCCTACAAAGTTGCACTCAACGGCTACGGCCGGATTGGTCGTTGCGTCTTGCGTGCGTTGTTCGAGCGAGGGGCCAGGGCCGGGTTCGAGATTGTGGCGATCAACGATCTGGCCGACATGGCCAGCATCGAATACCTGACACGCTTTGACTCCACCCACGGCCGGTTTCCGGGCGAGGTGCGGGTCGAGGGCGATTGTCTGCACATTAATGGCGATTGCGTGAAAGTCCTGCGCAGTGCCACCCCCGAAGGTATCGATTGGGCATCCTTGGGTGTCGACCTGGTGCTTGAATGCTCCGGCGCCTACAACACCCGTGAAGATGGCCAGCGTTTCATCGCGGCCGGCGCGCCGCGGGTGTTGTTCTCCCAGCCGATGGCCAGCGAAGCGGATGTCGACGCGACCATTGTCTACGGCGTGAACCAGGACTGCCTGAGCGGCGACGAGCTGCTGGTATCCAACGCGTCCTGCACCACCAACTGCGGCGTGCCGCTATTGCGCCTGCTGGACCAGGCCATTGGCCTGGAATACGTGTCGATCACCACCATTCACTCGGCGATGAACGATCAACCTGTGATCGACGCCTATCACCATGAAGACTTGCGGCGGACCCGTTCGGCGTTCCAGTCGGTGATTCCGGTGTCCACTGGTCTGGCGCGCGGCATTGAACGGCTGCTGCCGGAACTTGCGGGGCGAATTCAGGCCAAAGCCGTGCGGGTGCCGACGGTCAACGTGTCCTGCCTCGACATTACGATGCAGACCGTGAGCGATACCGACGCCACCGAGGTCAACCGGATCTTGCGCGAAGCCGCCACCAGCGGTCCGCTCAAAGGCCTTCTGGCTTACACCGAGTTGCCCCATGCCAGCTGTGATTTTAACCATGACCCACATTCGGCCATCGTCGATGCCAGCCAGACCCGGGTTTCCGGGCCACGGCTTGTGAACATCCTGGCTTGGTTCGACAACGAATGGGGGTTTGCCAACCGAATGCTGGACGTTGCCGAGCATTACCTGCAAACCGCTTCTAAAAAACCTGCTCTCTAAACAGTTACCCAGGAATTGCGACCCATGACCGTGTTGAAGATGTCCGACCTCGATCTGCAAGGTAAGCGCGTACTGATCCGCGAAGACCTCAACGTCCCCGTCAAGGACGGTGTTGTCACCAGCGACGCGCGTATCCTGGCTTCGCTGCCGACCATCAAGCTGGCCCTGGAAAAAGGCGCGGCCGTGATGGTCTGCTCCCACCTGGGCCGTCCGACCGAAGGCGAGTTCTCGGCGGAAAACAGCCTCAAGCCGGTCGCCGATTACCTGAGCAAAGCCTTGGGCCGCGACGTACCGCTGGTGGCTGACTACCTGGGCGGTGTGGACGTGAAGGCCGGCGATGTCGTGCTGTTCGAAAACGTGCGCTTCAATAAAGGCGAGAAAAAGAACGCTGACGAACTGGCCAAGCAGTATGCAGCCCTGTGCGACGTGTTTGTGATGGACGCGTTCGGCACCGCCCACCGCGCCGAGGGTTCGACCCACGGCGTGGCGAAGTTCGCCAAAGTGGCCGCTGCTGGCCCGCTGCTGGCCGCCGAACTGGACGCACTGGGCAAAGCCCTGGGCTCCCCGGCCCAGCCGATGGCTGCCATTGTTGCCGGCTCCAAGGTCTCCACCAAGCTCGACGTGCTTAACAGCCTGAGCCAAGTGTGTAACCAGTTGATCGTCGGCGGCGGCATTGCCAACACCTTCCTTGCTGCGGCCGGTCACCCGGTCGGCAAATCCCTGTACGAGCCGGACCTGCTGGATACCGCCCGGGAAATCGCCGCCAAGGTCAGCGTGCCGTTGCCGGTGGACGTGGTGGTTGCCAAGGAGTTTGCCGAAGGCGCCACCGCCACCGTCAAGTTGATCGCTGAGGTGGCCGAAGACGACATGATTCTCGACATTGGCCCGCAAACCGCAGCCAATTTCGCCGAACTGTTGAAATCTTCCAAGACTATCCTGTGGAACGGTCCGGTCGGCGTGTTCGAGTTCGACCAGTTTGGCAACGGCACCAAAGTGCTGGCCCAGGCCATTGCCGAGAGTGACGCTTTCTCCATCGCTGGCGGCGGCGACACCCTGGCGGCGATCGATAAATATGGCGTGGCCGAGCAGATCTCCTACATTTCTACCGGCGGCGGTGCGTTCCTCGAATTCGTCGAAGGCAAAGTACTGCCAGCCGTGGAAGTCCTGGAAAGCCGGGCCAAGGCCTGAGGTTTCGTTGACCAGGCAAAGGAGTGTTGTGATGGTCAAGACGTTCACGTTGCTGTTGACGGCGACGCTGTTAGTGGCCTGTTCGAGCAGCCCAAAGGCCACGGCTCCGGAAACCGGGACGCCAACGCCTGAAGGCGGCTGTTACCAGGCCGACTGGCAGGCCGAGACCAATCCGGTGCTGAACAAGCGTTCGGGGCCGGATGGCCTGGATAAATATGAGACGCAAAACCCGGCCAAGGAACATGGTTGTCCTTGACGGGTCAGACTCTTTAACTCATGGCTGGCGGCACGGGTCGTCAGTCGAGGAACACGGATGAAAGGCTTTATCGCCGTTGTGGCGCTGGCAATGCTGGCCGGTTGTGCGCAGCTGGATCGGTTTCGTTCGTCCGAGCCTGTCGTAGAGGGCTGGACAACCTGGACCTGTGACAGTCAGGCCAAGGTGCTGTGGCGCTATACCGATGACACCCGCAAGGAAGTCGACGTTCGCCTCGGCGGTGCCGAGCAGGTCTATCACCTGAAGGAAGAGCCGGGCGCATCGGGTACGCTGTACAGCGACGACATGCTGGCGTTTCACGTCAAAGGTGAGGAAGGCCTGGTTTACTGGGTCGCCACCAATGACTTGATTGGCCGGGGCTGCAAGGCTGACTGATTCAATAGAGATCCAATGTGGGAGCGAGCCTGCTCGCGATAGCGATGTATCAGGCATCAGTGATGTTGACTGTCGGGCCCTCATCGCGAGCAGGCTCGCTCCCACAGGGGCCTCTTATAGTTTCGAGATTTTGTTTCACCGAACACACAGGGCGGACCCACCCCCGACCTGCAATGACTTGAATAGCCGCCGCCGCTCCGGCAGGCTGGCACGATTAACGACCCTCGACCGGGAGAGACACACTAATGGCACTTATCAGCATGCGTCAGATGCTGGACCACGCAGCCGAGTTCGGCTACGGCGTCCCAGCCTTTAACGTCAACAACCTTGAGCAGATGCGCGCCATCATGGAAGCCGCTGACAAGACTGACTCCCCGGTGATCGTCCAGGCTTCGGCCGGCGCCCGCAAATACGCCGGCGCGCCATTCCTGCGTCACCTGATCCTGGCTGCCATCGAAGAATTCCCGCACATCCCGGTGTGCATGCACCAGGACCACGGCACCAGCCCTGACGTCTGCCAGCGCTCCATCCAACTGGGCTTCAGCTCGGTCATGATGGACGGCTCGCTGGGCGAAGACGGCAAGACCCCGACCGACTACGAATACAACGTTCGCGTCACCCAGCAGACCGTCGCCATGGCCCATGCCTGCGGCGTCTCGGTGGAAGGCGAACTGGGTTGCCTGGGCTCGCTGGAAACCGGCATGGCCGGTGAAGAAGACGGCATCGGCGCCGAGGGCGTACTGGACCACAGCCAGATGCTGACCGACCCGGAAGAAGCCGCGGACTTCGTCAAGAAGACCCAGGTCGACGCCCTGGCCATCGCCATCGGTACCAGCCACGGCGCCTACAAGTTCACCAAGCCGCCTACCGGCGACGTGCTGGCCATTGACCGCATCAAGGAAATCCACAAACGCATCCCCAACACTCACCTGGTGATGCACGGTTCTTCCTCGGTTCCGCAAGAGTGGCTGGCGATCATCAACCAGTACGGCGGCGACATCAAAGAAACCTACGGCGTGCCGGTTGAAGAAATCGTCGAAGGTATCAAGTACGGCGTGCGCAAGGTCAACATCGACACCGACCTGCGCCTGGCCTCTACCGGTGCCATGCGTCGTTTGATGGCGACCAATCCGAGCGAATTTGATCCGCGTAAGTTCTTCGGGGCTACCGTGACGGCGATGCGTGATGTGTGTATTGCGCGTTACGAAGCTTTCGGTACTGCGGGTAATGCTTCGAAGATCAAGCCGATCTCGTTGGAAGCGATGTATCAGCGGTATTTGAAGGGTGAGTTGAACGCTAAGGTTAATTAAGGTTTCAGCGTTTTGAGAAAACCCGCAGTGATGCGGGTTTTTTTATGTTTGGGATTTGTGTGTATATCCGTTTTTTGGGTAACGGCTGCTTATGGTTCCGCCCTTACGGCGGGTCACTTTTGGCAAACGCCCCAAAAGTAACCAAAAGGTCTTGCCCCACCACTCGGTGCCTCGCCTAGGCTCGGCATGCCCGAACGCAGGCATTGCTCCGTGGGCCCGCCGCGAAGGGCCATCCATGGCCCAGCGCGGCTATCCCGGCATCCATGCCGGGATGCCCACTCCACAATACCTACGTTCGGCCAGCGTGGTTAACGGGGCCCATAGATCAAAATCAAAAGCGAGGCGGCCTGATAGCCGGCCTTGTTTAGGGAGATCGCGTTTCTCCTGTGGGAGCGGGCTTGCTCGCGAAGGCAGTGTCATAGTCGATGAAGATGTTGAATGTGCTGTCGTCATCGCGAGCAGGCTCGCTCCCACAATTGGATCGGAGTACTACCGGGAGAAACAGGTCGGCTATAAGGCCGCCTCGCGGTGGACGTTGATCTCGGCGCCCCGTTAACCACGCTGGCCGAACGCAGGTGTTGCGTAGTGGGCACCTCGGCATGGATGCCGAGGTAGCCGCGCTGGGCCATGGATGGCCCTTCGCGGCGGGCCCACGGAGCAATGCCTGCGTTCGGGCATGCCGAGCCTAGGCGAGGCACCGAGTGGTGGGGCAGGAGCGTTTTGGTTACTTTTGCGCTCTTCAAAAGTGACCCGCCGTAAGGGCGGAACCCTAAGTAGCCGTTACCAAAGAAATGGATATACACACAGATCCTGATAGCGCTGTGTCAGTCGCCATCCATGCTGCTGACCCAGCGCTATCGCGAGCAAGCTCGCTCCCACAGGGGATCATCTCCCGCCGGGAGGGCTTTATTGGTCTTCGAGGCCGCGTTGTTCAATGACGCCGAACACATCGGTGACATCCTGAACCAGGATCCGGGCGACATTGGTGAGGGTATTGAGGTCGCTGGCGGCCGAATCGCGCAGGGTGGCGCAGGCCATGAGCGTCAGGTAATCAAGGGTAGCGTGCAGGCGTTCGCTGGCGCAGGCGTGGAGTTCAGTCAGTGGGGCGGTGCTGTCGATGAACAGGATGGGTTGGGTGGTGGCGATTGGAGTGAGCGGGGTGAAGCGGCTGAGTGATTGAGTCGTCGTCATAAGGTTTGGGCTCTATTAATAAAAATTAATTGCCACCTTCTTGCTGCGAAACAAATGGGTGGCAGTTGCGCGCGGGTTCGCAGACCGAGATAGAGACCAAACCCGGCAGACCCGAAGGTCTCCCGCGCGCAACCGCCATAAAATGAACGCAGGCGAGTTTGCCTGAATTTTCATTTGACGGTGCAAAGTCTCTGTTCTGTCAGTGGGCTGCGAAACCCGTGCCCCGCTGACCAAAGCCAGCAGACGAGCTCGAACTATAGAGGAGATTTTCGAGCCCAAAATCGACCTGTAGGACGCACCGCGCCCACGTGGCGAGGGAGCTTGCTCCCGCTCGGGGGCGCAGCCGCTGCAAAACCGGCGCATGCGGTTGGTCTGACGAAAGGAGGGGGCTGCTGCGCAGCCTAGCGGGGATAAATCCCCTCGCCACAAAGGTAAATTCCTACGAGATTTTCGGAGCTGAAAATCTCAGGTGTTGTGATCGATATCCAGCTTGCTGAACGTCACTTTCCCGCCTTCGCTGGTATAGCCCGTATTGTCCTGCACATACACGCCAGCCTTGAAATACAGCGGCTTGACCTTCCATTTGGCGCTCATGGTGGTGTACCAGCTACGACCCGCCGCGGTGATGCCGAGGTCGCCGGTACGATCAAGATGGAGTCGATAAGAGAAAGACTGATTGAGTTTTACACCCGAGGCGACGGTGATGACCCGGCCCTCGTCGTCATCGGGGCGCATGCGCACTTTGGCGACGATGTTGCCGGTCTTGCTGTCGTCCTTGTACTGGTATTCCAGCTTCACCATGGGTTTGCTGCTGTCCTTGGCATGAATCTGACCGATCACGATCTTGCCGGTGCTGGGTACCTGGTTGACCACCAGGGTCGCACTCAATTTGTTGTCGGCGTCGGGGTATAGCCAGTTGCGCAAGGTGCCGTTTTTGTAGGTCTCGCGCAATTCGCTGCGCGGGTAGATCGCGTTTTCAGTCTTGGTGCCGGTGACCGGTGACCAGAAATACACCGTGCTGCCTTCAGAGTTGAAGTATTTGTTCTTGAAACCGTCCACCAGTCGAGGGGTTTCGATGGTTTTGGGTGGGCTTCCCTCGGGGATGCTCAAGTTCCAGGTTGCAAGATCGACCATGTGCGGGCCCTTTCTACGGAATGAATATGTTGCAAGATCCAGCCGGAGGCTCTAGCCAGCGCTTTATGACGCGTCCCGAGAAACGCAGGGGATCGAATTTTCATATCCGTCCGGCGGGGGGGGGGGGGGGGCGTCAACTGTCCGTCAGAGTGGTGTTTGCCGCTTTGGTGCCCGAGGACGACGACCGTTAGTCGGGCAATTCGAATTTTTTTTGAACGATGGCGCTATGGCATCGGCGTCGATGTGGGTCACGTTCGCAGGGAGCAGCGTCCATGCTGCGGTATGCCAGGGGAAATACGCTTATAGAACGGTGTGATGAATTTCCAGCATGCTGAACGTCACTTTTCCACCTTCAGTGGTGTAGCCGGTGTTGTCCTGCACGTAGACGCCGGCTTTGAAATACAACGGCTTGTCCTTCCAGTCCGGGCTTACCGTGGTTCTCCAGTTGTAACCCGCCGCGCTGATGCCCAGCGCGCCCTTCGGACTGAGGTGAATCTGGTAGGAAAACCTGCGATCAAGTTGCACGCCCGTGGCGATGGTGATGACCTGGCCCGATTCGTCGTCGGGGCGCAGTCGGACCTTCGCGACGATGTTGCCGGTGGAGCTGTAGGCCTTGTATTGGTATTCCAGTTTCACCATGGGCCGGGTGCTGTCTTTGGCGTGGATCTGGCCGATCACGATCTTGCCGGTGCTGGGCACCTGGTTGACGGTCAAGGTGGCGCGCAGCTTGTTGTCTGCCGCTGAGTAGAGCCAGTTGCGAAGGGTGCCGTCGCTGTAGGTTTCCCGCAGTTCGCTGCGCGGGTAAATGGCGTTTGCAGTCTTGGTGCCGGTCACCGGCGCCCAGAAGAACAGCGTGCCGGTGTCGGAGTGGAAATAGTCGTCCTTGAAGCCCTGGGCTAGCCGCGGTGTTTCGATGGTGATGGCGGGGCTGCCTTCGGGGATGCTCAAGTTCCAAGTGCTGAGATCGATCATGGTCGGATCCTGCGTAACGGGCGTAAAAGTGCTGAGGACCAAAGCGGGAGGCTCTACTCCAAGCATTTGGGGTGTGTTGATCACGCAGGAAGGAGTTTTTTGGATAACCATCCGGCGGATGTTTGACGTCAATTGTCCGTCGAATGGATCTTTTGCAGCATCTGTGCCTGGATGGTGAACCGTTAGTCGGCAGTTCGAATTTTCCCTGAACGATTTCGCATTGATAGGGTCGCCTGGGCGGGCAGCGCTGCGTTGCTGCCATGGCGCCATGCAAAGCGTCTAGATGTGATCGATATCCAGCAGGCTGAACGTCACGGTCCCGCCTTCGGTGGGATAACCGGTGTTGTCCTGCACGTACACGCCCGCCTTGAAGTACAGCGGCTTGTCGCTCCAAGTGGAGCTGATGGGGGAGCTCCACTGGTAACCCGCACCATTGATGGTCAGGACACCGGCGGGGCTTAGGTGGATCAGGTAAGAGAAGGACTGATTGAGCTTTATGCCTGTGGCGATGGTGATGACCTGGCCCGATTCGTCGTCGGGACGCATGCGCACTTTGGCGACGATGTTGCCGGTGGAGCTGTAGGTTTTGTACTGGTACTCCAGTTTCACCATGGGGCTGGTGCTGTCTTTGGCGTGGATCTGACCAATGACGAGCTTGCCAGTGCTGGGGACTTGGTTGACGGTCAGCGTGGCGGCCAGCTTGTTATCAGCCGCTGAGTACAACCAGTTGCGCTGGGTACCGTTGCTATAGGTTTCCCGCAGTTCGCTGCGTGGGTAAATCGCGTTGGCAGTCTTGGCGCCGGTGACCGGTGCCCAGAAAAACACCGTACCGGAGTCGGCGTGGAAATATTGGTTCTGGAACCCCTGCACCAGTTGAGAGGTTTCGATGGTCGTCGGTGGGCTGCCTTCGGGGATGCTCAGGTTCCAGGTGGCGAGATCAATCATGGTCGGATCCTACGTAACGGAGTGAAAATGCTGAACGCCCAGCCAGAGGCTCTAGCTCAAGCTTTTGGGCGTGTTAATCACGCAGGGAGAAATTTTTTAATGACCGCCCAGCGGATGATTGACGTCAATTGTCCGTCGAAGGTGTCATTGCAGGTTTTGTGCCCGAGGTGGGTGACCGTTAGTCGGCTATTTTGGGCTTTGTCTGGATGATGGCGGGATGACACCTACTGCTTTTCAGAATCACGGTCTAGAGTGAGATCACAGTATTTGTCCGCCTTGCTACGTCAGGTCGGACGTGACGCCCGATAAGAGAAGCAGCATGGAATGCGTGCAACCACCGCTTGGCGAAGACAGTTCCGTCCTTTTGATAGTTGATGATTACCCTGAAAACCTGCTAAGCATGCGAGCGTTGTTGCAGCGTCAGGACTGGAAGGTGATGACCGCGTCCTCGGGTGTCGAAGCCCTTAACCTTCTACTCGAACATGACATCGACCTGGTCCTGCTGGATGTGCAGATGCCCGACATGGACGGTTTTGAAGTGGCGCGTCTGATGCGCGGCAGCCAGCGGACACGGCTGACCCCGATCATTTTCCTTACCGCCAACGAGCAATCCCAGGATGCGGTGATCAAGGGCTACGCCAGCGGCGCCGTGGATTACCTGTTCAAACCATTCGATCCGCAGATTCTCAAGCCCAAGGTTCATGCCCTGCTCGAACACCAGCGCAATCGCCGGGCCTTGCAGCGCTTGAGCCAGGATCTGGAAGCCGCCAGGGCTTTCAACGCCTCGGTGCTGGATAACGCCGCCGAAGGCATCCTCGTGGTGGACGAAAGCGGGTGTATTCGCTTCGCCAATCCGTCTACCTGTCGCCTGCTTAATGCCACCGCCGAGCAGTTGCAGGGAATGCCGCTCCTGGATTTCCTGCAAAAACCCCACATCCCCGAGTGGGCCGGCTCCGATATCCATGTCGCCTACTGCCGGGGGCAGACCTGGCGCCTGCACGATGCGGTCCTGCGCACCGCGCCCGGCCAGCAGGTGTCGGTGGCCTTGTCTTGTGCGCCCCTGCCTGCGGAGCAGAAGGCCATGGTGGTAACGCTTCAGGACATGTCGGTGGTGCGTCACTTGCACCAGCAACTCGAATACCAGGCCGTCACTGACCCGCTGACCGGTCTGCTCAACCGCAGGGGGTTTTATCAGACAGCCGAAAACCTGCTGATGCGCAGCGAGCGGCTGGAAAGCAACTGGGTGCTGCTGTACCTGGATCTTGATGGCTTCAAACGGGTCAATGATTCGTTGGGCCATGATGCCGGTGATCGCGTGTTGCGCTGGGTGTCGGAACAACTGAAGGCGTGCCTGCGCCCGTTCGACATTCTGGCGCGTCTGGGCGGCGATGAGTTCACCGCCCTGCTGGATCTGGAAGTCCCCGAACAAGCGGCCAAGATTGCCGAGAAACTCATCGAACGAGTGTCTATCTGCCAACAGATCGAGGGCATGGACGTAGCGCTGGGGGCCAGCATCGGCATCGCGACCTACCCCGACTGCGGCGCCAATCTCGACGGTCTGCTGCGCGCCTCCGACATCGCCATGTACGAGGCCAAGCGCGCTGGCCGTCAGCAATACCGTTTTTACGATCACGAAATGAACGGTCGAGCCCGTTCACGGCTGATGCTCGAAGAAAGTGTGCGCTCGGCCATCGAAAACCGCGATTTCAATATGGTCTACCAGCCCCAGGTGGGGGTGGGCGACGGGCGCATCCGTGGCTTCGAGGCGCTGTTGCGCTGGCAGCACCCCAGCGTCGGTGATGTGCCGCCGGGGCTGTTCCTGCCATTACTGGAAGAGGCCCGATTGATCAGTCGGCTGGGGAGCTGGATTTATCATCGCAGCGCCGCCCAGCGTAAAGTCTGGGAGCGCTTGTTCGCTGATGATCTGGTACTGGGGGTGAGTCTGAGCAGCACCCAGTTCGGTTTGCCGAACCTGGTGACCGAATTGCGCCAGGTCCTGGAGCGACATGCCCTCAAACCCCGGCAACTTGAGGTCGAGGTGACTGAAGACGCACTGATGCGCAACCCCGACGAAACCCATAAACAACTGCGGCTGCTGCATAACCTGGGGGTGCGGGTGGCGTTGGATGATTTCGGTTCCGGGCCTTGCTCGCTGACGCACCTGCGCGACCTGGAGCTCGATACCCTCAAGCTTGATCGACACCTGATCGCCCGTCTGCCAGGTTCACCCCGGGATGCGGCACTGGCGGCGTCGGTCATCGATTTGTGCAAGCAATTGGGTTTGCGGGTGATCGCCGAGGGCGTAGAGACGCCTGAGCAATATCAGTGGCTCAAGGCCCACGGCTGCGAATATGTGCAGGGGTTCCTGGTGGCGCGGCCCTTGATGGCCGAAGACACCGATGCCTTTGCCCGGCCATTTGACTGGAGCGCGATGCAGGTCTGAATTCGCTACACTGGCGGCTTTTGTGACTGTGTTGCCGCCGATGATCGCGCTCAAATACCTCCAGGCTTACCCCGCCGCCCTGCAAGCCCAAGTGCAGCAACTGATTGCCCAGGATCGGCTGGGCGACTACTTGCAGCAGCGCTACCCCGACCGGCATTCGGTCCAGAGCGACAAGGCCCTGTACGGTTATGCGCTGGATCTCAAGCAACAATACCTGCGTAACGCGCCCGCTATCGACAAGGTGCTGTTCGACAATCGTCTGGACCTGACTCACCGCGCCCTGGGCTTGCACACTGCCATTTCACGGGTGCAGGGCGGCAAGCTCAAGGCCAAGAAAGAAATTCGTATCGCTGCGCTGTTCAAGGACGCGGCACCTGAGTTTTTGAAAATGATCGTGGTGCACGAACTGGCCCACTTCAAGGAGTCGGACCACAACAAAGCGTTCTACCAACTCTGCGAGCACATGCTGCCGGGGTATCACCAGTTGGAATTCGACTTGCGGGTGTACCTGACCTGGCGCGATCTGCAACCCCCCAAGGAATGACCGAATGGACGTCAGCAAGACCAAAAGCAGCTTCTATCGTCGTTTGTATGTGGCTTACCTGATTGATAGCGGCGTGGCCAGCAACATTCCCGCACTCACCGAAGTCACCGGCATGCCGCGACGCACCGCCCAGGACACCGTGGCAGCGCTGGCGGACCTGGATATCGTGTGTGAATTCGAGCAGCTAGAGGGTGCCCGTAACCATGCCGGGCATTATCGGATCCGTGATTGGGGGGCGATTGATCGTCGCTGGATCGAGGGGAATTTGCCGCGCATTAAAGCGGTGTTGGAGTATCCCTGAACATTGGCGGCTTCTGGGGAGGCGTTATCGCGAGCAGGCTCGCTCCCACATTGATCTGCAGTGGGCATATGATTTATGTACCACGCAGATCCACTGTGGGAGCGAGCCTGCTCGCGAAGAGGGCATCAAGGCCGGTGCATGCCAATGTGTGGAATCCCGTCTTCCATGTACTCGATACCCACCACTCCAAACCCATACCGCGAGTAATACCCCTGCAGATGCGCCTGTGCCGACAGTGAGATCGATGTACCGGGCCAGTGCTTCTCGGCCTGCTTGAGACCCTGTTCCATCAGTTTGTGGCCCAGCCCCTGTCCCCGTGCTTGGGGGGCGATGACCACGCGCCCGATGACCACGTCACTGTTTTGCGAGTGCGGATCGAGCAAGCGAAGGTAAGCCACCAGACGATTGTCCTGCCAGGCCATCAGGTGGCAGGTGTCGCCCTCCAGGTCCAGGCCGTCGACGTCCAGGTAGGGGCAATTCTGCTCCACGACGAATACTTCGGCGCGCAATTTGAGGATGGCGTACAGCTGTTCCTTGCTCAGGTCACTGTGATGTTTGCAGACCCAGTCGATATCCATTTTTTGAATTTCCTGAAGAACCTGATGCCGATATTAAGCGGGCTGGCTGCGGAAGTCTCTTTCTGGGACAACTGTAAAAATCTGTGACAAAGGCCAAAATGCCATCATCGAATTGTCGCGGCGTGGCCTTCTTTGTGTAATCTTCGATTCAACGCTGCGCAGCGGTTCCACTGAGCTAATGTTAGGACCGGATGTCTGACGACATCTCTTGAGATTCGGCTAAAAACAAACCGGGCTTTGAACCCGTCAAGGATGTTTGGCATGCCGCGATTGCATCGAGCTCTTGCTTTGGTCGGGTTGCTGTTGCTGAGCCACAACGCCTGCGCGCAAAAGTTGCGTCTGGTGGCAGATGGCTGGCCACCCTTTACCGACACCACGCTGGTCAATGGTGGCCTGGCGACCGATATCGTCAGTACCGCTCTGGCGCGAGCCGGTTATGCCAGTGACTTTGAGCAGGTGCCTTGGGCCCGGGCGATGCTGGGCATCGGTGAGGGGCGCTATGACGTGCTGATCAATGCCTGGTACAGCGAAGAACGTACCCATGTGGGCCGTTTCTCGGCTGAGTACCTGCTCAACCGCGTGCGCTTCATCAAGCGCAAGGACGCACCCATCCAGTACGAGAACTTGCAGCAGCTGCATGCCTATCCCATCGCCGTGGTCCGCGGATACGCCTACTCCAAGGCGTTCGATGAGGATCAGCAATTGCAGAAAGTCCCTGTGCATAACTTTGCAATGGCCGTGCGCATGCTCGCTGCCGGTCGGGTGAAGCTGACCCTGGAAGATGAGTTCGTCGCCCGTTATTACTTGTCTCGTGAGTCGGCCAAGGTGCGCAACGCTGTGGAGTTCATGCCCAAGCCACTGAGTGAAAACAGCCTGCACATCCTGGTCAGCCTGAAGAACCCGCAGCACGAGCAGATTGTCGCGGGATTCGATCGGGAGATTGCGGCGATGAAGGCCGATGGTAGTTATGCGCGGTTATTGAAGGCGCACGGGATGTGATCTTGCGGTGCCTGGACTGGCGCTATCGCGAGCAGGCTCGCTCCCACAGTTGATCTAGAGCGGACACTTAAATTTTGTACGGCTGAGGTCCACTGTGGGAGCGAGCCCGCTCGCGATGACGGTGGTGCGAGCACCACACTCCTCAAGCCTCGCTAGTATCCTTGACCAGATGCGCCGCCAACGTGCGCAGCGGCCCCAACTGACGGCAGATCAACCCCAGTTGCGTCTGCACCAGTCGCTGACCCTCGTCGATTTCATCGGGCATCTGCTCAAGCTCACTGGCCAAGGCTTCTTCCTCGTCGCTTTGGACCGCTATCGGTTGTTTGCTCGCCAGGCCCTGGGCAATTTCGTCGATGCTCGCGGCCAGTTTCACCCCTGCGCCGTCGATCAGGTGTTCGCGCACGTCTGCAGGCAATGGGGTGTCCCGATGGGCGCCCAGGCCTGACAAGTAGCTGAGCAGGGTGTGGGACAGCACCAGGAAGCGGAACCCGACATCGGCTTCCTTACGGAAATGCCCCGGCTCCATCAGCATGTTTGCCAGGGTGGTGGACAATGCGGCGTCGGCGTTGTGGGCGTTGCGTCGGGCCAGGCGATAGGCCAGGTCATCGCTTTTGCCGGCGGCGTATTGCTGCATGATCTGGCGCAGGTAAATGCTGTTGCAGGTCAGCGTGTTGGCCAGCACCTTGTTCAACCGGCGGCCTTGCCAGTCCGGCAGGAACAGGAATACCGCAAGGCCGGCGATCAGGCTGCCCAGCAGCGTATCGAACAGGCGTGGCAGCAGCAGTCCATAGCCGTCGCCTACCTGGTTGAAGCAGAACAGCACCATGATCGTGATCGCGGCGGTCGCCAGGGTGTAGCGGGTCGTGCGGTTGGTAAAGAACACCACCCCGGCGGCGATGGCGAAAGACGATTGCACCAGCGGGTTGGGAAACAGATCGAACAGCGCCCAGGCCACCGTCAGGCCGATGGCGGTGCCGATGATCCGTTGGCCGAGCTTGCGCCGGGTGGCGCCGTAGTTGGGTTGGCACACGAACAGCGTGGTGAGAATGATCCAGTAGCCTTGGGACGGGTGGATCAGATGCACCATGGCATAACCCACACTCAGCGCCAGGGGCAGGCGCAGGGCATGCCGGAACAGCAGCGAGGTGGGCGTGAGCTGTGTGCGCAAGCGGACCCAGACGTCCTTCAGGTTGCGCGGCGAGCGATCCAGCAGGCTGCTATCGGTGGCGTCGGCCAGGGCGTCGGGGTTGCTCGCGTCGCTGAGCAGGCGGTCCATGGTGCCAAGGTTCGCCGACAAGGCCCGTAGCGAACGCAGCAATCCGCGCCAGGCTGGGTTGCTCTGAATCCGCAGGTGTTCGAGGGAGGCATGCAGGTCATTCAGCGCCTCGGCGAAGCTGGCGTCATAGACGAATGGCTGGCGCAGTTGGATCGACTCGGCCAACGCTTGGCAGGCTTTACCTTGCTGGCGCAGCAGGCGTTGGCAGCGGAACAGCACGTCGCTGTGAAAGAACGCCTCGGCCAGTGCGTTGTAGGGGTAGTGGGAAGAGCTGGCGCGCTCGTGGATATCCTGGGCGAGGAAGTACAGCTTCAGGTAGCGGCTGACCTTCGAGCCTGGTCGCCCATTGCCTACGCGGTGCAGGATGATTTCCTTCGCCGCGTTAAGCGCGGCGACGACCCGGCCGTTCTGCTGGGCCAGTTCCAGGCGTCGGGCTTCGACGTCCAGTTGACGGATCGGCTCGAAGAGCGATGATTTGAGCTTCAGATAGCGTCCCAGCTCGCGGAACAGCCGCGCCAGGCTTTGCTGCACCGGCTGGTTGGAAAACAGCGCCTGCCACAGCACCGAGAGCAGGCCGTACCAAGCCGCACCGGCCACCAGCAGCAAAGGTTCGTGCCAGAAATCGGTGACCGCGCCACCGCGCTGGTCTACGCCGATCATGGTGTAGACCGAGAGAATCAACGTGGCCGAGGCAATCGCGCCATAGCGCTCGCCCAGCGCACCGAGCATAGTCAGGGCGAAACTCGCCAGCGCCAGGGCAACGATGAACAGAACCGGATAAGGAAACAGCAATTCCACCGACAGCGCTGCGATGGTGAAGCACACCAGCGTCACGGCCAGCGCGTTGAGGCGGCCCTGCCAGCTGTCATCGGTCTCGGCCAGGGCGCTGGCGATGATGCCCAGGAACAGCGGGATCAACAGCGCCATCTCATCCAGATACCAACACAGCGCCATGCTGCCGGTCAGGGCGATGAACACCCGTACGCTATAACTGAATTTATCCAACGCCCAAAGGCGACGCAGAGACTGACTAAACGAGGTCGATGACATGAAGTGCACGGGCCTGACGGGCAATGACGCTAAATTGAGGCAGTAATGACGCCGACGCAATGGCGGCGATCACATCCGGCAGCAAAAAGTGTTCCGGGATGCTCCAGCAAACCCCAGTGGGAGCGAGCCTGCTCGCGATGAGGCCGGTACATTCAACATTGATGTTGTCTGATAGTCCGCCATCGCGAGCAGGCTCGCTCCCACAGGATCATCATCCCCATTGGATTCTATGCATCCCTTCAATCAGACGTATTGCGCAGCCGCATACCCCGACGCCCAGGCCCATTGGAAGTTGAACCCGCCCAGATGCCCGGTGACGTCCAGCACTTCGCCAATGAAATACAGGCCAGGGCTTTTCAGTGATTCCATGGTCTTGGACGAGACTTCCCGCGTATCGACACCGCCCAGGGTCACTTCGGCGGTGCGGTAGCCTTCGGTGCCGGCCGGGACGACATTCCAGCTCGACAGTTTCTCGGCAATGTCCGCCAGTTCGGCGTGGGTGTATTGCTTCATGGGTTTGGAGACGAACCAAGTGTCGGCCAGCAGGGTGGCCATCTTCTTGGTGAACAATTCGCCCAGCAGGGTTTTCAGTTCGCTGTTGGGGCGTTCGGCCTGTTGCTGTTGCAGCCAGCTCGGCACGTCGTGGTCCGGCAGCAGGTTGATCTGCACCGTGTCACCCGGTTCCCAGAACGAGGAAATCTGCAGGATCGCCGGGCCGCTGAGGCCGCGGTGGGTGAACAGGATGTTCTCGCGAAAACTCTGCTCGTTGCAGCTCACCAGGCAATCCACTGAAGTGCCTGAAAGTTCGGTGCACAACGCCTTGAGTTGGTCGGTGATGGTGAACGGTACCAGCCCAGCGCGGGTGGGCAGCAGTTGGTGGCCGAACTGTTTGGCCACCTGGTAACCGAAACCGGTCGCGCCCAGCGTCGGGATCGACAGCCCGCCCGTGGCAATCACCAAGGATTGGCAGGTGATGGCCCCGAGGGTGGTTTGCAGCAGGTAGCCGCTCTCGGTTTTCTCGATGCGCTCGATCGAGGTGTCCAGGTGCAGGTTGACACCGGCCTGGTCGCATTCGTCCAGCAGCAGGCCGAGGATGTCGCTGGACTTGTTATCACAGAACAACTGGCCGAGTTTTTTCTCGTGATAGGGCACGCCGTGCTTGGCCACCAGGGCGATGAAATCCCACTGGGTGTAACGGGCCAGGGCCGACTTGCAGAAATGCGGGTTCTGCGAGAGGAAATTGCCCGGTTCGCTGTACATGTTGGTGAAATTGCAGCGCCCACCGCCGGACATGAGGATTTTCTTGCCGGCTTTGTTGGCGTGGTCCAGCAACATCACCTGCCGTCCGCGCCCTGCGGCGGTCAGCGCGCACATCAACCCCGCGGCGCCAGCGCCAATGATCACGACTTCGGTAGAGCGCAAAACGGTGTCCCTCTAAATGTCACCACAAAACCCATTGTGGGAGCGAGCCTGCTCGCGATGAGGCCGGTACATTCAACATTGATGTTGTCTGACAGTCCGTCATCGCGAGCAGGCTCGCTCCCACAGTTTGATCTCTGTTGGAGTTACAGGATCCGCACCCGCAACGAACGGCCCTTGATCTTGCCATCGTTCAGGCGTTGCAGCGCCTGTTTGGCGATTGCGCGCTCCACGGCGACATAGGCCTGGAAGTCGAAAATCGCGATCTTGCCGACCTGGGCGCCGGGGATGCCGGCCTCGCCGGTGAGGGCGCCGAGGATGTCGCCGGGGCGGACTTTGTCTTTGCGCCCGGCACCAATGCACAGGGTGCTCATGGCCGGCAGCAGCGGGCCGCCGCCCTGGGGCTTGAGGTTGTCCAGTTGGTCCCAGCTCAGTGGTGACTTCTGCAACTGTTCGATCGCTTGGGCGCGGTGGGCTTCGGACGGCGCCACCAGGCTGATGGCGATGCCTTTTTCACCCGCACGCCCGGTGCGGCCGACGCGGTGAATGTGAATCTCCGAGTCGCGGGCCAATTCGACGTTGATCACCATGTCCAGTGCGTCGATGTCCAGGCCACGGGCCGCCACATCGGTGGCGACCAGCACCGAGGTGCTGCGGTTGGCGAACATCGCCAGCACCTGATCGCGGTCGCGCTGTTCCAGATCGCCATGCAGGCCGACCGCCGAGATACCTTTGGATGTCAGATGGTCGACGGTTTCCTGAACCTGCTGCTTGGTGAAGCAGAACGCCACGCAGGAGGCCGGACGGAAATGCGCCAGCACCTTGACCACGGCGTCCATGCGCTCCTCGGGGGAGATTTCATAGAAACGCTGCTCGATCTGCGCGTCGGAGTGAAAGGCTTCGGCCTTGACCTGCTGCGGGTTGCGCATGAACTTGGACGACAGTTGCTTGATGCCCACCGGGTAGGTGGCGGAGAACAGCAAGGTCTGACGGCGTTCCGGGGTCTGCTGGATGATGTCTTCGATGGCGTCGTAGAAGCCCATGTCGAGCATGCGGTCGGCTTCATCGAGGATCAGCGTGTTGAGGCCGTCCAGCACCAGCGAGCCCTTGCGCAGGTGCTGCTGGATGCGCCCTGGCGTGCCGACGATGATGTGGGCGCCGTGCTCCAGGGAAGCGATCTGCGGGCCAAACGACACGCCGCCACACAGGGTCAGGACCTTGATGTTGTCTTCGGCGCGGGCCAGGCGCCTGATTTCCTTGGCAACCTGATCGGCCAGCTCACGAGTCGGGCAGATCACCAGTGCCTGGCAGCCGAAGAAGCGCGGGTTGATCGGGTTCAGCAGGCCGATGCCGAAGGCCGCGGTCTTGCCGCTGCCGGTCTTGGCCTGGGCGATCAGATCCATGCCCTTGAGGATCACCGGCAAGCTCTGCGCCTGGATCGGCGTCATCTGGGCATAACCGAGGGATTCGAGGTTAGCCAGCATGGCGGCGGACAGCGGCAGAGTATTAAAAGCGGTGGCAATGGTGGTCACGGGACTGGCCTGCAAAACAAAATGTCGCGCAGTGTAGCAGCCTCGTGCCACTTTTCTCGAAAGTTCTGGACGAGCTGTGAGGGCCACGCTTGTGTTGGGGGCTGGTGGATCCAGAAACTGTGGGGCTCTGGAACTGTGGGAGCAAAGCTTGCTCGCGACGAAGGTGGCGCGCTATTTCAGGAAACCGAGTCGCCTGTATCGCGGGCAAGCCTTGCTCCCACAAAAAGCGCCAAGCCACGACGCCTCTTAGTCAGTGCTCGATATGCTCATCCGGCCGCTTGGCCCGCCGCCCATCCTCTTTCGACAGCTGCGAAAAAATCGTCGCCGCCAGCATCGCCATGATGCCCACCGTCAGGAACGTCAACTGGAACGCGCCAAGCACGGTGTCCACCCCGTCGTTGCCGACCTGGGCGGTAAAGCCGCCGAGCAGCGCACCAGCACAGGCCACGCCCAGGCTCAGGGACAGTTGCGCCACCACCGACAGCAGGCTGTTGCCGCTGCTGGCGCTGGCGTCGTCCAGGTCAATCAGGGTCACGGTGTTCATCGCGGTGAACTGCAACGAGTTGATTGCTCCCAGCACCGCCAGTTGCGCCAGCAGCAGCCAGTACGGCGTCTGTTCGCTGACCAGGCCCATGCTCGCCAGCATCAGGCCCAGGGCCAGGGTATTGGCGGTCAATACGCTGCGGTAGCCGAAGCGCTCGATCAACGGCCGGGCCACGGACTTGGCGACCATCGCCGCCGCGGCCAGAGGTAACATGCTCATCCCGGCCTGGGACGGTGAATAGCCCAGGGCCACTTGCAGCAGCAACGGCACCAGGAACGGCAGGGCGCCGCTGCCCAGGCGCGCGAACAGATTGCCGAGAATCCCCACGGCGAAGGTCCGGGTCTTGAACAGCGAGGGTGCGAACAGCGGGTTTTCGATGTGCCCGGCCCGTAGCCAATAAGCGGCCAGGCAGGCCATGCCGCCGAACAGCAGCAACATCACACGCAAGTGCGGCAGGTGCAGTTCACCGAGGCCTTCCATGGCGATGGTGATCAGCACCATGGCCGCGCCAAACAGCAAAAAGCCCAGGCCATCGAACCGGGTACGCTCGCTGCCGCGCAGGTCCGGGATGAATTTCCACACCGCGTAGCAACCCAGCACGCCCACCGGCAGGTTGATGATGAAGATCCAGTGCCAGGTCAGGTACTCCACCATCCAGCCGCCCATGGTCGGCCCGATCAGTGGGCCGAGCAGGCCGGGAATGGTGATGAAACCCATGATCCGCACCAGTTCCGAGCGTGGGTAGGCCCGCAGCACGACCAACCGGCCCACCGGCAGCATCAGCGCGCCGCCCAGGCCCTGGATCACCCGGGCGCCGATCAGCATGGACAACGAATTGGACAAGGCGCAGAGCAACGAGCCGAAACTGAACAGCAGGATCGCGCCGAAGAAAATCTTCTTGGTCCCGAAGCGGTCGGCGATCCAGCCAGAGGCCGGGATCAGCAGCGCCACGGTGAGCATGTAGGCAATGATCACGCCCTGCATGCGCAGCGGGTTTTCCGCCAGGTCGCTGGCCATGGCGGGCAGGGCGGTGTTGAGGATGGTCCCGTCCAGGGACTGCATGAAGAAGGCAATCGCCACGACCCAAGGAAGCCAGCGGGCGGTGACAGCGTCGAGCGGTGCACGGTTGGGCATGGGACCTCTTGTACGGAGTGTTGATCAGGAACAGATGCCGCTGTTGTGGCGAGGGGATTTATCCCCGCTGGGCTGCGAAGCAGCCCCAGAACTGTCGCCTCGGTGAGTCAGGCAGAACGCATTTACCCTTTGGGGGTCGCTTCGCAACCCAGCGGGGATAAATCCCCTCGCCACAGGTCCTGTGTTTGGTTGGCTACAACGTCAAGGTCAAGCGCTTGACCAGTGCCCCCGGCAACAGCATCGAAGCCGTGGCCCGCTGGCTGTAGGTGCTGGCCGAGAGCAGCAGTTCCCGCTCCCGGGTCAGGCCTTCGAGTTGCGAGCCGAGCAGGCTGTAGACGCTGTCGTCGAAACGCATGGTGCTGACCGGCGCGACGATCTGGCCGTTCTCGACCCAGAACGTGGCGAAGCGGGTCATGCCGGTCATGCGCGCGGCCGGTTGGTCCGAGTAGTTCAGGTACCAGAGGTTGCTGATGTACAGCCCGGTGCCAAGGTGTTCGAGGATGTCTTGCTGCTCGAGCTGGCCTTCGTTCATCACCAGCGCCGTGGGGTATTCGTAGCTGCTGGCGCCGTTGGCATTCAGGCCGTGCTCGGCGGCGCTGCGGGAGTTGATCAACTGTGCACCGGCCATGCCTTTGACGATCAGGCCCAAGTCATCGCGCGGATAACCTTCGTCGGAAAACGCCGGGCTCAAAGAGCCGCTGACCTGCTCACTGAGCCATACGTCGGGGCTCAAGCTTGCTTCGTTCGCGTAGAACTTCTGCAACGGACTTTGCTTGCTGGCAATCGCCCGGGCCGAAAACCCGCCCCAGCTGAGCATGCCCATGATTTCTTCCATCGCCGCTGGTGCCAGGTAGGCGCGGTATTCACCGGGCGGCAGGGTGCGCAAGGGGCGGCCCAAAAACGCCAACTGCTCGCGGGCCTGTTCAAAGCGCCTGGCAAAGCCTTCGCTGCTCCATTCGTGCCCGGCGTAGCTGGCTTTTACCGCCTGGCCGTTTTCATGGAACAGGCTGAAATCGAAGTTGAAGCTGTTGGCCTGATGCCAGCCGAACGCCCCCGAAGAACTGGCGAAGCCCCGGCTGATGGGGCCGGCGGCATAGAAACCGACCAAATCCAGACCGTCGGCGGCGCGGGTGATTTCGGCCACGGCCTGGTCAGTGTCCGGCAACGGATGGTCCTGCACGTTTTGGCTCTGCCAGTGGTTGTGGTTGAGCAGCAGGTACGGATCGGGCGGCAGCAGCGGCAGGGTTTCGCGCAACTGTTGCAGACCTTCGGCCAGGCGTTGCAGGTCGGTTTCGACTTCTCCGGACAAGGTGATCTGCAAGTCGGCGTGGCGCCCGTCGTTGATCAGTTTGAAGCCGACGCTGGCCTGCTGCACCTGCCCGGCCTGACGGACCTTGCCATGGTTGAAACGCACAAAAGCAGAGGATTCGGCGGCGTAGCCGAGGGTGAACTGCTCGGCTTCGCGCAGTGCATTGCGCAGCCAGTCCACCAGCGTCTTGAAGGCCTCGGCCTGATGATTGCCGGTGCTCATATTGACGGTGCTCATCAGGCATCTCCCCCAAACACTGCGACATTGCTGAACACGCACGCCGGCGAGGCATGGCCGACGCGGATGACCTGGTTCGGTTCGCCCTTGCCACAATTTGGCGTGCCCAGTACCTGGGCGGTACTGGCATCGCCCACCGCCCGCAGGCTTTTCCAGAATTGCGCGGAAATGCCTCGGTAGTTGGGGTTTTTCACCACGCCCTTGAGCTCGCCGTTTTCGATCAATTGGCCCCACTCGCAACCGAACTGGAATTTGTTTCGGGCATCGTCGATGGACCAGGAGCGGTTGGTGCGCATCAGCACGCCGTGTTCGATGCCCTGGATCAGTTGCTCCAACGATTGGTCGCCGGGCTCGATGTTCAGGTTCGCCATGCGGTCGATGGGCGGGCGATTCCAGCCACAGGCGCGGCTATTGGCGACCCCGCTCAGGCCTGCGCGAAATTGCGACAGCGCACCACCCAGGGGGCGCAGCAACAGCCCTTCACGAATCAGAAATTCTTTGCTGGCGGCGGTGCCGTCGTCGTCATGGCTGTAGCTGGCCAGCTCTTCGGGAACGTTCGGGTCGAAGGTCACGTTCAATAGCTGGGAGCCGTATTGCAGATGCCCGAAGTCGCCGGTCGTGACGAAGCTGGTGCCGGCGTAATTGCGCTCGTCTCCCAGGATGCGGTCCAGTTCCAACGGGTGACCGATGGACTCGTGGATCTGCAGCATCATCTGATCGGGCATCAATAGCAGGTCACGGGGGCCTTGCGGGGTGTTCGGCGCCAGGAGCAATTGCAAGGCCTGGTCAGCGATTTTTGGTGCGGCACCGATCAGGCCGCAGCGGCGGATGACATCGAAGCCGCCTTGCTGGCCGAAGTTCTCTCGGCCCAGGGTGCGGGTCTGGCTGTCGTGGCCGTCGAAGGCGGTGACGTCCAGGGCCGGATAAACAAAACGTTGGGCCTGGCGCAGTTCGGCGCCGGCGCTGTTGAGGTAGATCTGCTCGACCTGGGTCAGGCCGATGCTGACCTGCCAGTTCACCAGGCGCTCATCCTTGGGCACCGCGGCGGATTCGTCGCCCAGTAACTGATAGCAGTCGTTGAGGGACGGGAACGCCTGGTCGAAGTGAGGCGAGAAGTAATCGGCGCGGTCGCTGGAGACCGCCTGCTCGCGCAAGTCGAGCAGGGCGTGTGGCTTGAGCCGGCGGGCTTGTTGCTCGGCCCGCTCCAGCGCCGCTTGCAGGCCGTCCTGGGACAGGTCGTTGGTGGCCGCATAGGCCTCGACACCGTTGACCCGCACGGTCAGCATCGCCCCTTCGTCACGGCCCAGGCTGGGCGGTTCGGCAATGTTCTTGCGCACCGACAGATGCTGGCCGGACTCGCGCACGTAGCGCAGGGAAAAGAACTCAGCGCCCGTGCGCAAGGCAGCAAACCGCTGCTTGAGCTGGGGGTGGACATCGAACATGGAACCTCCTTGTCTGGAGTGGCGGTGCAGCGAGGTGCGGCGCATTGACGCGACGGCTCTAGATTAGGCCTGGGCGGGGGAGGGATCAAGGCAGATGGGAATATGGAGTGTCAGGCCGGACGCCATCGCGAGCAAGCTCGCTCCCACAGTTGACGGTTGTCGGGCACAAGATCTGTGTCCGCCGCAGATCCACTGTGGGAGCGAGCCTGCTCGCGATAGCGGTGTAATGCCTTACTGCGCCAGAGGCCCGACCTCGCGCATTGGCTTGCCGCGCACCGGCGCGTCGCCGGCCACGTAGTACGGCGCGGTGCTGCGTGGCAGTGGCTGGCGGCCACGGATCTTGTCGGCGATTTTCTCGGCGATCATGATCGTTGGCGCATTCAGGTTGCCGGTGGTGATGATCGGCATGATCGAGGCATCGACCACGCGCAGCCCTTGCATGCCATGCACGCGGCCTTCGCCGTCCACCACCGCCATGTCGTCGGTGCCCATCTTGCACGAGCAGGACGGGTGGAAAGCGGTTTCGGCGTGCTCGCGGATGAACTGGTCCAACTGCTCGTCAGTCTGCACCTCGATGCCCGGACTGATTTCGCGACCGCGGAACGGGTCGAGCGCCGGCTGCTGCATGATCTCGCGGGTCAGGCGGATGCCGTCGCGAAACTCCTGCCAGTCCTGCTCGGTGGCCATGTAGTTGAACAGGATGCTCGGGTGCTGGCGCGGATCCTTGGACTTGGCCTGGATCCGGCCACGGCTTGGCGAACGCATGGAGCCCATGTGTGCCTGGAAACCGTGTTCCTTCACGCCGTTGCTACCGTTGTAGTTAATTGCCACCGGCAGGAAGTGATACTGGATGTTCGGCCAATCGAAGTCCGGGCGGGTGCGGATGAAACCGCCGGCTTCGAACTGGTTGCTGGCGCCGATGCCGGTGCCGTTGAACAGCCATTCGGCACCGATGGCCGGCTGGTTGTACCAGAGCAGCGACGGGTACAGCGAAACCGGCTGGGTGCAGGCGTATTGCAGGTACAGCTCCAGGTGGTCCTGGAGGTTTTCACCGACGCCTGGCAGGTCATGGACCACCGGGATGTCGAGGCTTTCCAGCAGTTTGGCCGGGCCGACGCCGGAGCGTTGCAAAATCTGCGGCGAGGCGATGGCGCCGGAGCAGAGCAATACTTCCTTGCGGGCGCGGGCCTCGACGCGCTCTTCAGCAGCGCCCACCAGATAACGCACGCCGACCGCACGTTTGCCTTCGAACACGATCTTGTCGGTCAGGGCATGGGTGACGATGGTCAGTGTCGAGCGCTTCTTGGCCACGTCCAGGTAACCGCGCGCGGTGCTGGCGCGACGACCATTGGGCGTGACGGTACGGTCCATCGGGCCGAAACCTTCCTGCTGATAACCGTTGAGGTCTTCGGTGCGCGGGTAACCGGCCTGAACGCCGGCTTCGACCATGGCATGGAACAGCGGGTTGTTGCCGGCCTTGGGCGTGGTCACGCTGACCGGGCCGTCACCACCGTGGTAGTCGTTCGGGCCGATGTCGCGGGTTTCGGCTTTGCGAAAATACGGCAGGCAGTCCAGGTAGGCCCAGTCTTCCAGGCCCGGCAGCTTGGCCCAATTGTCGTAGTCCAGGGCGTTGCCGCGGATGTAGCACATACCGTTGATCAGCGAAGAGCCGCCCAGGCCCTTGCCGCGACCGCATTCCATGCGACGGCCGTTCATGTGCGGCTCAGGGTCGGTCTCGTAGGCCCAGTTGTAGCGACGACCCTGCAGCGGGAACGCCAGGGCGGCGGGCATTTGCGTGCGGAAATCCAGGCGATAGTCCGGCCCACCGGCTTCGAGCAGCAGGACGGTGACGCCTTCGTCTTCGGTCAGGCGGGTGGCCAGGGTGTTACCGGCCGAACCGGCACCAATGATGATGTAATCGAATTCTTGGGACATGAAATGCACCCTCTTTTTGAATTGGGGTCAGGTCGCGATTGCCTTGACGCCGCGCAACCTGTGGCGAGGGGATTTATCCCCGTTCGGCTGCGCAGCAGTCGTAAATCAGCGACTGGGTTTGTCTGAAGAATGGGGGGCCTTGGGGAGGGGGCTGCTACGCAGCCCCACGGGGATAAATCCCCTCGCCACAACGGCGTTCACTCAAGGCCTCATGTCAGATCAGAACACCGACGCGTAATCGCCCAGTTCGACCTGTACCGATTTGATACGGGTGAAGTTGTTCAGCGAACTGATGCCGTTCTCCCGGCCCACGCCCGATTGCTTGTAACCGCCGACCGGCATTTCGGCGGCCGATTCGCCCCAGGCGTTGATCCAGCAGATGCCGGCTTCGAGCTGATGAATCACCCGGTGCGCGCGGTTCAGGTCGCGGGTCACGACGCCGGCGGCCAGGCCGAAGTCGGTGTCGTTGGCGCGGCGGATCACTTCTTCTTCGGTTTCATAGGTGAGGATGCTCATCACCGGACCAAAGATTTCTTCGCGCACGATGGTCATCTCGTCGGTGCAATCGGTGAACACGGTCGGGGCGACGAACGCGCCCTTGGCCAATTCGCCTTCAGTCAAACGACCGCCGCCGCACAGCAGGCGCGCGCCCTCGGCCTTGCCTTTCTCGATGTAGCCCAACACGCTTTCCATGTGGGCGAAGCTGACCAGCGGCCCGAAGTTGGTGTTTTCATCTTCTGGATTGCCGATGCGAATACGTGCCACGCGCTCGGCGATCTTGGCTTCGAAAGCTGCCTTGAGATGGCTCGGCACGAACACCCGGGTGCCGTTGGTGCAGACCTGGCCGGAGCTGTAGAAGTTGGCCATCATCGCGGTGTCGGCAGCACGATCCAGGTCGGCGTCGTCGAAGATGATCAGCGGTGACTTGCCGCCCAGTTCCATGGTCACGTCCTTGAGCGACGAGCTCGAGGCGCTGGCCATGACTTTCTTGCCGGTGTCGGTGCCGCCGGTGAACGAGATTTTCTCGATGCGCGGGTGCTCGGTCAGCCAGGTGCCGACTTCACGGCCGCTGCCCGTCAGCACGTTGAACACCCCCGCTGGAACGCCGGCTTCGGTGTAGATCTCGGCCAGTTTCAGGGTGGTCAGCGAGGTGACTTCGCTCGGCTTGAAGATCATCGCGTTGCCAGCGGCCAGGGCCGGTGCCGATTTCCACAACGCGATCTGGATCGGGTAGTTCCACGCGCCGATGCCGGCCACCACGCCCAGGGGTTCGCGACGGGTGTAGACAAACGAAGTGGTGCGCAGCGGCACCTGCTCGCCTTCGATGGCGGGCACCAGGCCGGCGTAGTATTCCAGCACGTCGGCGCCGGTGACGATGTCGACGTAGCGGGTTTCGGAATAGGCTTTGCCAGTGTCGAGGGTTTCCAGGGCGGCCAACTCATCGTTGCGCTCGCGCAGGATCTCTACGGCGCGGCGCAGGATGCGTGAACGCTGCATGGCGGTCATGGCGGCCCAGACTTTCTGGCCTTTTTCGGCGCTGACCACGGCGCGCTCGACGTCTTCTTTGGTGGCCCGCTGCACCTGGGCGAGTACTTCACCGTTGGCCGGGTTGATGGCTTCGAAAGTGGCGTCGCCGCTGGCATCGCTGTACGCGCCATCGATGTAGAGTTTTTGCAGTTCGAAACGGGCCATAAAGTCCTCGCAAGTGCATGAGTGGTTGGCTGACCACCGTGGCGTGTCGTCTACAGCTGACTACGCGGTTCGGTGGCGGTTCAGGAATCGAGCGGTTCTGTGTGCTCTGTTACCCCTGCCTTGGCCAATTGGAAATCCATGTATTCGTAAGCGATCCGGTGCGCCTGGGCGGTATCGAACGCGTCTCCCGACAGCGCCCCGCGCAGCCACAAACCGTCAATCAACGCGGCCAGGCCCCGTGCCGCGCTGCGTGCCTCATCGAGGGGCAACACGCGGCGGAACTGGCAACACAGGTTGGAATACAGACGGTGATCGTTGATCCGCTGCAACCTGTGCAAAGACGGGTGGTGCATGCTGGTGGCCCAAAAGGCCAACCAGGTTTTCATTGCCGGGCCATTGACCTGGCTGGCGTCGAAGTTGCCTTCGATGATCACCTGCAGGTGAGCCCTTGGGCTTGGGTCCTCCAGCGCCTGACGGCGTGCAGTGACGTTCTCGCTCAGGACACTCATCAGGTACTGGGCCGTGGCCGCGATCAGGCCATTCTTGTCCTTGAAGTAGTGGCTGATGATGCCGTTGGAGACACCGGCCAAACGGGCGATCAGCGCAATGCTGGCGTCCCCCATCCCGACCTGATCGACCGCTTGCATAGTGGCTTCGATCAATTGCTGGCGGCGGATGGGTTGCATACCGACCTTGGGCATCTGGTACATCTCCTTAGGCCATCCGATGGATGAGTGTTGTCTATCGGAATGAAGGCCAGTCTATTTTGTTTTGATTGAACGTTCAATCAACAAAAATAAGTTCTATGACAAGTCGTCGCTATTTGCCGGGGCGAGGACTTTTGGGGATGTCTTTATAACACTCGTCGGTTGGCATGTAGGCCAAATGCGCTTGATCGCTGGAATACTGTTGTGGTGAGGGGATTTGCATTCCAAGTCAAGCCGGTCAGCAGTTCAGAATCACCCAAACAAAAACGCCGCGATCGTCTCGCGGCGTTTTTTTCGGTTTCGCTTAGCCCAGGTTTTTGCCGAGCAGTGCGTGGTACAGCTCACTGTCGCCAAGAATCCCGACGACCTGTTGGTTGTCGTGAAGCACCAGTTTGTTGCCGGTCTGGTAGCGAATCTGCAGCGCGTCGCGCATGCCGATGTTGGAGTCCACCAGGGTCGGACGACGGCCCAGGCCTTCGACGGCTTGGCCCGGGGCCCAGTTTTGCAGGTCCAGCACCGCTCCGTTTTGGCGGGCGCCCTTGATGGTGTTGCCTTCGGCCAGATCGAGCCAGGAGTCGCCGCCCGGATCCAGGCACACCGAACCGTTGATGCGCTTGCAGTTGTCCAGGGTGCGCATCAGGCTGCGGCCACAGAGCACGTTGAGCGGGTTGGTGTGGGCGACGAAGGTGCGCACGTAATCGTCGGCCGGGTTCAGCACGATTTCTTCCGGCTTGCTGTACTGGATGATCCGGCCGTCTTTCATGATCGCGATCCGGCTGCCCAGCTTCAAGGCTTCGTCCAGGTCATGGCTGACGAACACGATGGTCTTGCTCAGTTTGCGTTGCAATTCCAGCAATTCGTCCTGCAAGCCCTGGCGGATCAGTGGGTCGAGGGCCGAGAAAGGTTCGTCCATCAGCAGGATATCGGCGTCCATCGCCAGGGCGCGGGCCAGGCCGACCCGTTGCTGCATGCCGCCGGACAACTCGTCAGGTTTCTTGTTGCGCCACTGGGTCAGGCCCACCAGCTCAAGTTTTTCATCCACCAGCTTCTTGCGTTCCTTTTCCGGCCGGCCCTGCATTTCCAGGCCGAAGCTGATGTTCTCGCGCACCGTCAGCCAGGGCATCAGGGCGAACTTCTGGAACACCATGGCGATGCGCTTGGTGCGCATCATCTTCAGTTCGGCCGGGCTGCAGGAGGCGATGTCGATCTGCCGGCCTTCATGCTCGACGAACAACTTCCCGCGACTGACGGTGTTCAAGCCGTTGATGCAACGCAGCAGGCTGGATTTACCGGAGCCGGAAAGCCCCATCAGTACGCAGATTTCGCCTTTTTCAATGTCCAGGCTGGCTTTTTCCACACCGACGATTTGCCCGGTTTTCTTCAGGATTTCGTTGCGTGTCATGCCTTGGTCGAGCAGCTTGAGGGCTTCACGTGGATCTTTGGAGAAGATCACGTCGACCTCTTCGAAGCGGATTATGCTCATGCGTCACCCCCTACTTTGGCGTCGGGTTGCTTGCAGATTCGGTCGAGCATGATTGCCAGCAATACGATCGCCAGGCCTGCTTCGAAGCCCAGGGCGATATCAGCGGTGTTCAGTGCGTTGACCACGGGTTTGCCCAGGCCGTCGGCACCCACCAGCGCGGCGATGACCACCATCGACAACGACAGCATGATGCATTGGGTGATACCGGCCGCGATGCTGGGCATCGCATGGGGCAGTTCGATACGGGACAGCAGTTGGCGACGGGAGCAGCCGAAGGCTTTGCCGGCGTCCATCAGTTCGTCCGGAACGTCGCGGATACCCAGGTAGGTCAAGCGGATGGGCGCGGCAATCGCGAACACCACCGTCGAGATCAGACCGGGGACCACACCCAGCCCGAAAAGGGTCAGGGTAGGAATGAGGTAAACGAAGGTCGGTACGGTCTGCATCAGATCGAGCACCGGACGCATCATGGTGTAGAACAGCGGCTTGTGCGCGGCAACAATGCCCAGCGGCACGCCGATCAAGACACAGACCAGGGTCGCGAACAGCACCTGGGCCAGGGTTTCCATGGTTTCCTGCCAGTAACCCAGGTTCAGGATAAGCAGAAAGGCTGCGATAACGAAGACCGTCAGGCCCCACTTGCGCTGGATAAAATGCGCCAGTAGAGCGATGAGGCCGATCAAGACAAGCGGGTTGAACCAGGTCAGCGCAAACGTCACGCCGTGAATCATCGTTTCCAGTGACAAGGCGATGGCATCGAATGTGTTGGCGCCGTGTTGCGTCAACCAGTCGACAAAGCCCGCAATGTACTGGCCCAAGGGTATTTTCTGATCAATCAGCATGGTAGTGAACATCCGCATGCAAGGAATAAACAGCCCGGACGAGCGAACCCGCCCGGCATAAAAGCATTACTGCGCAAGCTTGGCTTTCACGGCTTCCAGGCCGGGTTTACCGTCAATGGTGGTCACGCCAGCGAGCCAGGTATCGAGTACCTGTGGGTTTTTCTTCAGCCAGGCCTTGGCGGCTGCGTCAGGCTTCATCTTGTCGTCAAGCACGTTGCCCATCAGCGTGCTTTCCATGTCCAGGGTGAAGGTCAGGTTTTTCAACAACTGACCTACGTTGCTGCATTCCTGGACGTAGCCTTTGCGGGTATTGGTGTAGATGGTTGCCTGGCCGAAATTCGGACCGAAGTACTCGTCACCACCGGTGAGGTACTTCATTTTGAAGCGGGTGTTCATCGGATGAGGTTCCCAGCCCAGGAACACCACGGCGGTGCTGCGGCGCTCGGCGCGATCGACCTGTGACAACATGCCGGCTTCGCTGGACTCGACGATCTTGAAGCCGGCGTCCTTCAGGCCGAAGGCATTCTTGTCGATCATGCTCTGGATCAGGCGGTTGCCGTCGTTACCCGGTTCGATGCCGTAGATCTTGCCGTCCAGTTCCTTCTTGAACTTGGCGATGTCGGCGAAATCCTTCAGCCCTTTGTTATAGAGCTCTTCGGGCACCGCCAGGGTGTACTTGGCGTTCTCCAGGTTGGCCCGCACCGTATCCACGGTGCCGGCTTCGCGGTAGGCCTTGATGTCGTTTTCCATCGTCGGCATCCAGTTGCCGAGGAACACATCCATGTTCTTGCCGTCGGCCAGGGACTTGTAGGTCACCGGTACGGAAATCATGGTGGTCTTGGTTTTGTAGCCCAGGGCCTCAAGTACCACGCTGGTGGTGGCGGTGGTCACGGTGATGTCGGTCCAGCCGACATCGGAGAAGTTGACGGTGCTGCACTGCGCGGGTTCAGCAGCGTTGGCCAGCATCGGAAGACTCAGCATGGCGGCCAACAACAACGGCGTGGAACCTTTCATGGGTGGACTCCTGGTGTTTTATCGGCGGTGTCCGGTCAGGACCACCGCGCTTATTGGGGTTGCGGTTGGTGGCGCGTGGGCACTCTTCGACACGCGGCCTTGCAAACGAGCCGTAACCGATCATGTACCAGTGCAAATCTGTCGCCTACAGGGTGCGTCGTATCCAGTACAGGGAGGGTCGCATCCAGTGTCAGTGACGTCGTTTACAGATTTTTTTCACCCTTGGCTGGCCTCTGATACGCAAAAAACGTCGTAAAACCGGGGCAAAGGGCGGGCGACGTCGGTGGGCATGATTGCGTCGGTGTCAGACGTCGAACGCCCTGGCAAAAGCCGGATGATGCGGGCATCCCGGCGTTGAGCGTAGCAGCTCCGCCACCGGGCGCTCCTGCGCCCGGATGTGCCTGTTCTGGAGGTTCTCGGCAATGGCAATCAGCGTGTTCGACCTGTTCAAAATTGGTATCGGCCCGTCCAGTTCCCACACCGTGGGGCCCATGCGCGCTGCAGCGCTGTTCGTTGAAGCGATGCGCGCGAAGTCGTTGCTGCGCGATGTGCGTCGGGTCGAGGTGCAGCTGTTCGGCTCGTTGTCAGCAACAGGCATCGGCCATGGCAGTGACAACGCGGTGATCATGGGTTTGATGGGCGAGTGGCCAGACGCGATCGATCCGTCGCAGATTGGCCCGCGCATCGAGTTGTTGCGCCAAACCCAGACCCTGCTGCTGGACGGTCGCCTGCCGGTGCCTTTCGTCTGGTCCCGGGATATGCGCCTGCTCGACGAAAACCTGCCGTTCCACCCCAACGCGATGACGCTGGTGGCCGAGGGTGACCACGGCGAGTTGCACCGCGACACCTATTATTCAGTCGGCGGTGGCTTCGTCGTCGATCAGGCCCAGGCGTCCAGCGGCGTGGTGGATCTGGACGTCACTGAACTGCCTTACGATTTTTCCAGTGCCGAAGAACTGCTCCAGTTGTGTAGCACCCACAACCTTCGGGTGGCCGAGCTCATGATGGCCAACGAAAAGGTCTGGCGCTCGGAGGAGGAGATCCGCAGCGGCCTGATGAAACTCTGGCGGGCGATGCAGGATTGCGTCGAGCAGGGTCTCAAGCATGAGGGCATCTTGCCCGGCGGTTTGAATGTGCGCCGGCGAGCGGCCAAGTTACACCGCAGCCTGCAAGAGCTGAACAAGCCCAATGTCATCGGCTCGACGCTCAGCGCCATGGAATGGGTCAACCTGTTCGCCCTGGCGGTCAATGAAGAAAACGCCGCCGGTGGGCGCATGGTCACGGCCCCGACCAATGGTGCGGCGGGGATCATTCCGGCGGTGCTGCATTACTTCATGAAATTCAGCGAAGCGGTCACCGATGCCAACGTCGTGGATTACTTCCTCGGCGCGGCGGCGGTGGGCATCCTGTGTAAAAAGAACGCCTCTATCTCCGGTGCCGAAGTCGGTTGCCAAGGAGAGGTGGGCTCGGCCTGCGCCATGGCGGCGGCCGGCCTGGCGGAGATCCTCGGTGCGACGCCTGAGCAACTGTGCAACGCGGCGGAAATCGGCCTGGAGCACAACCTTGGCCTGACCTGCGATCCGGTGGGCGGCCTGGTACAGGTGCCGTGTATCGAGCGCAACGCGATAGCCGCGGTGAAAGCCATCAACGCCGCGCAGATGGCGCTGCGCGGAGACGGCCAGCACTTCATCTCTCTGGACCGGGTGATCCGCACCATGCGCGATACCGGCGCCGACATGCATGACAAATATAAAGAGACATCGCGCGGTGGACTGGCGGTCAGTGCGGTGGAGTGCTGATCGCCTCGCCCGAGGCGATCGCATATCGCTCACAAAATGCCCACCGATCCACAAACGCGCCACCTTTTAGCGCGTCGCAAACAGACATGACACCGTTTGTCGGACCCACCGCTGTTCGTCCCTCGACCGTTCGTCATTCTCACCTGTGGTGATACCGGTTGCGCAAGTGGCGCAGCCCAGTTCCCACAAGTGCTACCGTTCTGCTCACGGCCAACGGTGGCGGGTGCCTGCCGCCCCTGATGGCACCTATAACCCACACTCATTGCATGCCTTATTTAGACTGGCCGCAATGTCGTTTTCAGGATTTATTGAACACGCATTCAATTTAGGCATGGCAATTGCTCTATCGATGCAAAGCCCGTCTCTTGCGTAGAGACCGAGGGCAACAACCAATAAAAAGAGCCTCCGCCTGAGGCCATCACTTGCTTTGTGTGAGGAGATACCGCGATGACGACGTCCAACTCAGGGGCCCAACCCCAGAACCGTGCGCCTCAATCCATCGGCTTTTTGCTGCTGGACAATTTCACGCTCATTTCCCTGGCGTCCGCGGTGGAGCCGCTGCGCATGGCCAACCAGCTGTCCGGTCGTGAGCTGTATCGCTGGACCACCCTCACTGTTGATGGCGGCCAGGTCTGGGCCAGTGATGGCTTGCAAATCACGCCGGACGCGGCCATGCACAAAGCGCCGCCCATCGACACCGTCATTGTGTGTGGCGGCGTGGGCATTCAGCGCACCGTCACCCGTGAACACGTGTCATGGCTGCAGAGCCAGGCCCGTCAGTCCCGGCGCCTCGGCGCGGTCTGCACCGGCAGTTGGGCCTTGGCCTGCGCGGGTCTGCTGGATGGCTTCGATTGCAGTGTGCACTGGGAATGTCTGGCGGCAATGCAGGAAGCCTTTCCGCGGGTATCTATGAGCACCCGTCTGTTCACCCTCGACCGCAACCGCTTCACCAGTTCCGGCGGCACCGCGCCACTGGACATGATGCTGCACCTGATCAGCCGCGATCACGGCCGCGAGTTGTCGGCAGCGATCTCCGAAATGTTTGTCTATGAGCGCATTCGCAACGAGCAGGATCACCAGCGCGTGCCACTCAAGCACATGCTGGGCACCAATCAGCCGAAGTTGCAGGAAATCGTCGCGCTGATGGAAGCCAATCTCGAAGAGCCGATCGACCTGGACGAACTGGCGGTGTACGTCGCCGTCTCCCGGCGCCAGTTGGAGCGCTTGTTCCAGAAATACCTGCATTGCTCGCCGTCGCGCTATTACCTCAAGCTGCGGCTGATCCGGGCGCGGCAACTGCTCAAGCAGACGCCGATGTCGATCATCGAAGTGGCGTCGGTGTGCGGTTTCGTCTCCACGCCGCACTTCTCCAAGTGCTACCGCGAATACTTCGGCATTCCACCGCGCGACGAGCGCGTCGGCTCCAACACCGCGCAGCAGGTAGCGATGATGCCGCTGCCACAGGCGCTGGTGCTGTCGCCATTGTCTGGCCCGTTGTCAGCGTTGAGCCAGGCACGTAATGAGTCGACGTTTGCCAGTGTGAGGCTCTAAGACCGAGGCGCCGTCAATCGCGAGCAGGCTCGCTCCCACAGGTTCTGTGATCGACACCGAATCACTGTGGGAGTGAGCCTGCTCGCGATAGGTTTTTCAGACGTTCTGGTTTTTCTGATACTCCGCCAAAGCCGGCAGCAGCTGCAGATCAATCGCCCGGCGCACGGCGGGCAGGATGGTGGCGCCGCTGATGTACATGTCCTTGACCATCTTGCGCAGTTCATTGGCGCGGGCCGTGTCCAGCCCGCGCACCGCACACTCGCAGGCCTGTTCGGCGGTGGAGCCGCTGGGTATTTGCAGCCCCAGGGCCTTGAGCTGGCCCAGCAGGTCTTCCTGGTCGATCAAATCGGCGTACATCATGACGCTTTTCCTTGTTCAGGGATTGGGGTCGTGACTCGATTCTGGTAGCCGGCCGAAGCGGCGGCAAGGGCAAATGGTCGCGATGTCATGAATGACTATGGGGGCGTCGTTTTCGGCTAACTTGCCCAGGCCTGGACTGGGCACACTGGCCCCAAGCTGAATCACGACGGTTTGGTCACCCTCGCGCAACAGCTCCTCCAGTAACGCAACTGCCCCGATCCAGTCACGGCTTGATCGGGGATTTTTTTGCCTGGGTGAATCAGAGGGTGATGGGGTGTCGGACAGACCGCTATCGCGAGCAGGCTCGCTCCCACAGGGGCTCTGTGTCGTGCACAAGGTCTGTGGGAGCGAGCCTGCTCGCGATGAACGATGACGCGGTCTACCGTTGCAACACCAGAATCTTCGACAGCAACTCATCGCGATCCACATAGCACCCTTGGAAATGTCGAGCTCCGGTGGCCGGGTCGAAGGCATTGCGGGCGTGCAGGGTACGGCGGTTGTCGAAACACCACAGTTGGCCGGGTTCAAGCCTTTGCATCAGGCGGAACTGCGGCTCGCGAGTCAGCGCTATGAAGCGGCGGTAGGCACGGTAGAGCCTGGGCATCTGCTCGACCGAGGTGTCGAACGGCCCGCGCAGAAAGTTCGCCATGCGGATCTCCGAGACCTGTCCCAGGGCATCCAGCGCGATAATGGGCGCCAGGCAGCGGTAATCACTGTGGCGGTCCTTGTTGCGAAACTCCACCGGGATTTCACACAGCGCGGCAAAGGCCTCGGGGTCTTCCTGGCGCAGCGCCTCGGCGATGGCGAAACCGTCGACAAATAGGCTCTCGCCGCCGTCGGCGTCATTCACCAGGCAATGCAGAAACTGTAATCCTGGTTGCAGCTCCCGGGTGGGTAGGTCGCTGTGCAGTGGCAGGTTGAAAGCGGTGTAGGCGTTACTGTCGGCATCGGCCTTGGATTGCACGTTGAACAGCACGCCGAAGTTGCTCTGGCGGATGAACGAAATCTGCTGGGCGATCAGTTTCAGCGAGCCGGGTTCGGTGGGTACGCCGCGCACCTGGGTCAGGCCGATGTCGCGCACCGCCAGCAACCATTGCAACAACGTATCGGTGTCGTCCATCAGCGCCTGGTAATCAAACACCGGCAGTTGCAGGTCGTGCCGCCAGAGCTGGCGCTTGGGCTTGCTCGCCAGGCGTTCAGCCCTGGACTGATCATCGTAGGCATGGGCACGCAGCCAGCCTGGGTCGAAACGGCTTTGGTGGCCGTCCTGCCAATCCACGCACAGGCAGCCTTCACTGTCGAGACGGGTCGCACGGGGGGCCAGGTCTTCAGGTACATCGACGATTTCCAGCACCTGCTCGCGGGTCACGGTGTAGACGCACTGTGGGCAGGGGCAGTTGTCCCGCAGCCACTGATGATGGAAGGGGCTGATCCGACCGTCGGCCCAGGTGACCTGCACCCGGTCGGTCAAGGGCGTCACTGCGGTCAATGCACAGATCAGGGGATAACGGCGGAAGTCGGCAAAAGCGGCGGCGGTGTTCATGGCGATCTCCTGTTCGGGTTTTATCGGGCCGGCGGCAATGCGATGACCCGGCCGATATAGGCCGGCGGCGACAGGTCGGATTGCTCCGTGAGCAGGGCTTTGAGCTTGCCCAGGGTCTGTTCCGTGAAGGGCGCCGAGCGCGGGCCAGCCAGGTCGACGTGCAGCAGCATCTGCTCGTTTCCGGCCAGTTCCTTATCGCCGCCGACCAGGTGCAGGCTGTGGTAGAGATGCAGGCGTTTGGCGTCGTGGCCGATGATCTGTGTACGCACCTCGACCTGGGCGTCGAGCTTCACTTCGTGCAGGTAGTTCAAGTGCAGTTCGAGGGTGAACAGCGAGTGGCCGCTGGCTTCGCGGTTCTGGCTGTCCATGCCCAGGTGATCCATCAGTGCGTCGGTCGCGTAGCTGAAGATCAACAGGTAAAAGGCATCGCGCAGATGGCCGTTGTAATCGACCCATTCGGGGAGGATGCGGGTTTGGTAGGTGGTGAGGGTGGGCATGTTTCTGGTTCCGACAGTTGTGGTGACTGGGCTGGCGTTATCGCGAGCAGGCTCGCTCCCACAATGAACTTCTGGGTGAGACAGATCGCATTCACACCTCAAATCCTGTGGGAGCGAGCCTGCTCGCGATGGGGCCAGACCTGCTGATCCAAAAAACCAAGGTTTACTCGCTGAAGGCCATCCCATGCTTTTCTTTGGTGGTCTTCACCGCTTCCAGCACTGCCAGCAGGCAATCATCACGATAGCGCTCCAGGGCCGAGATGCTGCGGCTGCCCAGTTGCTCGCTCGTGCCGTCCACCACATCGTCGATCAGCTTGTCGGTCAGCTCCGGCGCCGGCAGGTAGGTCCACGGCAACTGCAACGCAGGGCCGAATTGAGCCATGAAATGGCGCATTCCGGCATCGCCACCGGCCAGTGTGTAAGTCAGGAACGTGCCCATGAACGACCAGCGCAAGCCGGCGCCAAAACGGATGGCATCGTCGATTTCGCCGGTGGTAGCCACACCGTCGTTGACCAGGTGCAGGGCTTCGCGCCAAAGCGCTTCGAGCAACCGGTCGGCAATGAAACCGGGCACTTCCTTGCGTACATGCAGTGGGCGCATGCCGAGGGATTCGTAGACTTTCATCGCCGCTTGCACCGCTTCGGGCGCGGTGTTTTTGCCGCCGACGACTTCCACCAGCGGCAACAGGTAGACCGGGTTGAACGGGTGCCCGACCACGCAGCGTTCCGGGTGGGTGGAACCTTCATAGAACTCGCTTGGCAGCAGTCCCGATGTGCTGGAACCAATCAGCGCATTGGGCTTGGCGGCGGCGCTGATCTGGCCGTGCAGCTCGAGCTTCAGCTCCAGGCGCTCGGGGGCGCTTTCCTGGATGAAATCGGCGTCGCGCACGCATTCTTCGATGGTCGCGACAAAGCGCAGCCGATCCTGGGAGGCACCGGGTGCCAGGCCTTGTTTCTCCAGTGCGCCCCAAGCGTTGGCCACGCGTTTGCGCAGCGCTGCCTCGGCACCCGGCGCCGGGTCCCAGGCCACGACGTCCAGGCCATGGGCCAGGGCGCGACTGACCCAGCCGCTGCCGATAACACCGCTGCCCAGGGCGGCGAAGGTCTTGATGTCGGTGATAAAGCTCATGGTGATTTCCTGAAAAGGGTTCGCTGATCTAAATGTGGGAGCGAGCCTGCTCGCGATGGCGCTGTGTCAGTCGGCACATCAGTCGCCTGTTTCACCGCTATCGCGAGCAGGCTCGCTCCCACAGGGGAAGGTGTCGGTTGGGTTTAGCCGCGGGTGGTCAGACCCATCTTCTTGCGCCCCTCCGCCGGCGTGAGCACGCGCGCGCCGAGGCGGCTGAGGATTTCGCTGGCGCGTTCCACCAGTTGGCCATTGGTGGCGAGCACGCCTTTGTCCAGCCACAGGTTGTCTTCCAGGCCGACCCGCACGTTGCCCCCCAGCAGCACCGCCTGGGCCGCCATCGGCATTTGCATGCGGCCGATGCCGAAGCCGGCCCACACGGCGTCCGCCGGCAAGTTGTCGACCATGGCTTTCATGGTGGTGGTGTCGGCCGGCGCTCCCCACGGGATGCCCAGGCAAAGCTGGAACAGAGGGTTGTCCAACAGGCCTTCCTTGATCATCTGCTTGGCGAACCACAGGTGGCCGGTGTCGAAGATCTCCAGCTCGGCCTTGACCCCCAGTTCGGTGATGCGCTTGGCCCCGGCCCGCAGTTGCGCCGGGGTGGAAACATAAATGGTGTCGCCGTCGCCGAAGTTCAGGGTGCCGCAATCCAGAGTGCAGATTTCCGGCAGCAACTCCTCGACGTGGGCCAGGCGGGTCAGCGGGCCCACCAGGTCGGTATTGGGGCCGAACTCCATGGGATTTTCGCCGCCGCCGATCTCCAGATCGCCGCCCATGCCGGCGGTGAGGTTGACGATGATGTCCACGTCCGCCTCTCGGATGCGCTCCATCACTTCGCGGTACAACGCCACGTCACGGCTGAACTTGCCGGTCTGCGGATCGCGAACGTGACAGTGGACCACCGTGGCGCCGGCCTTGGCGGCCTCGACGGCGGCTGCGGCGATCTGTTTCGGGGTGACCGGCACGTGTGGGCTTTTGGCGGTCGTGTCGCCAGCACCGGTGAGTGCGCAGGTGATGATGACGTCGTGGTTCATGGTGCAGGTTCCTTACAGGCGTGATGAGTCACTGCGCAGCCGATTGGCGCTGCGCAGATGGATGGCGTTTGTTCAGTTGCTGGTCAGTTTCAGGTTGTCGGCGGCAGGCTTGCCATCGAAGGTGGTAACGCCTTCGAGCCAGCGTTGCTTGTCTTGCGGATTATCCTTGAGCCATTGCTTGGCCGATTCGAGCGGGTCCTTGTGATCCAGCAGTGGCTGCATCATCCGGCTCTCGTCTTCGGCGGTGAACGTCAGGTTGCTCAGCAGACGGCTGACGTTCGGGCATTTTTGCGCGTAGTCCGGCGCGGTGACGGTCCATACGGTGGCCATGCCTTCGTTCGGGCCGAGGGCGTCTTCGCTGCCGGTGAGGTAGGTCATTTGCACGTTGACGTTCATCGGGTGCGGCGCCCAGCCGAAGAACACCACGGCTTCCTTGCGGCGCACGGCGCGGTCCACGGCGGCGAGCATGCCGGCTTCGCTGGATTCCACCAGTTGGAATTTGCCCAGGCCGAACTGGTTCTTGGCGATCATCGCCTTGATCTGGGTATTGGCGCCGGAGCCAGGCTCGATGCCGTAGATCTTGCCGCCCAACTCTTTTTCGAATTTGGCGATGTCGGCGAAAGTCTTCAGGCCCTTGTCGGCCAGATAAGTCGGCACGGCCAGGGTGGCGCGGGCGTCCTTGAGGCTGGGTTGCTCCAGGACCTTGACCTGCTTGGCCTCGACGAACGGGGTGATGGTCTGGGTCATCAGTGGGTTCCAATAGCCCAGGAACATGTCCAGGCGCTGGTCGCGGATGCCGGCGAAAATGATTTGCTGGGAGGCGCTGGTCTGTTTGGTCTTGTAGCCGAGGCCGTCGAGCAACACTTGGGTCATGGCGCTGGTGGCGATGACATCGGTCCAGTTGACCACACCCAGGCGCACGTTCTGGCACGCGGCGGGATCGGCTGCCATCGCAGCGGAACTCAGGAAGGTGGTGGTGCTGAGTGCAAGAACGCAGGAGCTGATCAGTCGTTTCATGTCGGGTTCCTCGGCAGTCTTTGTTATGGGTTCCGGCATCTGCGCGCCGGTGATGCCAAGTTACGCAGCCAGTCCGCCGGCAAAACGCACAGCGGCGACTCGCTCTTGCACTGCAGCGACCTGTGGCGTATCAAGGAGCGCACGCTACCCGCCAACCGAGTGCGCTACATGTCCCAGGATTTCTACTTCTTGTTGATGCCGGGTTTTTCGGCCATCGGTTTCATTTCGGCCATCGAACCGTTGCGGGTCGCCAACCGCTTTCGCGGTGAGTTGTACCGCTGGCATGTGTTGAGCGCCGATGGCGGGGCGGTGCTGGCAAGCAATGGCATGTCGGTCAACGCCGATGCCGCGTTGGAGCCATTGAAGAAAGGCGCGACCCTCTGGGTGGTGGCGGGGTTCGAACCGCTCAAGTTCGTGACCCCGGCGTTGGAGCGCTGGCTGCATCGGCTGGACAACGAGGGCGTCACCCTGGGCGGCATCGACACCGGCAGTGTGGTCCTGGCTGAGGCGGGGCTGCTGGAAGGCCATCGCGTAACCCTGCACTGGGAAGCGATCGAGGCGTTCAAGGAATCTTATCCACAGCTGAGTGTGACCCAGGAACTGTTCGAAATTGACCGCCGGCGCATCACCTGCGCCGGCGGCACTGCGTCCATCGACCTGATGCTGGACCTGATCGGCCAGGCCCATGGCCCGCAACTGGCGATTGAGGTCAGCGAACAATTCGTGCTCGGCCGCATCCGTCCGCGCAAAGACCACCAGCGCATGGAAATTGCCAGCCGCTATGGCATTCGCAACAAGAAGCTGGTGCACGTCATCGGCGAGATGGAAACCCACAGCGAGCCGCCCCTGAGCACCTTGGCCCTGGCCGAATCCATCAACGTCACCCGCCGCCAGCTCGAACGCCTGTTCCGCCTGCACCTGAACGACACTCCCAGCAACTTCTACCTGCGCCTGCGCCTGGAAAAGGCCCGGCAACTGTTGCGCCAGACCGACATGAGTGTGCTGGAAGTGAGCATCGCCTGCGGTTTCGAGTCACCGTCGTACTTCACCCGCAGTTATCGGGCGAGGTTTGAACGGTGCCCGCGGGAAGATCGGCGGCGCCAAGGGGATGGGCGGGAGGTGGTTTGACAGGTTTTTATACTCAACTATGTTCGCGACTATAAATTACACCTGTCGCCATAATTGAGTATGAAAGCATGCGTTGACCACCGAGGCAGGGGGCAACGCCATGTTCACCGGCTCCAATCGCGACAAGCTCGTTCGGACCTCTGTGGGAGCAAGGCTTGCCCGCGACGAAAGCGGCGCGGTGCATGGGAGAGCGAGGCGCCTGTATCGCGGGCAAGCCTTGCTCCCACACACAAAACTGCCGCAAGTCCAGTGTTTGGCTGAAAGAGGCTTACTTCTTCACCAACGCCGAACACGCCGCCTTATAAGCCTCATGCTGATACTTGTTCAGCGTCGCGGGCAATGCGAAGTCGTGTTTCTTGTTCTGCGCATTGATGGTCTGCGGCGACAGCAGCGTCACCTCACAACCCTCAAGCAACTGGAAAACCCCTTCGATCTTGAACGTGGTCGGCCCGCCGGCGAACTCGCCTTTCTTGCTGCGCTTCTTGATGGCGATGCGGTCGATACCGTTATCCACCACGAACGCCCGGACCTGGGCGGCGAACGCCTTGACGTTGGCGGCCTCGTCATCATCGTCCAGGGCGATTTTCTTGGTATTCAGCGCGACGTGACTCAACGCCTGTTGATCCAGCGAGGCAACGGCAATGATCGCTTCGCTGCCTTTGATTTCGATGCCGCAGATTTTCATGTGAATTCCTTTGCTCGATAGTGGCGTGCAGCTTACAGCTCCAACTGATCGGCATGGATACCAAAGGCGGCGGCAATTTTTTCGCGAGTTGCCCGGCGAGGTTTGGCGACTGATTCCTGCTGGGCAAACGCCGGTTGAGAAATACCCAGGCGCCTGGCGACCTCATCCTGGGTCAAGTTCAGATGTTCGCGCCATGCGCGGATGGGCGTGGCGCCGTCGACGATACGACTGACCACTTCATGAGGAATCAGATCAGGTTCCAGTTTTTTTTGCGCAACGTATTGGGCATACGGAATGACCACGAATGCAGGATTCCCGTTTGCGTCGTTTATGATCTGAATATCAGTAGGTACGTTCATCGCGTTTCTTGACCTCTTGAATGCTGACGACCTTGATCGCCCCGTCCCAATCGAACATGACCCGATAGCTACCCACCCGTAGGCGGTACGCGTAGTCATGGCCGACAAGTGCTTTGACATTCACCACGTCAGGCATCTCGGCGAGCGCCGTAACGGCGTCCCGAACCTGGGCCTGATGCAGAGAGTGCATTTTCAGAAGCTGCTTAACGGCCTTTCTGGTCCAGTGAATAGTGTTCATGGAAGAATATAAGTCTTTTATAAGATTTGCTAATCCTGACTTATATTTTCTCTAGGACCAACGTATGAACGGTGTCTGAATATTGCTCCGTAAGCGGCCCTTTATTCCTGCCCAATCGACTCCAAAAACTCCGACCGGTCATCACTCACCTGGGCCATGCAGTCGTTTTCGGCGATTTTGTAGGCTTCGCTGCCGGGTTTGGCCGGGAAGACGGCGATGGCGCAGTCGGCATCGCGTTGTTTTTGCCACAGTTGCTGGGCAACTCTGATTTTGCTGGTGATGTCGTTGAGCTGGGCCTTGTTGTCGGCGTAGAGGGTTTGCAGGCGTTCGTTGAGGCTCTGCAGGTTGTCGGCGAGCAGTTGTTCGGCGGCGGCTTTGCCGTAGGCCGAGCAGGCCAGGGTCTGGACGTCGTTTTCCACGGCGTCGCAGGGGTTGTGTTCGGTGTCTTCGGTCGCGTGGGCGACGGTGCTGATCAGGGCCAAAGCCAGGATGATTGATTTCATTGCGTTGCCGCTCGAGTCCAGTGAAAACCAGTGATGCGGCGGATTCTGGCGTAAGCCTCGGGTAAAGAACAGACGGGTAGGGTGGCCCGCTCATAGCCCTTTGTCGTGGATTGACGCTTTCGGCAATTCCCCTGTCGTTTTTGCACCCGGTCGCCAATGCACCGAGGCATATGCTGGCCCCAAAGCGCCGGCACACGATTCGGCGCATGAATCGCTGACAAAAGGGGACTGCCTGATGAGCCCAGCCGAATTGCACGCCGACAGCATCGTTATCGACGGGCTGATCATTGCCAAGTGGAACCGTGACCTGTTCGAAGACATGCGCAAGGGCGGCCTGACTGCCGCCAACTGCACGGTGTCGGTGTGGGAAGGTTTTCAGGCCACCATCAACAATATTGTGGCCAGCCAGAAACTGATCCGCGAAAACAGCGATCTGGTGATCCCGGTGAAAACCACCGCCGATATCCAGCGCGCCAAGGCTCAAGGCAAGACCGGCATCATCTTTGGCTTCCAGAACGCCCACGCTTTCGAAGACCAGCTTGGCTACGTCGAGATCTTCAAGCAGCTCGGCGTTGGCGTGGTGCAGATGTGCTACAACACCCAGAACCTGGTGGGCACCGGCTGCTACGAGCGTGACGGCGGCCTGTCGGGCTTCGGTCGTGAAATCGTCGCCGAGATGAATCGGGTCGGCATCATGTGCGACCTGTCCCACGTCGGCTCCAAGACCTCCGAAGAGGTCATCCTCGAATCGAAGAAACCGGTCTGCTACTCCCACTGCCTGCCCTCGGGCCTGAAGGAGCACCCGCGCAACAAATCCGATGAAGAGCTGAAGTTCATCGCCGACCACGGCGGTTTTGTCGGCGTGACCATGTTTGCGCCGTTCCTGGCCAAGGGCATCGATTCGACCATCGACGACTACGCCGAGGCCATCGAATACACCATGAACATCGTCGGTGAGGACGCCATCGGCATCGGCACCGATTTCACTCAGGGTCACGGTCAGGATTTCTTCGAAATGCTGACCCACGACAAAGGCTATGCCCGTCGGCTGACCAGCTTCGGCAAGATCATCAACCCCCTGGGCATCCGCACCGTGGGCGAGTTCCCGAACCTCACCGAGACGCTGCTCAAGCGCGGCCATCCAGAGCGGGTGGTGCGCAAGATCATGGGCGAGAACTGGGTCAACGTCCTGAAAGACGTCTGGGGCGAATAAAGCCGCCGCATCACTGAATCCTTAACCTGCGGCCATTAGCGCCGCAGGCATACCACGAATTTTCGGAGTTAAGTTTCCATGGCCAAAATCGCCCCTCAATTGCCTATCGAAGTCGACAGTGAAACCGGTGTCTGGACCTCTGATGCCCTGCCGATGCTCTACGTGCCGCGGCACTTTTTCGTCAATAACCACATGGGCATCGAAGAAGTGCTGGGCGCCGACGCCTACGCCGAGATTCTCTACAAGGCCGGCTACAAATCCGCCTGGCACTGGTGTGAAAAAGAAGCCGAATGCCATGGCCTGGAAGGCGTCGCGGTATTCGAACACTACATGAAGCGCCTGTCCCAGCGCGGTTGGGGCCTGTTCAAGATCCAGGACATCGACCTGGAAAAAGGCACCGCCAGCGTCAAGCTGGAACACTCGGCGTTCGTCTACGTGTACGGCAAGGTCGGACGCAAGGTCGACTACATGTTCACCGGCTGGTTTGCTGGTGCCATGGACCAGATTCTCGCCGCCCGTGGCAGTTCGATCCGCACCGTGGCCGAGCAGGTCTACGGCGGTTCCGAAGAAGGCCACGACGACGGCCTGTTCATCGTCAAGCCGTTGTAAGTCGAGGATCGCGCCATGGCTTTTGAAGCAATGTTCCAGCCGATCCAGATCGGCAAACTGACCATCCGCAACCGCGTGCTCAGCACCGCTCACGCCGAGGTCTACGCCACTGACGGCGGCATGACCACCGACCGGTACGTGAAGTATTACGAAGAGAAGGCCAAGGGCGGCATCGGCCTGGCGATCTGTGGTGGATCGTCGGTGGTTGCCATCGACAGCCCGCAGGAATGGTGGAGCTCGGTGAACCTGTCCACCGACCGCATCATCCCGCACTTCCAGAACCTGGCCGACGCCATGCACAAGCATGGCGTCAAGATCATGATCCAGATTACCCACATGGGGCGTCGCTCGCGCTGGGACGGCTTCAACTGGCCGACCCTGATGTCGCCGTCCGGCGTGCGCGAGCCGGTGCACCGTGCGACCTGCAAGACCATCGAGCCGGAAGAAATCTGGCGGGTGATCGGTAACTACGCCCAGGCGGCACGGCGTGCCAAGGCCGGTGGCCTGGACGGCGTTGAGCTGTCCGCCGTGCACCAGCACATGATCGACCAGTTCTGGAGCCCACGGGTCAACAAGCGTACCGACGAATGGGGCGGCAGCTTCGAGGGGCGGATGAAGTTCGGCCTGGAAGTGCTCAAAGCCGTACGCGCCGAAGTGGGCGATGACTTCTGCGTGGGCATGCGCATCTGCGGTGATGAGTTCCACCCGGACGGCCTGTCCCACGAGGACATGAAGCAGATCGCCAAGTACTACGACGACACCGGAATGCTGGATTTCATCGGTGTGGTGGGCTCGGGTTGCGACACCCATAACACCCTGGCCAACGTTATCCCGAACATGAGTTATCCACCGGAGCCGTTCCTGCACCTGGCCGCCGGTATCAAGGAAGTGGTCAAGGTTCCGGTGCTGCACGCGCAGAACATCAAGGACCCGAACCAGGCCACGCGGATCCTCGAGGGCGGTTACGTCGACATGGTCGGTATGACCCGTGCCCACATCGCCGACCCGCACCTGATCGCCAAGATCAAGATGGGCCAGATCGACCAGATCAAGCAGTGCGTCGGCGCCAACTACTGCATCGACCGCCAGTACCAGGGCCTGGATGTGCTGTGCATCCAGAACGCTGCGACCTCCCGTGAATACATGGGCGTGCCGCACATCATCGAAAAATCCACCGGGCCCAAGCGCAAAGTGGTCGTCGTCGGTGCCGGCCCGGCCGGGATGGAAGCGGCGCGTGTGGCCGCCGAACGTGGCCACGACGTGACCCTGTTCGAGAAGAAGGAATTCATTGGTGGGCAGATCACCACCGCTTCGAAAGCCCCGCAACGGGACCAGATCGCCGGCATTACCCGCTGGTTCCAGCTGGAACTGGCCCGGCTGAAAGTCGACCTGCGCCTGGGCGTGGCGGCGGACGCGGCGACCATCATGGACCTGCGTCCGGATGTGGTGGTGCTGGCCGTCGGCGGGCATCCATTCCTCGAGCAGAACGAACACTGGGGCGCCGCCGAAGGGCTGGTGGTCAGCAGCTGGGACGTGCTCGATGGCAAGGTTGCACCGGGTAAGAACGTACTGGTCTACGACACTATTTGTGAATTCACCGGCATGTCGGTGGCCGACTTCCTCGCCGACAAGGGCAGCCAAGTCGAAATCGTTACCGACGACATCAAGCCGGGCGTGGCCATTGGCGGGACTTCGTTCCCCACTTACTACCGCAGCATGTATCCCAAGGAAGTGATCATGACCGGGGACATGATGCTGGAGAAGGTCTACCGCGAAGGCGACAAGCTGGTGGCGGTGCTGGAGAACGAATACACCGGTGCCAAGGAAGAGCGCGTGGTGGATCAGGTGGTGGTGGAAAACGGCGTGCGGCCGGATGAAGAAATCTACTACGCGCTCAAGGAAGGTTCGCGCAACAAGGGCCAGATCGACGTCGAAGCCTTGTTCGCGATCAAGCCCCAACCGTGCCTGGAGCAGAGCGGCGATGGTTACCTGCTGTTCCGCATCGGTGATTGCGTAGCGCAGCGTAATACCCACGCCGCCATCTACGACGCGCTACGGTTGTGCAAGGATTTCTAACGGCTTGCACATAGCCCTGTGGGAGCGAGCCTGCTCGCGATGAACGATAACGCGGTCTGCCTGAGGCACCGCGGCGCCTGAATCGCGAGCAGGCTCGCTCCCACGGGAACCGAGTAAGGCATCTCGACCTGCAAGACCTGAGGTCTTTGGGAGCTTCACCATGCTGAACACCCTTCTTCCCATCCTGCTGTTCGCTGCCCTGGGCCTTGCGGTCCTTGGCGCTTTGCGGCGGGTGAACATGTGGCGCCGGGGGCGACCGTCCAAGGTCGACCTGATCGGTGGTCTTTTCGCCATGCCCAAGCGCTACATGGTGGATTTGCACCATGTGGTGGCGCGGGACAAATACATCGCCAACACCCACGTCGCCACGGCGGGTGGTTTTGTGCTGGCGGCGCTGCTGGCGATTCTGGTGCATGGTTTCGGCCTGCAGAACCGCATTCTGGGCTATGCCTTGCTGTTCGCCACGCTGCTGATGTTCAGCGGCGCGATCTTCATTGCCCTGCGTCGTCGCAATCCACCGTCACGGCTGTCCAAAGGGCCGTGGATGCGCTTGCCCAAGAGCCTGTTCGCGTTCTCCATCAGTTTTTTCCTGGTGACCTTGCCGGTCGCCGGGATCTTGCCGGCCGACTTCGGGGGCTGGGTGTTGGTGGCGCTGTTGGGCCTGGGCGTGCTTTGGGGTGTGTCGGAAATGTTCTTCGGCATGACCTGGGGCGGGCCGATGAAACATGCCTTTGCCGGGGCCCTGCACCTGGCCTGGCACCGCCGCGCCGAACGCTTTGGTGGCGGCCGCTCAACCGGTCTCAAACCTTTGGACCTGAACGACCCCGCGGCACCGTTGGGCGTTGAGAAGCCCAAGGATTTCACCTGGAACCAGTTACTCGGTTTCGACGCTTGCGTGCAGTGCGGCAAGTGCGAAGCCGCGTGCCCGGCCTTTGCCGCCGGCCAGCCGCTGAACCCGAAAAAACTCATCCAGGACATGGTCGTCGGCCTGGCCGGCGGCACCGATGCGAAATTCGCCGGCAGCCCCTACCCATCCCTTGACGGCAGGGGTAAACCGGTGGGCGAACACAGCGGCAATCCACACCAGCCAATCGTCAACGGCCTGGTGGACGCCGAGACGCTGTGGTCCTGCACCACTTGCCGGGCGTGCGTCGAGGAATGCCCGATGATGATCGAGCACGTCGATGCCATCGTCGACATGCGTCGTCACCTGACCCTGGAGAAAGGCGCCACGCCGAACAAGGGCGCTGAAGTACTGGAAAATCTCATCGCCACCGACAACCCTGGCGGCTTCGCCCCGGGCGGGCGGATGAACTGGGCGGCGGACCTGAACCTGAACCTGCTCAGCGAGGTGAAGTCCACCGACGTGCTGTTCTGGGTCGGCGACGGTGCCTTCGACATGCGCAACCAGCGCACCTTGCGCGCCTTCGTCAAAGTCCTCAAGGCGGCGAACATCGACTTTGCCGTGCTCGGTCTCGAAGAGCGCGACAGCGGCGATGTGGCCCGGCGCCTGGGTGATGAAGCGACCTTCCAGCTGTTGGCCAAGCGCAACATCCAGACCCTGGGCAAATACAGCTTCAACCGGATCGTCACCTGCGACCCCCACAGCTTCCACGTACTGAAAAACGAATACGGCGCCTTCGATGGCAACTACCGGGTGCAGCACCACAGCACTTACCTGGCAGAAGTCATCGAGGCCGGCGCCCTGAACCTCGGCCAGCACAAGGGCGACAGCGTGACCTATCACGACCCCTGCTACCTGGGCCGTTACAACGGCGAATACGAGGCACCACGCCAGGTGCTGCGTGCGCTGGGCATCGAGATCAAGGAGATGCAGCGTTCCGGTTTCCGCTCCCGTTGCTGCGGCGGTGGCGGCGGCGCGCCGATCACTGACATTCCGGGCAAGCAGCGTATCCCCGATATGCGCATGGAAGACATCCGCGAAACCGGCGCCGAACTGGTGGCAGTGGGTTGTCCACAGTGCACCGCGATGCTTGAGGGGGTGGTTGAGCCACGCCCGATGATCAAGGACATCGCTGAACTGGTGGCCGACGCTCTGCTCGAAGACGCGGTTGCGAACAAACCAGCGGCTCCGGCCAAACGTGAACCTGCGGAGGTGCACTAATGAGCGACATCATCCGCCGCGACCCTCGCGCCGAGTGGATCGCCCGTAACCGCCTGCACCCACTGCACGCGGCCATGCAACCGGTCCAGCACAGCTGGATGGGTCCCAACGGTGTCATCCGCAAGAACGTTCATGGTGTCGGATTCATCGGCCCCAACGGCATCAAGCGTATCGACCGCAGCGGCGCCCAGCAGGGCGGCGCGACCAAGCGCACCGCGGCAACTGAAGTGCAATTGCCGCTGCATCAGGTGCCGCAACCGGCGTTTTATATCTGCGTGGTGCCGGACATGGTGGGCGGTCGTCTCAGCAGTCACGACCGCGATCTGCTGGGCCTGGCCCATCAATTGGCCGGTACCGGCGGCGCGGTGCTGGCGGTGGTGTTCGGCGAGCACAAGGAAAGCACCTTTGCCACGGCCGGTGTCGACCGCTTGCTGGTATTGGAAGGCGATGCGTTCAGCGGTTATGCACCGGAACAGCGAGTCCAGGGCCTGCGGGCTGTGGATAACCAATTCAACCCACGCCATTGGCTGCTGCCTGACAGCCGCACCGGTGGCGGCGAACTGGGCCGGCGGTTTGCCGCAGCCCTGGGCGAGCGCCCGGCCACGCGGGTCTGGCAGGTCAAGGGTGAGGAGTGCATCGGTCGGGCCGGTGCCGGCCTGCAAGACCTGGCGCGGCCTTTGGCGCGGTTGATCCTGGCCGCGGCCGAATGCGCCGAACCGGTGAGCGAAACCCGCCACGAAGCCTTGCCGGTGGAGTTATCCACAAGCGTGGCCCGCAGCTTGTCGCGCATCGAAGACCTGGGCGCGGTGGCGGTGGACCCGGGCGCAATCCCGATGGCCGAAGCCGAATTCATTTTTTCCGGCGGCAACGGGGTCAAGGACTGGGCGCTGTTCCACCAGACCGCTGCGGCCCTGGGCGCCACCGAGGGTGCTTCGCGGGTTGCGGTGGACGATGGCTTCATGGCGCGGGATCGCCAGGTTGGCGCGTCCGGCACCTGGGTTACGGCGCGGGTCTACGTCGCGGTGGGGATTTCCGGGGCTATCCAGCACCTGCAGGGCATCGGCGCCTGCGACAAGGTGGTGGCGATCAACCTCGATCCGGGCTGCGACATGATCAAACGGGCAGACCTGTCGGTGATTGGCGACAGCGCGGCGATTCTCCAGGCCTTGATCGCGGCGGTAGAGGCGTACCGCAACGAAGCCAAGCGCGATGCGGCTTAAGCTAAGGATTCAACCATGAGTACTCAAGTGATCAGCCTGGTGTCCATCGGCGCCCACCCCACCTCCGGTCGGCCCCGGCGCGCCGAGCAGGATGCGCGGGCCGTGGAACTGGGCCTGCAACTGGCTGGCAACGACCTGCAAGTGCTGCACGCAGGCGACGTGGCTGAACCGGCCCTGCGCGCCTATCTGGGCATGGGCCTGGACGAACTCTACGTACTGGATAACCCCGCAGGTGCCGACGCACTGCCGGCCCTGACTGATTATCTGCGCGACGCGGGAGCCCAAGTGGTGCTTACCGGCAGTCAGGCGGAAACCGGCGAAGGTTCAGGTATGTTGCCGTTCCTGCTGGCGGAAAATCTCGGCTGGCCGCTGGTGGTGGGGTTGGCCCAGGTCGAATCCATCGACAGTGGCGTAGCCTTGGTTCTGCAAGCCTTGCCCCGCGGCCAGCGGCGACGTCTCAAAGTGCGCCTGCCGTTCCTCGCCACGGTGGATAACGCGGCCCCCAAACCCCGGCAAAGCGCCTACGGCCCGGCCCGACGCGGGGCGTTGCACGCTGAAGAAGTCGAGGTGATCGACGACGCCCTGTTGGCGGTGGCGACCCTGCAACCGGCCAAACCACGGCCCAAACGCCTGAAAGTGATCAAGGCCAAGAGCGGCGCCGACCGCATGAAAGCCGCCACGGCCAAGGCCAGCGGCGGAGGTGGGCAGGTGCTCAAAGGCGTGAGCCCGGAGGCGGGCGCCGAGGCGATCCTCAAGTTGCTGATTGAGGAAGGGGTGGTTCGCTAAATCCAGGCTCACCTTGTCCCTTGTGGGAGCGAGCCTGCTCGCGATAGCGGTCTTCCATTCACCTCCAGGTTGACTGACATGGCCCCATCGCGAGCAGGCTCGCTCCCACAAGGGCTGAGGTTTACCCACAATCCCTGTGCGCGCCTCTGTGGATAACCTGTTCGATCCTATCCAGACACCGCGCAAATCAGGCCTTTCAAGCCTTCGCTCAAAAAACGTCCAATCTGACCCGCTGCAACATCCAGCCATAAAACCGCTGCCCTGGCATGTTGTCGTGACTCAAACCTGCGCCTAAAAAAAGCTATTTGATAGCTAATGGAGCCACATCAATGGAAGTTGAATTTCGTCCGGCGTTGCCCACGGATACACGGGAGATCGCTCGTCTGTTCCGGATTTCCTCAGAGGGCGCGTCGGATTACATCTGGAGCCAGCTGGCGGAGCCCGGGCAGGATCTGCTGGAGGTAGGGGCTGCTCGCTATGCCCGTGAGGATGTCGATTTTTCCTACCAGAACTGCCTTATTGCAGAAGCCGGCGGACAGGTCATCGGCATGATGCATTGTTACGTGACGCGTGAGGATCCGCTGGCGACTCCCGTCACTGATCCGATCCTGGCGCCCTACGCCGACATGGAAGTCCCCGATACCCTCTATATATCGAGCCTGGCCCTGCATGAAGGGTGGCGTAACAAGGGGCTCGGCGTGCGCTTTCTCGAGCGAGCGCAACAACGTGCCGATCAACTGGCGCTCAAAGGCCTCAGTTTGATCGACTACGCAGCGAACACCGGCGCCCGGCGCTTTTATGAGCGCCACGGTTTTGGCATCGTCAAAACCTGCCAGGTCGTCCCGCATCCGCTGATTCGGGTGACGGGGGAGGCGTATTTGATGCATCGGCCTTAACCATTACGGCGGGTTGTTCTGGAGCCAATAGCCCTCTGTGGGAGCGAGCTTGCTCGCGATAGCGGTCTGTCAGGTAACGATGAGGGTGACGGCTAGTCGGTCATCGCGAGCAAGCTCGCTCCCACAGGGGTTATGTGTTTACCCACAATCCCTGTGCGCGGCTCTGTGGATAACCTGTTCGCCCCTCGCCACACCCCACGCAGATCAAGCTCCCCAAGCCTGCGCTTAAAAAACAACCAGCCTAACTCACGGTTTTTCCTCGATTTTGTTTGTGAATAAGCGTGAGCGCAGGACGCTACTTGCCCCCAATCTCTGTTGGCGCTTCTGTGGATAAGATGTTCGCTACCCTCTACAAGCCATACGGAACGGGGCTTTCATGGGGTTGATCATAAAATGATCAATCCATCATTTTTATCCGGAAAATTCCGCTAAAACCTCGATTTACCGGCCATAGTCGCGGTTTTCCACAGAACCGTCAGAATTACCCCCAAACACTGTTGGCGCTTCTGTGGATAAGGTGTTCGCTCTCCTCCAGAAGCCAGGCTAGACAAGGCTTTCAGGTGGCTGATCAGTTTTTGACCTATATGGAAAGGAAACGCTCTTTGTTCATAAGTCACGGTTTTTCTTTAGCTTTTACTTAAAAAAATCAGTCGCAATGAGGCACTTGTCCCCATTAGCTGTGGGTGGACATGTGGATAACTTGTTTGCGAAAGCGTAAGAGCCACGGCGGGTATAGGCCCAGACGCTATAGATCAAATTTCATACAGTTCTAAGGATCCACCTTGACGTGGCCCTGGCAGCTGTCTTCACTCATGGCACAAGGACACCGCCACTTTATCCACATCTGGTTCAGGGAGAACGCATGATGGATAGCAAGCCCCCCTGCTGGTACCCGATCTCGGCTGCGACCTGTACTCCGACCTGTACTCCGACCCCTCCCACCCGGTTACCCAAACGCAGACGTCGTCGTGCCACCAATCAGCGTGCGCGTCTATAGCGCCTCGTTGAGCCCTGAGTTTCCCCTGTAACACCGTTGACTGCCGCTCCAACCCGTACGGGATAGTGGCCAGGCGTTCGTGCGCCTGTCGATTTGCAGGCAACCGCAGAGTTGCCCCATCTGCCTGAGAGGACTTGAACATGACCCGGATCTCGACCCCCATTAGCGAAATCAAGGAGCATTACGACGTTATCGTCATTGGTTCCGGCTACGGCGGTGGCATTGCTGCGTCACGCCTGTCCCGGGCTGGGCGCAAGGTTTGTCTGCTGGAGCGGGGCCGGGAGATCCAGCCCGGCGAATACCCCAACACCATGCTTGCGGCCACCGAAGAGTTGCAGGTGCATGACCCGGACGGTCACATCGGGTCGCGCACCGGACTGTTCGACCTGCACGTCAACGCCCAGCAGAACGTGGTGGTCGGTTGCGGCCTGGGCGGCACTTCGCTGATCAACGCCAACGTTTCGCTGGAGCCGGAGCCCGGTGTGTTCGAGGACTCGCGCTGGCCGCAGGCGGTGCGTGACCATTGCGATACGCTGCTCAAGGACGGTTATGCGCGGGCTCGGGAAATGCTCAAGCCCAACCCCTACCCAGATGCGGCGCCGAACCTGCCCAAGCTCGACGCCAACCGCAAGTCGGCGAGTTATCTCAAGCAGGACGCACATTTCTACAAACCGCCCATCAACGTGACATTCGACAAGTTGCCCAACAATCTGAACCATGTCGGCGTCGAGCAGTTGCCGTGCAACGGCTGTGGGGATTGCGTCTCTGGCTGTAACAACAAGGCCAAGAACACCACGCTGATGAATTACCTGCCGGATGCCTGGAACCATGGTGCGGAGATTTTCTGTCAGGCCCAGGTGCGGCACCTGGAGCGCGACGGCGACGGCTGGATCGTGCATTTCCAGTACCTGGACAGCGGTCGCGAGTTGTTCTCGGCGCCAACCCTGTTCGTGCGCGCCGACATCGTGGTGGTGTCCGCCGGCACCCTGGGCTCTACCGAGATCATGCTGCGTTCCCGGGACAAAGGCCTGTCGATGTCCAGTCAACTGGGCGAGAACATGAGCGGCAACGGCGACATCCTCGGGTTTGGCCACAACTGCGACCAGACCATCAACGGTATCGGTTTCGGCGCCCACTCGGCCAAGGAGCTGGAGCCGGTGGGACCGTGCATCACCTCGATCATCGACATGCGTACCGAGGGTGACTGGCGCAGCCGCATGGTCATCGAGGAAGGCTCGATCCCCGGCGCACTCGGTCGGCCCATGGTGCCGAGCATGGCGGCGTTCGCCGGGATGATCGGCGTGCCCACCGACACGGGCCTGGGTGCCAGCCTCAAGTACAAGGCCCGGGAAGCCGAGAGCTTTCTGCGCGGCCCGTACTACGGCGCGCTGCATAACATGCAGACGTACCTGATCATGAGTCACGACAACGGCAAAGGGCGCATGGTGCTCGACAACAAGGACCAGCTGCGCATCGACTGGCCCGGCGTCGGCGAGCAGGAAAACGTGACCCTGGGCAATGAGCGTTTGCACCAGAGCACCAAGGCGTTGGGCGGGATCTGGGTCGAGAATCCGATCTGGACCAAGCTGCTCAAGCACAGCATCGTTTCGGTCCATCCCTTGGGCGGCTGCGTGATGGGGGAAGACGCGACGCAAGGCGTGGTCAACCACAAGGGCCAGGTATTCAGTGGTGCCAGCGGGACGGATGTCTATCCCGGTCTGTACGTGACGGACGGTGCGGTGATCCCGACTTCCCTGGCGGTGAACCCGTTGTTGACCATCTCGGCGGTGAGCGAGCGCAACATGGGGCTGCTGGCGGCCGATCGTGGCTGGATCATCGACTACACCCTGCCTTCGGCCCCGCGCAAACCGGTGGCGGCGCCGACCCTTGGCGTGCAGTTCACTGAAACCATGAAGGGCTACTTTTCCACAGCCTTCACCCAGCCTCAGGGCACTGATCTTTCGCTTTACGAAGCCGCGGCCAAGCGCGGCAAAGCCGATAACTCGCCCATCGAATTCACCCTGACCATCACCGCCGCCGACCTCAATCGCCTGATCAAGGAACCGGAACACGCCGCCACCCTGGTGGGTACGCTGGATGCGCCGATGCTTTCGCCCAAGCCGCTGGTCGCCAGCAACGGAGTATTCAACCTGTTCGAGCAATACCAGGAACAGGTGGATGTGCGGCACATGAACTACGACATGAAACTGACCGCCGAGGATGGCAGCGATTATTACTTCAGCGCCTTCAAGACCGTGCCCGAGGACAACGGGGTGCTGAACATCTGGCATGACACCAGCACGCTCTATGTCACGCTGTATCGCGGGCCGGACAAGAGCGGCGAGGTCATCGGCTCGGGGGTGATGCACATTCTGCCGGCCGACTTCGCCAAGCAGATGACCACCATGAAAGTGCTCAACGCACGTAACGAGCGTGAGCGAGTGGAAGCGTTGGCCCGCTTCGGCAAGTTCTTCGCCGGCATTTTGTGGGAGAGCTACGGCGGGGTGTTCGCTGGCGATGTGTACTTCAATCCGGACGCGCCGCCTCGCAGCAAGCGGCCGCTGGACGCACCGGCGCCGACCGTGCATTTCTTCCAGACCGAGGACAACGTCGAGCTACGCCTGACTCGCTATCAAGCGGGCAGCAAAGGCCCGGTGATGCTGGTGCATGGCCTGGGGGTGGGGTCGAATATTTTCTCCACCGACACCATCCAGACCAACTTGCTGGAGTACCTGTGCAAGCACGAGTACGACGTCTGGTTGCTGGACTTGCGGGTGAGCATCCTGCTGCCGGCCAGCAAGCATGAATGGAACGGCGACCAGGTGGCCCAGTACGACTTCAAGGCTGCTATCGAGCAGATCCAGCAGGCCACGCTGGCCCGTGACGTGCAGTGCGTGGTGCATTGCTACGGTGCGACGACGTTCTTCATGTCGATGCTGGCGGGGCTGCAAGGGGTTCGCTCGGTGGTCTGCTCACAGATTGCCGCCGACACGGTGGTCGCCACCGCCACCGGACTGAAGGCCGGTTTGCATTTGCCAGGGATGCTCGATGCCATCGGCATCAAGTCCCTCACGGCCTACGCCGACACCAAGGAAAGCTGGTTCAACAAACTCTACGACAAGGCCCTCAACGGTTATGCCCGGATCGAGGCCCAAGGCTATTGCACCAACCCGGTCTGCCACCGCATCACGTTCATGTATGCGTCGCTGTACCGCCACGACACCCTCAACGAAACCCTGCACGACAACCTGCATGAATTGTTCGGTGAGTCGAACATCCAGACCTTCGAGCACCTGGCGCTGATCGTGCGCAAGGGGCACCTGGTGGACTTCAAGGGCAACGACGTCTACATGCCGCATTTCGATCGGTTGAAATTGCCGATCTGCTTCATCAGCGGCGCCGAGAACCAGTGCTACCTCCCTCAAAGCACCCTCAAGACGTACGAGCGACTGTGCGATATGCACGGCCCGCAACTGTTCAGCCGTCACGAAGTGCCGGGCTACGGCCACATCGACTGCATTTTTGGCAAGGATGCGGTGGTGGATGTGTACCCGATCATCCTTGAACACCTGGAGAAGACGGCGCTCGGTTGACGCAAGACCGAGTCGACTGCATCGCGAGCAAGCTCGCTCCCACAGGGGGCTATGCGCCGCTGAATTCGTGCACGCCACATATCCAGTGTGGGAGCGAGCTTGCTCGCGATGGCGGTCGCCAGAGCGCCGCATCTCGAGGGTCAAGAATAAGGAAAAGGATGCCATGAACACTTACATCCGTTGGTTCCAACGCATCATCTGGGTGGGCATTGTGATGAACATGGTCTTCGCGATTCCGGCGCTGTTCGCGCCGGCGTTGCTGACGTCCATGCTCGGCCTGCCGCCCGTGCTGTCCGATCCCTGGCTGGAAAACACCGGCATGTTGCTGGTGGGGATCAGCCTGTTCTACATGCCCTCGGGGTTCAACGCGCCGCGTTTCGTGGTGCATTCGTGGTTGTGCGTGCTGTCGCGGCTGGTGGCGGTGGTGTTCTGGATCTACCTGATCAACACTAACAACCAGGGTCAGTTGTTCGTGCCGATGTTGATGGGCGACTTGAGCATGTTCCTGATTCTGGGCGTGCTGCTGTACCTGGGCAGCCCGGTGGCCCATCGTCCACTGGCCTTGCTCTGCGCCGGTTGGCGGGAGTGGCGCGCCGGCTGGGCGCGGCGCTGGCACAGTCATGGTTTCAAGGTCGGCACGCTGGTGGTGGTATTGCTGCTGGGTTTCATCGGCTACCAGACCTGGTACCAGATGATACGAGAGGTGCCCCAGCCAGACTTCGCTTCCGACGAGGACCACTACAAATACGCCGCCATCGGCCTGGGCATCGAAGCGCGGATCCCTTATTACCTGTTCGCCGTGCTGCCGCAGATGTGCCCGGAAAAACTGCCCAAGCCCGGCGGTTACGAGGTGTTCGGGTTTCTCTACGAGAACGGCAACGACCTGCCGATCGGCATGGCCAAGCGGCAACTGGGCTACCCCACCGTGGAGCCGAACTGCGCGCTGTGCCACACCGGCTCGTACCGGGCCAATGCCAGTGACGTAGCGGTTCCGGTCGCCAGCGCGCCGGCCAACACCCTGCAACTGCAGGCCTTCCAGTGGTTTGCCTACGATTGTGCCAGCGACCCGAAATTCACCCCAGATGCGGTCATGGCGGCGATCAACAGCAAGTTCCAGCTGGGCTTTTTCGAAAAACTGTACAACCGTTACCTGATCATCCCGATGGCCAAGAGTGGGCTACTCAAGCAGAAGCAGGCCTACGCCTGGCAGAAACTGCGCCCGGCCCAAGGTCCGGGGCGGACCGATACCTTCAACCCGACCAAAATGGTGGTGTTCGGCTTCCCGGATGACTCCACCATCGGCACCGTGGACTTGCCGCAGGTCTGGAACCAGAAACCCCGTGAGTCGATGTATCTGCATTGGGACGGCAATAACAACAAGATTCACGAACGCAACTACGCGGCGGCCATGGCCGTGGGCGCGACACCGCAATCGGTGCTGCCGCCGAGTTTCAACCGGGTGACCAATTGGCTGCTGGGCCACAAGGCGCCGGCGTGGCCGTTCGCCCTGGACCAGGCGAAAGTCGCCCAGGGCAAACCGATCTGGGAGCAGAACTGTGCCGCTTGCCACGACTTCGGCCGTGCCGACACAGGACAGGTCACTACCAACATCGACCAGTTGGGCACCGATCCCCATCGCCTGAACTCCTTCACCGTCGGGCTGGTGACGGCGTTCCACGGCTTCAAGAAACCGCCGTTCGACTTCGGCGCGTACCGCAAGACCCAGAGCTACAGCAACACCCCCACCGACGGCATCTGGCTAAGGGCGCCGTACCTGCACAACGGCTCGGTGCCGACCCTGTGGGACTTGTTGCAACCGCCCGAGTTGCGGCCGCAAGTGTTCTACACCGGCTCCGATATCTACGACCAGGAGAAGGTCGGCTTCATCACCAGCGGCGCGCAGATGAAGGCGTCGGCGGATTTCAAATACGACACCCGCCTGGAAGGCAACCACAACGGCGGCCACCTGTATGGCACGCAGTTGTCGGATGTCGACAAACGGGCCCTGATCGAATTCATGAAAACCCTGTAGCCCAGGGCACTGCGAAGGAGCGTTCACATGTCATTACTGCACCATTGGGAACATGAGTTCGACAAGGTCAAAGTCCGCCTGCACGGGTTGGTCACGCGGCTGGAGATGTCCTGGAAAAAACTCGTCAACGACCTGGAGCCCGAAGAGTTCGAGGCCATCGTCAAGCTGCTCCAGCGTGGCCACGATCAGGCCCGGCACGTCATCGATCACGGCGACCTGCCGGATGACGAACCGGCCGTGCCGTGGGAGCTGGCCCACGGTCTTTCGATCCTGAAGATTGGCAATGCCAGCGCCTTGCCGCAAACCGAGGACGAGCTGCCGACCCGCGTGCTCAAGGACGGCACCTTGCTCGGTTGCCGCAAATGGGAGTTGCTCGACCTGTTGTGGAGTGAGGCGTTGCTCAAGTGGATCGAGAACCTGCGCCATCACGCGCCGTTCGCCACTAACCCGGCACTGGTGAAAATGGACAGCGACGTGGTGTTGGCGATTGCCGGCGACTGGGGCACCGGACCGTTCGACAGTCATGCTCCGGCCGTGGCTGTCGCCAATCAGATGCAACTGGCCGAGGCCGACTTCACCATCCATCTGGGCGATGTGTATTACGCCGGCACCCATTCCCAGGAGGACGTCGACATGGTCGGCTGGCCCCAGGGCAAGCACGGCTCGTTCACGCTCAATTCCAACCACGAGATGTACAGCGGCGCCCACGGTTATTTCAAGGAGCTGGCCAAGCGTTTCCCGGTGCAACAGGGCACCAGTTACTTTGCCCTGTACAACGACGATTGGCTGGTGGTCGGCCTCGACAGTGCCTACGCCTCGGACGCGATGAATCTGTACATGGATGGCACCCTCAACGCGCAACAGATCGACTGGATGAAAAGCCTGCCCAAGCGCAAAAAGCTGATGGTGCTCAGCCATCACCAGGGCTTCGATATTTCCGGGCACCACAAGACCGCGCTTTACCAACCGGTCTGCGATGCCCTGGGGCGTGAGCCGGACTACTGGTATTGGGGGCATCTGCACAATGGCATCTGCTACGCGCCCCAAGGCGGGCTACACGCACGCTGTGCCGGGCACGGAGCGATTCCCTACGGCACCACCAGCGAGTTGAACGGACATGCCGGGGTGATGTGGTCGGAAACGCAACTGGCGGGGGATGAGGCGTACCCGGAACGGGTGTTGAACGGGTATGTGAAGGTGCGGCTGGTGGGGGAGGAGATTGTCGAGACGTTTTATGGGGAGGATGGGTCGGTGCGGTGGTCTTCACAGTAATCGGGTGAATGTGAGGCCGCTATCGCGAGCAGGCTCGCTCCCACATTTGATCTTCGGTGCGCCAAAGATCCTTTGTGGGAGCGAGCCTGCTCGCGATGCTTTTGCTGTCAGCCCTGGACCGGAACGCCCTTGAGGTACGGCGCAGGTTCCGCCCCCAGGTTGTTGAGCATGCGCTCGCTGTACCAGTCGACGAAGTTCACCACGCCGAACTCATAAGTCTTGGAGTACGGGCCTGGCTGGTAGGCGGTGGAGTTGATGCCGCGCTGGTTTTCTTCGGCCAGGCGACGGTCCTGGTCGTTGGTGGCGTCCCAGACCTGGCGCATGCGTGCCACGTCGTAGTCCACGCCTTCGACCGCGTCCTTGTGTACGATCCACTTGGTGGTGACCATGGTCTCCTGGGCGCTGATCGGCCACACAGTGAACACGATGATGTGGTCGCCCATGCAGTGGTTCCACGAGTGGGGCAGGTGCAGGATACGCATCGAGCCCAGGTCCGGGTTCTTGATGCGGCCCATCAGTTTGGCGCAGCCCTGCTTGCCGTCCATGGTCATCGACACGGTGCCCTTGAGCAGCGGCATGCGCACGATACGGTTGCGCAGGCCGAAACTGGCGTGGGCGTAAGGGATTTTCTCGGCTTCCCAGGCTGCGGCGGAGGCCGCTACATGGTCCTTGAATGCCTGGTCGGCCCGTGGGTCGGTGACGTCGTCCCATTCCAGCAGGGTCTTGAGCAGTTCCGGGTGCGCGCCGCCGCAGTGGTAGCACTCACGGTTGTTTTCCAGCACCAGCTTCCAGTTGGCTTTTTCCATCAAGGTGGTTTGCACCGCCACCTTGGTGTTTTCCATGTCATAGGGTTCCATGTAATGGGTCAAGGTCGCCAGGAAGTCGTCGATGGCCGGTGGGTTCTCCGCCAGGCTGATGAAGATGTAGCCACCGGCGGTCTTCACGTTCACTGGCTTCAAGCCGTACTGGTTCATGTCGAAATCGGCGCCCATTTCGGTGCCGGCGAACAATAGGCGACCGTCCAGCTCGTAGGTCCACTGGTGGTAATGGCAGACCAGCTTGGCGACCTTGCCCTTGTCGCTGGTGCACAGCCGCGAGCCCCGGTGCCGGCAGACGTTGTGGAACGCATGCACCACGCCGTCGGCGCCGCGAATCACGATGATCGGGTTCTTGCCAACCTGCAGGGTCAGGTAGTTGCCCTTGGTCGGAATTTCGCAGGTCATGCCGGCGATCAACCATTCCTTCTGGAAGATTTCCTGCATGTCGATATCAAACAGGCGCTCATCGGAGTAGAACGGCTGCGGCAGCGAGAAAGTGCGCTCGCGTTCCTGCAGCATTTGCGCGGTGGCCTTGCGTGCGGGTTCCAGCGGATCGCCCAGGCTCAGGGTTGCGGTGACGTCCATCGTTTTATCCTCATGGCCCTCTACGTGGCCGGCGAAAGTGGCTAATCAAATGTGCTACGCAAGGCAGAAAATATTATTTATCTGTTGGGGCGAGTGTGGGGCCGCGCAGGGGGCGAACCTTATCCATGGGCGACATGGCCCAATCTGTTCCCGACGCGCAAGGTCCGGTCGTTGGGGGCTGGTCGCGGTAAGCATGTGAATGTCGCAGATAGGTAAATGGGCGATTCGCGCTATACGCAGAATCGCCTCATAAGAGGCCGACAGTCGGCCGTGGAGATCAGCATGTCCAACAGCTTCCTGAACCCGGTAACCACACAGACCTGGGCCAATGGTCGTCACATTGTCCGTTGCGTCAAAGTCATCCAGGAAACCTGGGATGTGCGCACCTTTTGTTTCATGGCTGATCAGCCGATTCTGTTCTTTTTCAAGCCGGGGCAATTCGTCACCCTGGAGCTTGAAATCGAAGGTCAGCCGATCATGCGCTCCTACACCATCTCCAGCTCGCCGTCGGTGCCCTACAGTTTTTCGGTGACCATCAAGCGCGTACCGGGGGGCAAGGTTTCCAACTGGCTGCACGACACCCTGCACGAAGGCCAGGAGCTGGCGGTGCACGGGCCGGTCGGCCTGTTCAATGCCATCGACTTCTCCAACCCCAAGGTGCTTTACCTCAGTGGCGGTGTCGGCATCACGCCGGTGATGTCCATGGCGCGCTGGTACTACGACACCAATGCCAACGTCGACATGGTGTTTATCCACAGCGCCCGCTCGCCCAAGGACATCATCTATCACCGCGAGCTGGAACACATGGCGTCGCGGATCGATAACTTCAACCTGCACCTGATCTGCGAAAAACATGGGCTGGGCGAGCCTTGGGCCGGGTATCGCGGCTATCTGAACCACAAGATGCTGGAGCTGATGGCGCCGGACTTCCTGGAGCGCGAAGTGTTTTGCTGTGGCCCGACGCCCTACATGAACGCGGTCAAGCGCCTGCTGGAAGCCGCTGGCTTCGACATGACGCGTTACCACGAGGAGTCCTTCGGCGCCACGCCACCGGAAGCCCGCGCCGACGCGGTGGAACAGGCCGAACAGGCTGCGGACGCCCCGGAAGTCGATGTGGCGGACCTACATCTGGTGGAGTTCACCGCCTCTGGCAAGAGTATTCGCGTGGGGCCGGGAGAAACCGTCCACGCCGCCGCCGCCAAGCTCGGCATGATGATTCCCAAGGCCTGCGGTATGGGCATCTGCGGCACCTGCAAGGTTTTGAAACTGGGCGGGGAAGTGGAGATGGATCACAACGGCGGTATCACCGAAGACGACGAGGCCGAAGGTTACATCCTGTCGTGCTGCAGCGTGCCGAAGGGGGATGTGCGGATCGAGTTCTGACACATGCTCGGCGCAAGGGGAGCGCGGAGCGTCCCGGGCTGCATTCCCACGCAGAGCGTGAGGAACGATCGATTTCACAGCCATCGCGACCTGATCATTCCCACGCTCCTGCGTGGGAATGCAACCAGGGACGCTTTGCGTCCCAGCTTCGTCGCAGTCTGCTGTCTATGGGCTAATACCACCGCTGAATCTCAATCAACCCTTCCATTCCCGCATAATTACGCGCACTGGAATAGCGCCAATGTTCCGGTAATTCCACATATCCACGTTTCACCGGGTTGAAATGGATGTAGTCCAGCTTCTGGCGCATTACCGTTTCGCTATAAATCTGCTCCGCGTGTGAGCCTTCTTGCCAGAGCTGATAAACCCTGTCCTGCTTATGGGCTCGTTTGCTGAACCGCAGGCGTTGCAAAGCTCGCTCAGCGCCTTTGCTTTGCAGGTCGTCGATAATCTGGCGTGCCGTAAAGGATTTGAACTGACGCAGACACTTGCTCAGGTTCGGAGCCTGGGCAACGAAATGCAGATGGTTTTCCAGAACGACATAGCCGAACAGTTGCAAATTCTGATGGGTTTGCTGATAGCGCCAGCATCCGAGCAAGTGATCGACGAGGTAGGGGCGAATGAACAGCGGCAGCCATTCCATCAATGTGCAGGTGAGAAAGTGGGGCTTGTCGGGTTCGGTGATGGCGTAGCGGCTCCGGCCCATGGGATGCATTCCTTTGCTGCGGGGAATGACCATGTTGCAGTCTTCGAGACGTTTGGCGATAGACGAAGAGGGCACGAGGCGGGTGGGAATAGTCCGCACACCCTCGATGATCATTCCCACGCTCCTGCGTGGGAATGCAGCCAGGGACGCTCTGCGTCCCCAAGAGCCGAACGCGGAGCGTCCGTAGAGGCGTTCCCACGCAGAGCGTGGGAACGATCATCATGTCAGTCGTTGCCTCAGGCGCTCATCACTTCCCGAATATCCACCGCCAATTCCCGCACTCGCGCTTCTTCGGTGTCCCACGAGCACATGAACCGCGCGCCGCCCTTGCCGATGAAGGTGTAGAAGCGCCAGCCCTTGGCGGTCAGCGCGGCGATGGCCGGTTCCGAGAGTTGCAGGAATACGCCGTTGGCCTGGACCGGGAACATGAGTTCCACGCCTGGGATGTCGCTCACCAGTTGCGCCAGCAGTTGGGCGCAGTGGTTGGCGTGCCGGGCGTGCTTGAGCCAGGCGTCGTTTTGCAGCAGGCCGACCCAGGGCGCCGAGAGAAAGCGCATCTTCGAGGCCAACTGCCCGGCCTGTTTGCAGCGATAGTCGAAGTCTTCTGCCAGGTCGTGGTTGAAGAACAGGATCGCTTCACCCACCGCCATGCCGTTCTTCGTCCCGCCAAAGCACAGCACATCCACCCCGGCTTTCCAGGTCAGGTCTGCCGGTGAGCAGCCGAGGAAGGCGCAGGCGTTGGAGAATCGTGCGCCGTCCATGTGCAGGTTCAGCCCCAGTTCCTTGCAGGTGGCGCTGATGGCGCGGATTTCTTCCGGGGTATAGACGCTGCCAACTTCCGTGGCCTGGGTCAGGGTCACAACGCGGGGCTTGGGGTAGTGGATGTCCTGGCGCTTGAGGGCGATCTCGCGGATCGAGTCCGGGGTCAGCTTGCCATTTTCGGTGCGCGCCACCAGCAGCTTGGAACCATTGGAAAAGAACTCCGGCGCGCCGCATTCGTCGGTTTCGACGTGGGCGGTTTCCGAGCAGATCACGCTGTGGTAACTCTGGCACAGCGAGGACAGCGCCAGGGAGTTGGCCGCGGTGCCGTTGAACGCGAAGAATACTTCGCAGTCGGTTTCGAACAAGGCACGGAAATCATCCGCCGCGCGGTGGGTCCACTCATCATCGCCGTAGGCCCGCTGATGACCCTGGTTGGCTTCTTCCATGGCCGCCCAGGCTTCGGGGCAAATGCCGGAATAGTTGTCGCTGGCGAATTGTTGACTCTTGTCGGTCATGGCCTTGCTCCTGAAATAGAGAGTCCTGGGTAAGAGATCCCTGACAGAATTCCCGGATGGAGAATTCCGTGGTCCGACGTGCTTTGAGTCCGGCACGCGGTGGTCGATAGTGGTGCGCACTTTACCCAAGATTCGCGGGGGAACACACTGGATGTTTCTGTCAGAAACTCACAACACCCTAGGGCGGCTGTACCCATGAACCGACGTGACGGAGCCTTGGACCTGCTCAAGTGGTTGGCTCTGTTGGCGATGGTGCTCGATCATCTGCGATATGTCGGTTACTCCGCCGATTGGTTGTATGTGCCGGGACGTCTGGCGTTTCCCTGGTTCTGCCTGGCGATGGCGGCGAACCTGGCGCGCAACGGGGCCAGTGCGAGCTCATGGCGTTACCTGGGCTGGCTGTTGCTGTTCAGCTCAGTGAGCGAAATTCCTTATCGGTTGTTTATTCCTGTGCCAGCTACCTTGAACGTGCTGCCGACCCTGACCCTCGGGTTGCTGGTGGCGCGTAGTTGGCAAACCCATACGCTGGAAGCGCGTTTGCTGGCGGCGGGGGCGTTGCTGCTGGCGGCGCTGTTTTCCTCGCGGCTGATGTTCGGTTTTTTCGGCGTCCTGCTGCCGCTGGCGATGTTGCTGGTATTTCGCCGGCCCTGGTATTTCGCGTTGTTGCCAGGCTTGGTGTGCCTGGCGGCCAACCAGTGGCGGGTGCTGTATGGCGCGGCCTGGCTGGGGGATGCGGTGGCGATCGGCGGGTTGGTGGCGTGTCTGTTTGCGCCATGGCTTGGGCTGGTGCTTTTGCGACACGCTGGTCGTTTTCATCCGCCGCCCATGCGGCGCTGGGCCTACGGTCTGTATCCCGCGCATTTCCTGCTGTTGCTCGCGGTTCGCCAGATCGCCGCATAGCCCTATGGGAGCAAGGCCTGTGGGATGACACTGGGATAACCCTGTGGGAGCAAGGCTTGCCCGCGATGAAAGCGACGCGGTCTCCCATGGACTGAGGCGCCTGGATCGCGAGCAAGCTTTGCTCCCACAGTGTTATCCCACAAGCCTTGCTCCCATAGGGCTGTTCCACAGGCCTTGTTCTCCGACTCTTTGAACGCATGTCGTAAACGCACCTTTGCGTGGCGTCCATAGGCATTTGACCTGCCTGCGCCGGCCATACCATCGCTTCCAAAGGGCACGACCGAACGGTGGTCAGTGCCTCACCGAGACGAAAGGCGCACCGCCGCCGCTGGGAGAGACGCGATGTTCAGCAAGCAAGACCAGATCCAGGGTTACGACGATGCACTGCTGGCGGCGATGAATGCCGAGGAGCAACGCCAGGAAGATCACATCGAGCTGATCGCGTCAGAGAACTACACCAGCAAACGTGTGATGCAGGCCCAGGGCAGCGGCCTGACCAACAAATACGCCGAAGGTTATCCGGGCAAGCGCTACTACGGTGGCTGCGAGCACGTCGACAAAGTCGAGGCCCTGGCTATCGAGCGCGCCAAGCAGTTGTTCGGTGCCGATTACGCCAACGTCCAGCCGCACTCCGGTTCTTCGGCCAACAGCGCCGTGTACCTGGCCTTGCTACAGGCCGGCGATACCATCCTGGGCATGAGCCTGGCCCACGGCGGTCACCTGACCCACGGTGCCAAGGTGTCGTCTTCGGGCAAGCTCTACAACGCGGTTCAGTACGGCATCGACACCACCACCGGCCTGATCGACTACGACGAAGTCGAGCGCCTGGCGGTCGAGCACAAGCCGAAGATGATCGTCGCCGGCTTCTCGGCCTACTCCAAGACCCTGGATTTCCCACGTTTCCGCCAGATCGCCGACAAGGTCGGTGCCCTGCTGTTCGTCGACATGGCCCACGTCGCCGGTCTGGTCGCTGCCGGTCTGTACCCGAACCCACTGCCTTACGCCGACGTGGTCACCACCACCACTCACAAGACCCTGCGCGGTCCGCGTGGCGGCCTGATCCTGGCCAAGGCCAACGAAGAGATCGAGAAGAAGCTCAACGCTGCGGTATTCCCCGGTGCCCAGGGCGGTCCGCTGATGCACGTCATCGCCGGCAAGGCGGTGTGCTTCAAGGAAGCGGCGGAGCCAGGCTTCAAGGCCTACCAGCAGCAAGTAATCGATAACGCCCAGGCCATGGCTGGCGTGTTCATCAAGCGCGGCTACGATGTAGTGTCCGGCGGCACCGATAACCACCTGTTCCTGGTCAGCCTGATCCGTCAGGGCCTGACCGGCAAGGACGCCGACGCCGCCCTGGGCCGCGCGCACATCACCGTCAACAAGAATGCCGTGCCGAACGACCCGCAATCGCCGTTCGTGACCTCGGGCCTGCGCATCGGCACCCCGGCGGTGACCACGCGCGGCTTCAAGGTCACCCAGTGCGTGACGCTGGCCGGCTGGATCTGCGACATCCTCGACAATCTCGGCGACGCCGATGTCGAGGCCAATGTTGCCCAGCAAGTGGCGGCGCTGTGCGCGGACTTCCCGGTTTATCGCTGAGTCGGTTTTGGAGTAATCACTATGCAACGCTATTCGGGCTTCGGCCTCTTCAAACACTCTCTCAGCCATCATGAAAACTGGCAGCGGATGTGGCGCACGCCGACCCCGAAAAAGGTCTACGACGTGGTCATTGTCGGCGGTGGCGGGCATGGTCTGGCGACCGCCTACTACCTGGCCAAGGAACACGGCATCACCAACGTGGCCGTGGTCGAGAAGGGCTGGCTGGGCGGCGGTAACACCGCGCGCAACACCACCATCGTGCGCTCCAACTACCTGTGGGACGAATCGGCCCACCTGTACGAACATGCGATGAAACTCTGGGAAGGCCTGTCCCAGGACCTGAACTACAACGTGATGTTCTCCCAGCGTGGCGTCTACAACCTGTGCCATACCCTGCAGGACATTCGTGATTCCGAGCGTCGCGTCAGTGCCAACCGCCTCAACGGCGTGGACGGCGAGCTGCTCAACGCCAAACAAGTGGCCGACGAGATTCCGTACCTGGACTGCTCGAAAAACACCCGCTACCCGGTGATGGGCGCCACCGTCCAGCGTCGCGGCGGCGTGGCCCGTCACGATGCCGTGGCCTGGGGCTTTGCCCGGGCGGCGGACGCGTTGGGCGTGGACCTGATCCAGCAGACCGAAGTGATCGGTTTCCGCAAGGAAAACGGCGTGTGCATCGGTGTGGAAACCAACAAGGGCTTCATCGGCGCCAAGCGCGTCGGCGTGGTCACCGCCGGTAACTCCGGACACATGGCCAAGCTCGCGGGGTTCCGCCTGCCGATCGAATCCCACCCGCTGCAAGCGCTGGTGTCCGAGCCGATCAAGCCGATCATCGACAGCGTGATCATGTCCAACGCGGTGCACGGCTACATCAGCCAGTCCGACAAGGGCGACCTGGTGATCGGTGCCGGTATCGACGGCTACAACGGCTACGGCCAGCGTGGCTCGTACCCGGTGATCGAACACACGGTTCAGGCCATCGTCGAGATGTTCCCGGTGTTGTCCCGTGTACGCATGAACCGCCAATGGGGCGGCATCGTCGACACTACGCCGGACGCCTGCCCGATCATTTCCAAGACCCCGGTGCCGAACATGTTCTTCAACTGCGGTTGGGGCACTGGCGGCTTCAAGGCCACCCCGGGCTCGGGCAACGTCTTCGCTGCAAGCCTGGCCAAGGGTGAAATGCACCCGCTGGCCGCGCCGTTTTCCATCGACCGTTTCCACAACGGTGCACTGATCGACGAACACGGCGCTGCTGCCGTCGCCCACTAACAGGAGAAATCCCTATGTTGCACATCTTCTGTCCTCACTGCGGCGAACTGCGCTCCGAAGAGGAATTCCATGCATCCGGCCAGGCGCACATCCCGCGTCCGCTGGATCCGAATGCCTGCACCGACGAGCAGTGGGGCGACTACATGTTCTTCCGTGACAACCCGCGCGGGTTGCACCATGAGCTGTGGGACCACGTCGCCGGCTGCCGCCAGTATTTCAACGTGACCCGTGACACCGTGACCTACGAGATTCTGGAAACCTACAAGATCGGCCAAAAGCCGCAATTCACCGACAAGGCTGACAGTCCGAAAGCGGCCGCGCAGGCTCTGGGAGAGAAGGTATGAGCCAGATCAATCGCCTGTCCAACGGCGGACGGATCGACCGCAACAAAGTGCTGAGCTTCACCTTCAACGGCCAGACCTATAAAGGCTTCGAGGGCGATTCCCTGGCCGCTGCACTGCTGGCCAACGGTGTCGACATCATCGGCCGCAGCTTCAAGTATTCCCGTCCGCGTGGCATCTTTGCCGCCGGCGCCGAAGAGCCGAACGCGGTACTGCAGATCGGCGCCACCGAAGCCACGCAGATCCCTAACGTGCGCGCCACGCAACAGGCGCTGTATCAAGGGTTGGTCGCCACCAGCACCAACGGCTGGCCGAACGTGAACAACGACATGATGGGTATTCTCGGCAAGGTCGGCGGCAAGCTGATGCCGCCGGGCTTCTACTACAAAACCTTCATGTACCCGCAATCGTTCTGGATGACTTACGAAAAGTACATTCGCAAGGCCGCGGGCCTGGGTCGCTCGCCGACCGAGAACGACCCGGACACCTACGACTACATGAACCGTCATTGCGACGTGCTGGTTGTCGGCGCCGGCCCTGCTGGCCTGGCCGCCGCATTGGCCGCGGCCCGCAGCGGTGCGCGGGTGATCCTGGCCGACGAGCAGGAAGAGTTCGGCGGCAGCCTGCTCGATTCCCGCGAGAGCCTGGATGGCAAACCGGCGACCGAATGGGTGGCTGCTGTTGTTGCTGAGCTCAAGTCGATGCCAGATGTGGTGCTGTTGCCGCGCGCCACGGTGAACGGTTACCACGACCATAACTTCCTGACCATCCACGAGCGCCTCACCGACCACCTGGGTGATCGCGCGCCAATCGGCCAGGTCCGCCAGCGCATCAACCGCGTCCGCGCCAAGCGCGTGGTGCTGGCGACTGGTGCCTGCGAACGGCCGCTGGTCTACGGCAACAACGACGTACCGGGCAACATGCTGGCCGGCGCGGTCTCCACCTACGTGCGCCGCTATGGCGTGGCACCGGGCAAGAAACTGGTACTGAGCACCAACAACGACCATGCCTATCGCGTGGCGCTGGACTGGCTCGACGCCAGCCTGCAAGTGGTGGCCATCGCCGACGCCCGCAGCAACCCGCGTGGCGCGCTGGTGGAAGAGGCGCGTGCCAAAGGCATCCGCATCCTCACCGGCAGCGCCGTGATCGAGGCTCGTGGCAGCAAACGCGTCACCGGGGCCCGCATCGCCGCCATTGACGTCAAGGCGCACAAGGTCACCAGTCCCGGCGAATGGCTGGACTGCGACCTGGTGGCCAGCTCCGGCGGCTACAGCCCAGTGGTTCACCTGGCTTCGCACCTGGGCGGCAAGCCGATCTGGCGCGAAGACATCCTTGGTTTCGTACCGGGCGAAGCACCGCAGAAGCGCGTGTGCGTCGGCGGCGTGAATGGCGTCTACAGCCTGGGTGACACCTTGGCCGATGGTTTCGAAGGTGGCGTGCGCGCGGCCAACGAAGCCGGTTTCAAAGCGGTGGAGGGTGTGTTGCCCAAAGCCCTGAGCCGCCAGGAAGAACCGACCCTGGCGCTGTTCCAGGTGCCGCATGAAAAATCCACTGCACGGGCGCCGAAGCAATTCGTCGACCTGCAGAACGACGTCACTGCCGCCGCCATCGAACTCGCCACCCGCGAAGGCTTCGAGTCGGTCGAACACGTCAAGCGCTACACCGCACTGGGCTTTGGTACTGACCAGGGCAAGCTGGGCAACGTCAACGGCCTGGCCATCGCGGCTCGCTCGCTGAACGTGAGCATCCCGCAGATGGGCACCACCATGTTCCGCCCGAACTACACGCCGGTGACCTTCGGCGCGATAGCCGGGCGGCACTGCGGGCACATCTTCGAACCGGTACGCTTCACCGCGCTGCATGCCTGGCATGTGAAAAACGGTGCTGAATTCGAAGACGTCGGCCAGTGGAAGCGCCCTTGGTACTTCCCGAAGAACGGCGAAGACATGCACGCTGCGGTCAAGCGCGAATGCAAAGCCGTGCGCGATAGCGTCGGCCTGCTGGATGCCTCGACTCTGGGCAAGATCGATATCCAGGGCCCGGACGCCCGCGAGTTCCTTAACCGCGTGTACACCAACGCCTGGACCAAGCTCGACGTGGGCAAGGCCCGCTACGGTTTGATGTGCAAGGAAGACGGCATGGTCTTCGACGATGGCGTGACGGCCTGTCTGGCGGACAACCATTTCGTGATGACCACCACCACTGGCGGCGCGGCGCGCGTGCTGCAATGGCTGGAGATCTATCACCAGACCGAATGGCCGGACCTGAAGGTGTACTTCACTTCGGTTACCGACCACTGGGCGACCATGACTCTGTCGGGCCCCAACAGCCGCAAGCTGCTGAGCGAAGTCACCGACATCGACCTGGACAAGGACGCTTTCCCGTTCATGACCTGGAAAGAAGGCCTGGTGGGTGGTGTACCGGCGCGGGTGTTCCGTATCTCGTTCACCGGTGAACTGTCGTACGAAGTCAACGTGCAGGCCGACTACGCCATGGGCGTGCTCGAGCAGATCGTCGAGGCCGGGAAGAAATACAACCTGACCCCGTATGGCACCGAGACCATGCACGTATTGCGGGCCGAGAAGGGCTTCATCATTGTCGGTCAGGACACTGACAGCTCGATGACCCCGGACGACCTGAACATGGGCTGGTGTGTAGGCCGGACCAAACCGTTCTCGTGGATCGGCTGGCGTGGCATGAATCGCGAAGACTGTGTGCGTGAGGACCGCAAGCAACTGGTGGGCCTCAAGCCGATCGACCCGAATGTCTGGCTGCCGGAAGGTGCGCAACTGGTGTTCAACACCAAGCAGGCGATCCCGATGACCATGGTCGGTCATGTGACGTCCAGCTACGCCCACAACTCCCTGGGTTATTCATTTGCCATGGGCGTGGTCAAGGGCGGCCTCAAGCGGATGGGCGAACGCGTGTTCGCGCCACTGGCCGACGGCAGCGTGATCGAGGCAGAGATTGTTTCTTCGGTGTTCTTCGATCCGAAGGGGGATCGGCAGAATATTTGATACCTGATCGTTCCCACGCTCCGCGTGGGAATGCATCCCGGGACGCTCCGCGTCCCAAAAGCGGACGCAGAGCGTCCATGGCGGCATTCCCACGCAGAGCGTGGGAACGATCAATCTACGAGACAGGTGCTCCATATGACCGCAGTCAACGTGTACCAACAACGCCCAACCACCGGGGCCAAGGCCGAGTCGTCGCTGCACCATGCCGACCTCGCCAGCCTGGTGGGCAAGGGTCGCAAGAACGCCGGCGTGACCGTGCGCGAGAAGAAACTCCTGGGCCACTTGACCATCCGTGGCGATGGTCATGACCCTGCGTTCGCTGCTGGCGTGCACAAGGCCCTGGGCCTGGAGCTGCCGGGCGCGCTGACCGTCATCGTCAAGGGCGAAACCAGCCTGCAATGGCTCGGCCCGGACGAGTGGCTGCTGGTGGTGCCCAGTGGCGAAGAATTTGCCGCCGAGAAAAACCTGCGCGAAGCCCTGGGCGATCTGCATATCCAGATCGTCAACGTCAGTGGCGGCCAGCAGATCCTCGAACTGTCCGGCCCGAATGTGCGCGACGTGCTGATGAAATCCACCAGCTATGACGTACACCCAAGCAATTTCCCGGTGGGCAAGGCCGTGGGCACGGTGTTCGCCAAGTCGCAACTGGTGATCCGCCACACGGGCGAAGACACCTGGGAACTGGTGATTCGCCGCAGCTTCTCCGATTACTGGTGGCTGTGGTTGCAGGATGCCGCGGCTGAGTATGGGTTGAGCGTGCAGGCATAACCATGATCGTTCCCACGCTCTGCGTGGGAATGCATCCCGGGACGCTCTGCGTCCCAAAAGCGGACGCAGAGCGTCCATGGCGGCATTCCCACGCAGAGCATGGGAACGATCAGAGGAGTATCACGAATGAGCCGCGCCCCAGACACATGGATCTTGACTGCCGACTGCCCCAGCGTGCTCGGCACGGTGGACGCGGTGACGCGCTTTCTGTTCGAGCAGGGCTGCTACGTCACCGAGCATCATTCCTTCGACGACCGGCTCTCGGCACGTTTTTTCATTCGTGTGGAGTTCCGCCAACCCGACGGTTTTGATGAGCAAAACTTCCGGGCCGGCCTGGCCGAACGTGCGCAAGCCTTTGGCATGATCTTCGAACTGACGCCACCCAACTACCGGCCCAAAGTGGTGATCATGGTCTCCAAGGCCGATCACTGCCTCAACGACTTGCTCTACCGTCAGCGCATCGGCCAGTTGTCCATGGACGTCGTGGCCGTGGTGTCCAACCACCCGGACCTCAAGCCGCTGGCCGACTGGCACCAGATTCCGTACTACCATTTCCCCTTGGACCCGAACGACAAGCCCTCCCAGGAGCGGCAGGTGTGGCAGGTGATCGAAGACACCGGCGCCGAGCTGGTGATTCTCGCCCGCTACATGCAAGTGCTGTCGCCGGAGCTGTGTCGCAAGCTCGACGGCAAGGCGATCAACATCCATCACTCGCTGCTGCCGGGCTTCAAGGGCGCCAAGCCGTATCACCAGGCCTACAACAAAGGCGTGAAACTGGTCGGCGCCACGGCGCACTACATCAACAACGACCTGGACGAAGGCCCGATCATCGCCCAGGGCGTGGAAGTGGTGGACCACAGCCACTATCCCGAAGACCTGATCGCCAAGGGCCGGGACATCGAAGGGCTGACCCTGGCCCGGGCGGTGGGGTATCACATTGAGAAAAGGGTGTTTTTGAACGCCAATCGCACAGTCGTTCTTTAGATTTTTGGGGCCGCTTCGCAGCCCATTCGCGAGCAAGCTCGCTCCCACAGGATCTGCGTCGTTATACAGATTCTGATGACACCCACAATCCACTGTGGGAGCGAGCTTGCTCGCGATGAGGCCCTTACAGACAACAAAGAAACAAGACACAAGCACTACCCGAGCAATCAACGCGCTGCCTGCCTGGGCAACGCAGTTTCATAAAAACAACAGCGAGGTGAAAGCATGTCTGGCAATCGTGGTGTCGTGTATCTCGGCAACGGCAAGGTCGAAGTACAGAAAATCGACTATCCAAAAATGCAGGACCCGCGTGGCAGGAAGATCGAGCACGGCGTCATCCTGCGCGTGGTATCCACCAACATCTGCGGCTCCGACCAGCACATGGTGCGCGGCCGCACCACCGCTCAGACCGGCCTGGTCCTGGGCCACGAAATCACCGGTGAAGTGATCGAAAAGGGCAACGACGTCGAAAACCTGAAGATCGGCGACCTGGTGTCTGTTCCGTTCAACGTGGCCTGCGGGCGCTGCCGTTCCTGCAAAGAACAACACACCGGCGTCTGCCTGACCGTCAACCCGGCCCGTGCCGGCGGTGCCTACGGTTATGTGGACATGGGTGACTGGACCGGCGGCCAGGCCGAATACGTGCTGGTGCCATACGCGGATTTCAACCTGTTGAAGCTGCCGGACCGCGACAAGGCCATGGAGAAAATCCGCGACCTGACCTGCCTGTCCGACATCCTGCCGACCGGCTACCACGGCGCCGTCACCGCCGGCGTTGGTCCTGGCAGCTCCGTCTACATCGCGGGTGCCGGTCCGGTTGGCCTGGCGGCTGCCGCTTCAGCCCGCCTGCTGGGTGCCGCTGTGGTCATTATCGGTGACGTCAACCCGATCCGCCTGGCCCACGCCAAGGCCCAGGGTTTTGAAATCGCCGACCTGTCCAAAGACACTCCGCTGCACGAACAGATCGCCGCGCTGCTGGGCGAACCGGAAGTCGACTGCGCCGTTGACGCTGTGGGCTTCGAAGCCCGTGGTCACGGCCATGAAGGCGTCAAGCACGAAGCTCCGGCCACCGTGCTCAACTCGTTGATGGGTGTGGTTCGCGTAGCCGGCAAGATCGGCATCCCCGGCCTCTACGTCACCGAAGACCCGGGCGCGGTCGATGCCGCGGCAAAAATGGGTAGCCTGAGCATCCGTTTCGGTCTGGGCTGGGCCAAGTCCCACAGCTTCCACACCGGCCAGACGCCGGTGATGAAGTACAACCGCCAACTGATGCAAGCCATCATGTGGGATCGCATCAACATCGCAGAAATCGTCGGCGTACAGGTCATCAGCCTGGACGACGCGCCTAAAGGCTACGGCGAGTTCGATGCAGGCGTACCGAAGAAGTTTGTGATCGATCCGCACAAGATGTTCAGTGCGGCCTAAGCGGTAGGCAAGACGGAAAAAGGGCGACAGTGATGTCGCCCTTTTTATTTGATAGGTTGCCCTCAAGGTTGTTTATTGAGTGTCAGCTGTTTATTCCTCCAAGCCTGCTGAGGAGGAGGGCCCTCATCCACATACTGCTCCCGGTAACTATATAAGCAGGTGTTTGCTACAGGCGTGGGCGTTGTTAACGTCATTTGGTACATCGGTTGTAGAAAGTTAGGGCCCACGGCCTCGCCCCGCCAGATAACTTTTCCAGAGGAGTCCTTCACAGAATACTCCTCGTAGACCGGTCGGCCAGGAATGGTCTCTGGCATTAAACGAAACACAATTTCCCCTACGGCGGGACAGCTTGTTGCGTTCGCAGCATGGGTCACGCCCAGGAGTCCAGCGACGGAAAGTATGCAAACTATTAAACCGCGCATTTCAGGTACTCGCTTGTTGATTGGAGCAACGATGATCGCTGAGCGTCGTGCTTGGGCCTACTGTCAGAAATGACAGTGGGTCAGACTAAAAGGAAATAGCCTTGCGGGTTTTCATGCGACGTTTCAGGGAAAGGATCTGAGTGAGCCGAGGGTTATTCCGGCGTCACTCTCAGAGCCTGCATGCCTTTATCACCCATCTCGATTTCAAACGAAACAGTCTGTTTCTGTTTCAATGTTTTATAACCCTCGCCAGCTATTGCCGAGTAATGAACGAACAACTCCTCGCCTCCTTTGCCGCAGGTAATGAAGCCATAGCCCTTTGCATCGTTAAACCATTTAACGGTTCCTTTGATTCGGTCGTTCATTTTTATTCTTCCTGCTTGCCCGAATGAAGAAAGGCACAGGGACTGTGGTTTGCCCATAGCCTTGTTTTTCGTTGTCACGGCTGCAGCTTAGAGTCCGTATGAACAGCTGCCTACTGTCAACATTGACAGTAGGCAATACCGAAGTCGTGGAGGACGTCGAGGGCTTGGGGGCGATGAGCAGGGCAGCAGGGAACAATCCCCCTGGACCCCAGTCCAACGCACGCTTTACGCCGCTCTTTATGAGCGGTTTTTTCATGCTCAAGAGGATGTCCCGGATGAAGGTTTCACGAGGTTTTGCACTGTCTTGCCTGCTCGCGTTGGCAAGCAGCCCGGCCTTCGCGCAGTTCAGCCTCAGTGATGCGGCCAATGCGGTGGCGGCGATGCAGGGCGATCAGCCGGGGGAGGGCGCGGTGGCAGCTGCGCCGCAAGCCGCCGGGTTGCTCAATACCCTGGGCTCGGAGCTCAAGATCACCCCGGAACAGGCCATCGGCGGTGCTGGTGCGATGCTGGGGCTGGCGAAGAACCGACTCAGTGAGCCGCAGTTTTCCGAATTGAGCAAAAGCGTGCCGGGCCTGGATCAGATCGCTGGCAACAACGCTATCGGTGGGCTGAATGGCTTGGGTGGCCTGGGCGGTTTGCTCGGTGGCGGGTCGGACAAGAACGCCTTGCTCGACGGCCTGCTGGGTAACGTCAAGGACACCCACGACCTGAACAACGCCTTCAGCGCGCTGGGCATGGACAGCGGCATGATCGGCCAGTTTGCCCCGGTGATCCTTGAATACCTCGGCCAGCAGGGCGTGGCCAGTTCGCTGCTGCAGAACCTGGGTGGCATCTGGGGAGCCGGCGCGGGTATCTGATCAGCCGCGCTCGTTGCGCAAGGCAGCGATGCGCTGATCTTTTTCGATCCAGAGCTGGTTCACCCAGTTCTGGACATGCTGGCGAAACACCGGATCGTTTTCGTAATCGCCCTGCCACAGCGCCGGGTCCAGCTCGCGGGTCTGGATGTCGATAATGACCTTCGGCACCGCACCGCTGATCAAATCCCAGAACCCCGGCGTCCGTTCCTGGGGGTACACCACCGTCACGTCCAGTACCGCGTCCAGTTGCTCGCCCAGCGCCGCCAGCACGAATGCCACGCCACCGGCCTTGGGTTTGAGCAGGTGTGTGAAGGGAGACTGTTGCTGTTGGCTCTTGGCGGCGGTGAAGCGTGTGCCTTCGAGGTAATTCACCACGGTGACTCGTTGGCGCTTGAACAGCTCGCAGGCCTGACGGGTGATTTCCAGGTCTTTCCCTGCCAGCTCCGGATTTTTTGCCAGGAAGGCCTTGGTGTAGCGTTTCATGAAAGGGTAATCCAGCGCCCACCAGGCCAGGCCCAGGAACGGTACCCAGATCAACTCTTTCTTGAGGAAAAACTTGAAGAACGGCGTACGCCGGTTGAGGACCTGGATCAGCGCGGGGATGTCGACCCAGGACTGGTGATTGCTGATGACCAGATAAGAGGTGTCGCGGCGCAAGTCGCCACCGCCGCGTATGTCCCAGCGGGTGGGGATGCACAGGGCGAAGATCAGTTTGTCGATTTCGGCCCAGGTTTCGGCGATCCACATCACTGCCCACGAGGCGCAGTCGCGAAGACGCCCGGGCAGGACCAGTTTGAGCAACGCGAACACCATCAACGGCCCGAACAGCACCAGGGTGTTGAGTAACAGCAGAAGGGTGACAAAACAGCCGGTGAGCAGGCGGCGCATAAATAACTCTTGCAAACAGGTGGGCGGGCCATGATAAGCAGCTTCGGGCGGCAGGCCAAATCGAGGTGAAACGAGCAACCTGTGGCGAGCGAAGTGATCTGTGGGAGCAAAGCTTGCTCGCGATGAAAGTAACGCTATTTCTCTGGAACCGTGGTGGCCGTATCGCGAGCAAGCTTTGCTCCCACAGACCCCCTTTCCCCGGCAGAGATGTTCTTGACGCCAACCGAACGAATTCACAGCCCACGGTCTAAAATCCCGCTGCCCACCCATACAAAGGAAGTCCATTACGTGAAATCCCTTCTCGCTCTGCTTTCCCTGGTGGCCCTTCCAGTGCTGGCCGCCGAACCGACTCTTTACGGGCGCTACGAATACATCGCGCTGCCGGAAATCGGCGGTGAGGTGCTCAAGGCCAAGATGGACACCGGCGCCCTGACGGCCTCGCTGTCGGCCAAGGACATCGAAACCTTTACTCGCGACGGCGAGGACTGGGTGCGTTTCCGCCTGGCGACCAAAGGTGCGAGCAACAAGCTCTTTGAGCACAAGGTCGCACGCATCAGCAAGATCAAGACCCGTTCGGAAGAAGATGAAGACGACGAATCGGCTGCCCCCAGCAAACGTCCGGTGGTGGAGCTTGAAATGTGCCTGGGTGATGTCAAGCGGACCGTTGAGGTCAACCTGACGGACCGCAGCAGCTTCAACTACCCGCTGCTGATCGGCGCCAAGGCCCTGCGCGAGTTTGATGCGGCGGTGAACCCGGCCCGACGTTTTACCGCTGACAAGCCCGACTGCTGATTTCCCTGATTGACGTGCCCCCGGGGTTGGGGCACCGTTCCGGCAACTTTACTGTCGGGCGCGGACGCCATGCCTCACATTCTGATTGTCGAAGACGAAGCCGCCATTGCCGATACGCTGGTGTTTGCCCTGCAAGGGGAGGGTTTCGGCACCACCTGGCTGAGCCTTGGCGCGGCTGCGCTTGAGCATCAGAAAAGCACCCCGGCGGACCTGATCATCCTCGACGTGGGCCTGCCGGATATCAGTGGATTCGAGACGTGCAAAAATCTCAGACGTTTCAGCGACGTTCCGGTCATCTTTCTTACAGCCCGGGATGCTGAGATCGACCGGGTAGTGGGGCTGGAGATCGGGGCCGACGATTATGTGGTCAAACCGTTCAGCCCTCGGGAAGTGGCGGCGAGGGTCCGCGCCATCCTCAAGCGCGTCGCGCCGCGACCGCCCACGGATCTGGGCGCCGGGCTATTTCAGGTCGACACAGAGCGGGTGCAGATCCACTATCGTGGCCGACCGCTGAACCTCACCCGTCACGAATTCCGCCTGTTGAACTGTCTGCTGGAGCAACCCGAGCGTGTGTTCAGCCGCGAACAACTGCTCGACGCCCTGGGTGTGGCCAGTGATGCCGGCTACGAGCGCAGCATCGACAGCCACATCAAGAGCGTGCGCGCCAAATTGCGTCTGGTCAGGGCCGAGGCTGAACCGATCCAGACTCACCGTGGCCTCGGCTACAGCTACAGCCCGGGGCAGAGCTGATGTCGCTGGGCATCCGGATTTTCCTGGTGTATGTGCTGTTCATTGGTTTGACCGGGTATTTCGTCCTCAACACAGTGATGGAAGAAATACGCCCCGGCGTGCGCCAGTCCACCGAAGAAACCCTGGTGGACACCGCTAACCTGATGGCCGAGATCCTGCGGGACGATTTCAAGGCCGGCACCCTCAACCAGAACCGCTGGCCGCAACTGCTCAAGGCTTACGGTGAGCGCCAGCCTGCAGCATCGATCTGGGGGTTGCCAAAGAACCAGGTCAACCATCGCATCTACGTCACGGACGCCAAGGGGATTGTGGTGCTCGACTCCAGCGGTGTGGCGGTGGGCCAGGATTATTCGCGCTGGAACGACGTCTACCTGACCCTGCGCGGGCAATACGGCGCACGCTCGACCCGCAGCGTTGCCGATGATCCGACGTCTTCGGTGATGCACGTTGGCGCGCCGATTCGCGACAACGGCCGGATTATCGGCGTGGTCACCGTGGCCAAGCCCAACAGTTCGCTGCAACCCTATGTCGACCGCACCGAGCGGCGCCTGTTGGCTTACGGCGCCGGGTTGATCGGCCTGGGGCTGCTGTTGGGCGCCTTGTTGTCGTGGTGGCTGAGCGCGGCGCTACGGCGTTTGACTGTTTATGCCGAGGCCGTCAGCCAGGGGCAACGGGTGGAGGTGCCGCATTATCGCGGCGGCGAGTTCGAGCAACTGGCCGGGGCGGTGGAACACATGCGCACCCAACTGGAAGGCAAGGCGTACGTCGAGCGCTACGTGCATACCCTGACTCACGAACTCAAGAGCCCGCTGGCGGCAATCCGTGGTGCCGCCGAGTTGCTGCAGAGCGACATGCCGACGGCCCAGCGTCTGCGTTTCGTCAGCAACATCGACAACGAAAGCGTGCGCATGCAGCAGTTGATCGAGCGTTTGCTCAACCTGGCCCAGGTCGAGCAGCGACAGGGACTGGAAGAAGAGGTTGCCGTGCCGCTGGCGGCATTGATGGACGAACTGCTGGAGGCCCGCAGTGGCTGGATCGAAAGCCGGCATTTGCAGATCGAGCGGCACATTGCCGTGGACCTGACATTGACGGGGGAGCCGTTTCTGTTGCGTCAGGCCCTGGGCAATCTGCTGGAAAACGCCCTGGACTTCACGCCCGTCAACGGGTTGTTGCGCATGAGTGCCGAGCGTGTCGGCAACCGCGTCGAGATCCGGCTGTTCAATCAGGCCGAACCGATTCCCGACTACGCCTTGCCGCGTCTGAGCGAACGCTTCTACTCCCTGCCGCGTCCGGACAGCGGTCGCAAGAGCACCGGGTTGGGCCTCAACTTTGTGGAGGAAGTGGTGCAGTTGCATGCCGGGGAGTTCAGTATTGGCAATGTCGAGGGTGGGGTTGAGGTGGTTTTGCGGTTGCCTTGAAACCGCCTCTGCTGCCTGACAGAACGCAACCCTGTGGGAGCGAGCCTGCTCGCGATAGCAGTGGCTCAGCTTGCACGGGTGTTGCTTGACAGTCAGCTATCGCGAGCAGGCTCGCTCCCACAGTTCGTTTGCCTTGGGCAGTCTCCACACAATCTCCACAATCTCTCCATAACCCCAGCACACAGCCGGCTCAAGCTCTCCCTCATTCGAACAGGGAGAGCCCCACATGAACCGCAGCCTCGCCGTAAAACTGGGCATGATTGCCCTATTGATCCTCCTGCTGATGATCCCGTTGTTGATGATCAACGGCCTCATCGACGAGCGTCAGGAACTGCGCGACGGTGTACTGCAGGACATCGCCCGCAGTTCCAGTCACAGCCAGCAACTCATCGGGCCGATGATCGTGGTGCCGTTTCGCAAGGATGTGCGGGTCTGGAATACCAACGAGAAGACCGGCGCGCGGTTCCTGGAAACCGTCGAGCAAAGCGGTGAGTTATATTTTCTGCCGGAGCAATTGGACGTCGACGGCCAGATCCGCACAGAAACCCGTGCACGCGGGATCTACGAGGCGCGGTTGTTTCATGCCGACAACCGGATCGACGGCCACTTCAAGGTGCCTGAGCGTTTCGGCGTGGCCACCAAGGATTTTGCCGACTACCGCTTTGACGAGCCCTATCTGAGCGTGGGCATCAGCGACATCCGCGGTATCGAGAATGCACTGACCCTGAAGCTCAACCAGCAGACCGTCGATTTCCTGCCCGGCTCGCGGATCGGCTGGCTGGGGCAGGGCGTGCATGTGCCGCTGCCAATGGTCACGGCCCAGGGCAGCACTGAGCTGACCTTCGGTTTCGACCTGCGGCTGCAAGGCACCGGTCAGTTACAGATTCTGCCGGTAGGTAAGTCCACCCAAGTGCACCTATCGGCCGACTGGCCGCACCCCAGCTTCATCGGCAACTACCTGCCTACCCAGCGCGACATCAATGAGCAGGGCTTCAGTGCCGACTGGCAGACCTCGTTTTTCTCTACCAACCTGCTGGAAACCTTGCAAGCCTGCGAGCCAAGCGATGGCTGTGAAGCGTTTCGCAGCCGTGCCTTTGGTGTGAGTTTCATCGACCCGGTGGACCAATACCTCAAGAGCGACCGGGCGATCAAATATGCACTGCTGTTCATAGCGTTGACGTTTGCCGGGTTCTTTCTCTTCGAAGTGCTCAAGAGCCTGGCGGTGCATCCGGTCCAGTACGCCTTGGTGGGCGTGGCGCTGGCGTTCTTTTACCTGTTGCTGCTGTCCCTGTCGGAACACATCGGTTTTGCCCTGGCGTATTTGCTGTCAGCCAGCGCCTGTGTGCTGCTGATCGGGTTCTATGTCTGTCATGTGTTGCGCAGCGTGAGCCACGGCCTGGGGTTTTCGGCGGGGTTGGCGGGCTTGTACGGTTTGCTCTATGGATTGTTGAGTGCCGAGGACTACGCCTTGCTGATGGGCTCGCTGTTGCTGTTCGGTCTGCTCGGTGTGTTCATGGTATTGACCCGTAAGCTGGACTGGTACCGGGTGGGAGCGAAGCCGACAGCTGCGATGACGTTCAATCTGGGAGAGGTGAAATGAGCCGGTCGCTGGGGTTGCGCGAGGACCGGCAATGGCGAGCAGTGCTGGTGACGCGCATAGGGCAGTTGTTTCCCTTGGATCCGCTGCGCTGCCATCACGGGCAAGCCTTGCTCCCACAGGCGGAGCAAGGTCTATGTGGGAGCAAGGCTTGCCCGCGACAAGGCCAGTATGGCTAACGCAGGACTAGATTCTAGGCACTGTCTCGACCATCGAAGGCCGCAAGCTCACTTCGGCAAACCACGCTGCCAATTGTGGATTGGCCTTGCGCCATTCCAGATCGGGATGGCGCAGGTCCAGGTAACCCAGGGCGCAGGCCACGCTGATGGACGCAATGTCGAAATGGCAGGCCAGTTCGGCGATTGCCTCGGCTTCGAGCATGCCCAGGGCGCGGCGGATCTTGTCTCGTTGCGCATCGAGCCACTCGGCCCAGTGTTTTTCGACGGGTCGCAGGGCGGTTTCGTAGCGAATCATCACCGCGGCATCCATGATTCCGTCAGCCAGGGACGCCAGGGTCAGGCGTCGCCACCGGGCTGCGCCGTCGCGGGGGATCAGCGGATTGCCGACGTGCTGGTGGTCGAGGTAATCAAGAATGACGCGACTGTCGTGGAGCACATTGCCGTTGGCCAGGCGCAGGGCCGGGATCTTGCTCAGGGGGTTGTCATCAATGAGTGCCTGGTCCGGCCTGACCGGCGTGAGCTGGCTGAGCTGCAACGCCACGCGGTCTTGCTGGCCGGTTTCGTGCAGCAGCACCAGGACCTTGCGCACGAAAGGCGAAGCGGGGTTGTGGAACAACGTCATGCTGGGGGCCGACATGCAGGTATCCTCGATTAACGGGCAAGGGCTTAGCCTAGACAGTTCCAAGGCGGCTGGCGAGGCCGATTGGATACCAGTGTGGGAGCGAGCCTGCTCGCGATAGCGCAGTGTCAGTCGATATCAATGTGACTGGTTCACCGCCATCGCGAGCAGGCTCGCTCCCACATTGGGTCCGCGTCGGGCTGAAGTTATCTGCGTTTGATCAGCCCCCAGGTTCCCAGCACCGTCGGCACGCCCAAACCCACCCAACTCACGGCATCCCAGGCCCCATCGCCGAGCAATGCCGAAAACAACCCCGCCGCGCTCAGCACGCCGATTGCCACGGGAATACCAAACACTTTCCAGAAACTCGACTGCCGGGGCCTCACGAGACCACCTGCGCTGCGACCGCTGCGCGCTTGGCCGCTTTTCGCCGCACGACCCAAAGGTAGACGCCGCTGCCGAGGACGATGATGGTCAGCACGTCCAGGGTCGCCCAGAAAATCTGCATCGGCCGACCGCCGTAGTCGCCGAAGTGCAGCGGCAGGGACAGGCTCATCATATCCATGTACCACGGCCGTTCAGCCACGGCGGTGACGTCCAGGGTGCTGGCGTCGATCAATACGGGTGTCAACAGATGTGAGGTCAGGTGGGTGTCACCTTTCATGAACACGCTGTAGTGGTGTTCGCTGGAAAACAGCGTACCGGGGAAGGCGATGAAGCTGGGTTCCATGCCCGGCGCAACCTCTTTGGCGATGTCCAGCAAGCGGGTCGCTGGGGCCAGTTGCGTCAGCGGCGGGGCGTCGCGATAGGGCTCGACCATGGCGCTGAGGCTGTCATTGCGCCAGGCGGCGATGATCAGGTCGGCGCACGCCGCGATGACGCCGGTCACGCCCACCGTCAGCGCCCAGACCAGCGTGACCACGCCGATCAGGTTGTGCAAATCGAGCCAGCGCAGGCGCGTGGATTTATCCTGGCGCACCGTGGCGAATTTCAGGCGGCGCATGAACGGCAGGTACAACACCACACCGGAAACGATGGCGATCACGAACAACAGGCCCATGAACGCCAACAGCAACTTGCCTGGCAAGCCGGCGAACATGTCCACATGCAGGCGCAGCATCACCATCATGAAACCGCCGTTGGCCGAGGGCATTTCCAGGGCCTCGCCGGTGCGGGCATCGAGCATGAACGTGTGGGAGGAATTGGGTTCGGTGCCCGGCGTCGGCGCCATGATGGTGATGACACCGTTGGGATCATCCTCGTCCCAGCCAAAATACTGGACCACCTCACCGGGGCGATGGGCCTTGGCTTTTTCCACCAGTTGCGCAAGGTCCAATGGCGGTGTGTCGGCCGGCATTTCGCGAAGCTCGGGGGCGTCGCCCAGCAGATGCTCGATTTCGTGATGAAAAATCAACGGCAGCCCGGTGATTGCCAGCATCAGCAGAAATACCGTGCAGATCAGGCTGGTCCAGGTGTGGACGAAGGACCAGCGACGGATGGTTTTGCTTTTCATGATTGATCCGAATGCAAAAAGGGCCACAGGTGGCCCTTCAAAAGGTTTACGCAAATGCTAACCGTTTACCATTTGTAATTCACGCTGGCGACGACGCTGCGTTGATCGCCGTAGTAGCAGTAGAAACCGTCACACGTGGACAGGTAGTCCTTGTTGAAGACGTTTTTTGCATCCACCGCCACCGATACCCCTTTGAGCGAGTTGTCCAGGCGACCCAGGTCGTAATGGGCCGAGGCGTCATACACGGTATAGGAACTGACATGGCCCCAGTCGGTGTTGGTGGTGTTGCCATAGGTGTCGCCGACGTAACGCACACCCGCACCGACACCAAAGCCGTCCAGCGGGCCGTTGTGCCAGGTGTAGTCCGCCCAGGCGGTGGCTTGGTTACGCGGCACCTGGGCCATGCGCTTGCCTTTTTCCGCCGTCGTGCCTTTGGTGATTTCACTGTCGTTGTAGGTGTAGGAGCCGATGAGCTTCAGGTTGTCGGTCACGTCGCCCGAGGCCTCCAACTCCAGGCCACGTACCTGTACTTCACCCACTTGGCGGGTGACGTTGTTTTCGGTGACAGAGTTGTTTTTCTGGGTCAGGTCGAACACCGCCGCCGTCAGCAGGGTTTTGGTGCCGGGTGGCTGGTACTTGATGCCCGCTTCGTACTGTTCGCCTTCGGTCGGCTTGAATGCATCGGTGCTGTTGACGTTGGTTCCGGCCGCTGCCTGGAAGGACTGGGCGAAAGAAATGTACGGCGTCACGCCATTGTCGAAGACGTAGCTCAGCGCCGCGTTGCCGCTGAATTTCTTGTCGCGCTGGGTGTTGGTCGCGCCGGCCTGGTTGTGGAACTCGGTGCCGGTGTGGATCCAGTCTTCACGACCACCCAGGGTCAGACGCCAGTTGTCCAGGGCGATCTGGTCCTGGATGTAGAGACCGGTTTGCTGGGTCTTCTGGTTGTAGTCGTACATGGTGAAGTACTGGACGTTGGAGAAATCCTGTCCGTAGGTCGGGTTGTGGATGTTGCTGGTCGGCACGCCAGTCGAACCCCAATCCCAGCGTGAATTGCTGTTGGAGCGCTGGTGATCCAGGCCCAGCAACAGGGTGTGGCTGAGGGCGCCGGTCTGGAAGTCGGCCTGGAAGTTGTTGTCCACGGCGAACTGGCTGATGTCTTCGTTGATGACGCTGGCGCTGCGCTTGACGTTGCCGTTGGCATCCACGGATTGGTCGGGGCCGTCTGGCCAGAATTGGCCACCTGCGGAGATGCCTTGGGTTTCCAGGTCGCTCTTGGTATAGCGCAGGTTCTGGCGGAACTGCCAAGTGTCGTTCAGACGATGTTCAAACGCATAACCGAGGGCGTAGTAGGTGCGGTCGTAGAATTCCCAGTCCGGGTCACCCAGGTTTTTGTGGTGGGAAATCTTGCCGGCCGGCGACGACAGCTTGGTGCCTTGCAGCGGCAGGAATTGCCCGGTGATGCCGGTGTCGTCGCGGGTGTACTGAGACAGGAAGGTCAGGCGGGTGTCGTCGTTGATGTTCCAGGTCAGGCTCGGGGCGATGTTGTAGCGTTTGTCCGGGATGTGATCGACCTGGGCGTTGCTGTCGCGCACCGTGCCGCTGAGTCGATAGAGGAACTGGCCTTCGTCATCGACCTTGCCGGTGCTGTCGAAGTTGATCTGCTTGTGTTCGTAGCTGCCGGCTTGCAGTTCGACCTGGTGGCTGCTTTCAGCTTGCGGACGACGGCTGACCATGTCCAGCATGCCGCCGGGTGGCGTCTGGCCGTAGATCGAAGACGCCGGACCACGCAGCACGGCGATGCGTTCGAGGTTCCAGGGCTCGATTTTCGGCGTGACGTAGTTGCCCTTGGGCAGCGGCAGACCATCGAGGAACTGCGTCGGTACAAAACCGCGCACCAGCAGCCAGTCGTTGCGTGAGTCCGAGCCGTAGCCGCTGCTCTGCACGCCAGCGGTGTAGCGCAGGGCGTCATTGAGGTTGAGGACCGAGCGATCTTCCATCTGCTGGCGTGTGACCACGGAAACCGAGCGCGGCAGTTCGACAATCGGCGTATCGGTCTTGGTGCCGGCTGCCGTGCGAGTGGCGACATAGCCATCGGTCGGACCCCACGCGGTCTCGCTGAGGCCGGCGCCGATCACGCTGGTTTCCGGCAAAGCCATGACGCCTTCGGGCACGGCCACCAGGCTGTAGGTGCCGGCGCTGCTTTGTTGCAGTTGAAGGCCGGTGCCGCGCAACGCCTCACGTAATGCGCCAATGGCATCGAACTGGCCCTGGACCGGTGCCGAGGTTTTGCCCGAGGCCAGGGACGGGGTCAGACTCAGGGCGAGCCCGGCCTGACTGGCGATCTGGTTCAGGGTGCTGGCCAATGGTGCGGCGGGCAGGTTGTAGGTGCGCACGCTCGAGGCTTGTTCGGCGGCCAGCAACGGGCCGCTGACCAACGGGGCGGCAAAAGCGATGGCAACGGCCAACAGACTGGGGCGCAACAGGGTGTCTAGCGGGCGGGACATACGGCGGCTCCTGAATGGAAATATTTCTCAATTGCCTTGGTGCCGGATGAAAATTCAAAAGTGATAGGGCTGGATGAAAATAATTTAGATTCAGATTGAGGTGAGGTGTCCAACGGGTCTTCGGATCGGGACGGCTTCATCGCGAGCAGGCTCGCTCCCACAGGGGATCACTGAAGATCAAATGTGGGAGCGAGCCTGCTCGCGATGGGGCCTCAAGGCTTGGTCTCGACCCTCGGCCCCACCATCACCCACCAGCGCGTGTGATGCTCGACTTGCACCGGCAAGGTCGGCAGCAGGGCGCTGAGTGCCAGATCGGTATCGTGCAGCGGGAAGCTGCCCGTGATGCGCAGGTCGGCTACCTGTGGCTCGACGCCCAGGTAGCCGCGACGATAGCGTCCCAGCTCATGGACCAGGTCTTCGAGGCGGGCGTTGTCCACCACCAGCATGCCGCGGGTCCAGGCATCGGCGCCCGGACTCAGGGCCATCGTCGGCCCGAGACCGTCGCGACGCATCAACACCTGCTGGCCTTCGCGCAGGATCTGCTCTTCGTCGGTGGCCTGCGGATGCGCCGCCACTGCCGACTTCAACACGCTCAGGCGCGTGCCTTCTGCTTCTCGCTTGACCAAAAACCGGGTGCCCAGGGCGCGCATGTTGCCTTCGCGGGTTTCAACGATAAACGGACGCGGATCGTTGTGGCCGGTTTCCACCAGGATCTCGCCTTCTTGCAGGACAATGCGGCGCTGCTTGTCATCGAAACGCACGTCCAGCGCACTGTGGGTGTTGAGGTTGATCAGCGTGCCGTCGGCCAAGCGCAGGACGCGTTGTTCGCCGGTGGCGGTGCGCTGGTCGGCCAGCCAGTAGTCCAGCGGCAAGTAACGATCTCCGGCAAACAACGCCAGGCCGATCACTGCAACAATGCTGGCCAGGCTGCTACCGAGCTTGCGCACCCGGCGACGGATGTTTGCTCTGGATTGCAACAACGCGGCTCGCCCAGGGCCGTTGGCGACACTGAAGCGTTGGTCAAGCATGCCCAGTTGCCGCCAGGCCCGGGCATGTTCTTCGTCGGCGGCATGCCATTGGGCGAACGCTTCCCGCTCCTGGGCACTACCGCCGCCTGAGTCCAAGGACAGTTGCCAGGCAATGGCCGCATCCAGAACCCCGGTCGAGACGGGTTTGGAAGAAGGCGTGCTCATGTCGGCTCACCATAAAGCGCGATGTAGCACTGGCGCATGCCCTGGGCCAGGTACTGCCGCACCCGGGGCACGGAAACCCCCAGGCGCTCGGCGATTTCTGCATGGCTGAGGCCGTCGAGGCGGTTGTAGAGGAAGGCGGCGCGGGCCTTGCTCGACAATTTGCCAAGCAGCCGATCGATAGCCTTGAGGTCTTCGAGGATCAGTTGCTGCTCTTCCAACGACGGCTGTTCGTTTTCCGGGATCAGCATCAGCTCGGTGAGGTAGGCCTGCTCCAGCGCCGCCCGACGGAAATAATCGAACAGCAGTCCCTTGGCGATCGCCACCAGAAACGCCCTGGGCTCTCGGGGCGCTGTCAGTTCCTCCCGGCCCAGCAGGCGCACGAAGGTGTCCTGGCTCAGATCTTCGGCCCGTTGCGGGCAGGCCACGTTGCGGCGCAGCCATGCCAATAGCCACCGGCGATGGTCACGGTACAACGCACCAACCAGATCACTGTGGGGGCTTGGGGCTGACGACACGAAGCATCACCGACGTTTTAAGTAACGAGAATTGTTCGCGATTGTCGCAGAGGCGGGGGAGAGAAAGCAATTGGCGCTGGTCGGAGCACGATCCGCGGGTTCAGGTGAGTCTGTAGGAGCAAGGCTTGCCCGCGATGGCATCGCCGGGACTGGCAGCCTGGCCGAGTCGCCTGCATCGCGGGCAAGCCTTGCTCCCACAGGTCAACCACCTTGGGCTAAAGCGAAGGCGCCCGTTGCCGTCGCTTCCATTGGCTCAGGTGCTGTTGCAGCTCAAGCGGGCTATGGATCTGCTGCTGACGGGCACGGCTGAACAGAATGAGCGCCAATTCGGCGGTGGCCAGGGCGTCGGCGCTGGCGTTATGACGGTCGAAGACTTGCAATTTGCACCAGTCGATCCAGTCGTCCAGGCCGGCCTTGCGCAGGTGCGCTTGAGGGCAGAGCATCGGCGCCAGGTCAGCGACATCCAGAAACGAATGCTGCAAGCGATAACCGAGGTAATCCTTCAGTGCTCGCCCCAGCATGTGGGAGTCGAACGGCGCATGAAATGCCAGCAGAGGGCTGTCGCCGACGAATTCCATGAACGCCAGCAGCGCCTCGGCGGGGTCGCTGCCGGCGGCAATTTCACTCGGCGCCAGGCCATGGATCAATACGCTGGGTCCCAGCTTCTGCTTGTCGCACTGCAAGGTGCGTTCGAACTGTTGGCTGAAGTCGATGGCGCCGTCCTCTATGACCACCGCACCGATGGACAGCACCTGATCCTTGTTCAGGTTCAACCCCGTGGTTTCCAGATCCAGCACCACCCAGCGTTGCTCCCTCAGGCTGCATTCACCCAGGGGCGCGGGGGCCGGCAGGCGCTCCAGGCGCTGTTGCACGTCTTCAGGCAACATCGGTTGGACCGGGCGTAACCAGGAAAAAATGCTCACAACTGGTACCTCAGCGTCAGGCTGCTTTGCAGCCGTTGGGCTTGGCGCAGGGATTCGCGCAGAATGCGCCGGTCCAGATGATTAAGGCTGTCGGGGTCGACCCGGTTGGAGTAGGGCAGGTTTTCGCGGGTCTGCAGTTGATGTTGTTGCATGCGGGTTTGCTGGATGAAGTGGTAGGCCTCTTCATAGGCCGCGCCATCGAGCGGTTGGATCACGTCCTTGATGACCAGTTGCCGCAAGCGCTCCAGGGTATTGTTGGCTTCGATGCCATTGGCCAGGGCCAGCAGGCGAGCGCCGTCGACAAAAGGCGTCAGGCCTTGCACTTTCAGGTCCAGGGTGGCTTTTTCGCCGTTCTTGCGGCTGAGCACGAAATCCCTGAAGCGTCCCACCGGTGGACGATGACGCAGCGCGTTCTCGGCCATCATGCGCTGGAACAAACGGTTATCGGCCACCTGTTCGAGCACTTGCTGGCGCAACTGCTCACAGCCTTGCTCATCGCCCCAGACCACCCGCAGGTCGAAATAGATACTCGAGCTCAATAGGTTTTCCGGCGTCGCTTCACGAATGAATGCGGCAAAGCGTCGGGCCCATTCGGCGCGGGACAGGCACAGCTCCGGGTTGCCGGCCATGATGTTGCCTTTGCACAAGGTGAAACCACAGAGGGCCAGGCTCTGGTTGATCTGTTGGGCGATGGGCAGCAGCAGCCCGCGGATCTGCGCCGCATGGGCGGCGTCCCGGGCTTCGAACAGGATGCCGTTGTCCTGATCGGTGTGCAGGGTCTGCTCGCGCCGGCCTTCACTGCCGAAACACAACCAACTGAACGGCACGCCCGGGTCACCCTTGTCGGCCAGGGTCAGTTCGATGACCCGGCACACGGTGTGGTCGTTGAGCAGTGTGATGATCTGGGTGATCTGCGTCGACGACGCACCATGGGCCAGCATGCGCTCGACCAATTGACCGATCTCGCCGCGCAGGGCCACCAGGGTCTCGACTTTCGGAGCGCTGCTGATGGTCCGTGCCAGATGTACCAGGTCGACCCGCTGCAGGGAAAACAGATCGCGCTCGGACACCACGCCGCACAAGCGATGGTCCTTGACCAGACAAACATGGGCAATGTGGCGCTCAGTCATGGCGATGGCCGCGTCGAAGGCGCTGTGGTCCGGCGAGAGATAGAAGGGTGTCGGGGTCATGTGCGCGGCGATGGCTTCGGAAAAATCCCCGGAGCCGTCGGCGACCACATGCCGCAGGTCGCGCAGGGTAAAAATCCCTACCGGCGCTTTTTGCTCGTTCACCACCACAATGCTTCCGACCTGCTGTTCGTGCATCAGTTTCACGGCTTCGCGCAGGGGCATGTCGGGGTTGCAACTCACCGGATGACGCATCGCCAGCTCGCCCAGCCGGGTGTTGAGGGAGTATTGGGTGCCGAGGGTTTGCGCGGACTTCTGCTGGACTTGCTGATTGAACTGGTCGAGCAGGCTGCTGACTCCACGCAGCGCGAAATCACGAAACGGGCTCGACAGGGCGAACAGCTTGATGAATGCCTGCTTGTTCAACTGCAGGCAGAAGGTGTCCTCGCCGGCACGGTGTTCGGTGCGCGTGGCCCGCTCGCCCAGCAGCGCGGCAAGGGGGAAGCATTCGCCGGTGGTGATTTCGAAGGTGGTCTCGGTGCCACCTTTTGCCGAATGCGGACGCTCGCCCACGACCCGGCCCTGCTTGACGATATAAAAGTGTTCCACCGTGCCGTCGGCCGGTTTGATGATGGTGTCCCCCGGTGCGTAAAAACGCAGCAGGCATTGCTCCACCAGATAAGCCAGGTGAGCGTTTTCCATTTGGTTGAACGGGGGAAAACGCTGAAGGAATTGCAGCGTTCCCTGGATGTTCTGCAACACCGCGGTTTTCCCAGCCTGGGTAAAGGCGTCCGTTTTTTTCATAACCATGGCGCAGTCTTTTTTGAATTGTTGTGGTCGGATCTGTCCCCATGGTCAACCCCTGAGGGAAGGGTGCCCATTGGACGTAAGTCTAGGTCAACGCAAAAGGCTGGGAACGATAGAAAAATCCCTCGTGTGGTCTATCCGAAGCCTGCAATAAATGTACTTGGAAAAAAATCCGACGAAGTGCACATTGAAGCGACGCAGAACGATGTCTGACCACTGTGCCAGGGGATCGATTAAAGAACGTAGAGAGCATCATGTCCGACCACGATATTTTGAGTGACGCCGAGCGCGAGGCGCTGAGTGCCGTCATGCTGGAACCCGACCTGCCGCCGCAACGAGTCTTGATTGTCGATGACGACAAGGACGCCCGTGAGCTGCTATCGGAAATTCTGGCCCTGGACGGCATTCACTGCATGACCGCCGCCAGCGGTGAAACGGCGCTCAAGTTGCTGGAAACCAAGCCGTCGATTGGCCTATTGATCACTGACTTGCGTATGGGCAATGTCGATGGCCTTGAACTGGTCCGCCTGGTCCGTGAGTCGGAGCGGGCAGCGCTGCCGATCATCCTCGTCTCCGGCGATGCCGACGTGAAGGACGCCATCGAAGCGATGCACCTGAGCGTAGTGGATTTTTTGCTCAAGCCTATTGATACGGAAAAATTGCTGGGTCTGGTCAAGCATGAGCTGGGGATGGATCTTTAAAGTTGTCTGTGGGAGCCGATGAATCCCACAATGACTCGAGCATCAGCTAGGGCTTGGTGATTTTGCAATGAAAAAGCCCTGATCTTTCGATCAGGGCTTTTTCTTGTGCTGCGTTTTACCCTTCAATCACAGCCCATTGGCTGCCTTGAACTCGCGACGACGACGGTGCAGCACCGGCTCGGTATAGCCGTTAGGCTGCCGGGTGCCTTCGATCACCAACTCCACTGCCGCCTGGAAGGCGATGTTGCTGTCGAAGTCCGGCGCCAGTGGACGGTACAGCGGGTCGCTGGCGTTCTGGCGGTCCACCACCGGCGCCATGCGCTTGAGGCTTTCCATCACCTGGTCCTGGGTGACGATGCCATGGCGCAGCCAGTTGGCGATGTGCTGGCTGGAAATACGCAGCGTCGCACGGTCTTCCATCAGGCCAATATCGTTGATGTCCGGCACCTTGGAGCAACCTACGCCCTGGTCGATCCAGCGCACCACGTAACCGAGGATGCCCTGGGCATTGTTGTCCAGTTCGTTCCTGATCTGCTCCGGCGTCCAGTTCGGGTTCACGGCCAACGGGATGGTCAGGATGTCGTCCACCGAGGCGCGGGCACGTTGGGCCAGTTCGGCCTGACGGGCGAACACGTCGACCTTGTGATAATGCAGCGCGTGCAGCGCTGCAGCGGTCGGCGACGGAACCCACGCGGTGTTGGCACCGGCCATGGGATGAGCGATTTTCTGCTCCAGCATCGCTGCCATCAGGTCCGGCATGGCCCACATGCCCTTGCCGATCTGTGCGCGACCCTGCAGGCCGGTGCTCAGGCCGATATCGACGTTCCAATTCTCATACGCGGCGATCCACTTCTCGGCTTTCATATCAGCCTTGCGCACCATCGGGCCGGCTTCCATGGAGGTGTGGATTTCGTCGCCGGTGCGGTCCAGGAAGCCGGTGTTGATGAACACCACGCGTTCACTGGCGGCCTTGATGCAGGCCTTGAGGTTGACCGTGGTCCGGCGCTCCTCGTCCATGATCCCGACCTTGAGGGTGTTGCGCGGCAGGTTCAGCACGTCCTCGACGCGACCGAACAGTTCGTTGGTGAACGCCGCTTCTTCCGGCCCGTGCATCTTTGGCTTGACGATGTACACCGAGCCGGTACGGCTGTTGCGGCGCGAAGTATTGCCGTTGAGGCTGTGGATTGCCGCCAGGCTGGTGACCAGGCCATCCAGGATGCCTTCCGGTACTTCCTGACCGTCCTTGTCCAGGATCGCGTCGATAGTCATCAGATGACCGACGTTGCGCACGAACAGGAGCGAGCGGCCATGCAGGGTCAGGCCCGAACCGTCGACCGTCGTGTACGCACGATCGGGGTTCATGGTGCGGGTAAACGTCTGACCGCCCTTGGCGACCTGTTCCGACAGATCGCCCTTCATCAGGCCGAGCCAGTTACGGTAGATCACCACTTTGTCATCGGCATCGACGGCGGCGACCGAGTCTTCGCAGTCCATGATGGTGGTCAGCGCCGCTTCCATCAGGATGTCTTTGACGCCGGCGGCATCGGTCTGGCCGACGGGGGTGCTGGCGTCGATCTGGATTTCGAAGTGCAGGCCGTTGTGCTTCAACAGCACGGTGGTCGGTGCCGAAGCGTCGCCCTGGAAACCGATCAGTTGCGCGTCGTCACGCAGGCCGCTGTTGCTGCCGCCCTTGAGGGCAACCACCAGTTTGCCATCGACGATCTTGTAAGCGGTGGAATCGACATGGGAGCCGGCCGCCAACGGCGCGGCTTCGTCGAGGAAGGCGCGGGCAAAGGCAATGACCTTGTCGCCGCGTACCTTGTTGTAGCCTTTGCCTTTCTCCGCGCCGTCGGCTTCGCTGATGGCATCGGTGCCGTACAGCGCGTCGTACAAAGAACCCCAGCGGGCGTTCGAGGCATTGAGGGCGAAGCGGGCATTCATCACCGGCACGACCAGCTGCGGGCCGGCCATGCGGGCGATTTCGTCATCGACATTTTGCGTCGTGGCCTGGAAATCCGCCGCTTCTGGCAGCAGATAACCGATGTCTTGCAGGAAGGCTTTGTAAGCCACGGCGTCGTGGGCCTGGCCGGCACGGGCCTGGTGCCAGGCATCGATCTGTGCCTGGAAATCGTCGCGTTTGGCGAGTAGGGCTTTGTTCTTCGGGGCCAGGTCGTGGATGACTTTGTCGGCACCGGCCCAGAACGCATCGGCGGTGAGGCCGGTTCCGGGGATAGCTTCGTTATTCACGAAGTCGAACAGGACTTTGGCGACCCGCAGGCCACCGACTTGAACGTGTTCAGTCATTGCTTGCCTCACTCTGCTCAGCTATTTCGCTTTTCAGCTCTTCGATTTTGACAATGAAGCCTCGGGACATTTAAACCACAAACCCCGGAACCAGTACATGCCATCGCTGGCGGCTGGGTGGGACCTGTCACGGGCGTTAAGCCTTGCTGACGGGGCTTTCAGGGATGCGACCGCGCCTTGAACAGTCATTGGTCCAACATTATGTAGTGCGCGCTGCGGCATACTACATGATCAATTGCGGTTGTGAAAATTAGACTAATTGCGTCGTTCCGCGACCCACTAAAGTGTTACGGTCACGACGAGGCACGGGATGTTCTCAAAAAACGTATGGATTGTTCCATATAAATCTTGATCTTTGTACACGATGTATCTGGTTTCATCCTGTGGGAGCAGAGCTTGCTGCGATACAGGTGCCCTGGTTTCAGAAGGACCGAGTTGTTTTCATCGCGAGCAAGCTTTGCTCCCACAGAGGCGAGGTTTATATCTTTAGGGCACGAGCCTGTCCGCGACCACCTGCCTATACTCTTCTTTCCACAACAAGAGGGCTCGCGCCATGGACCATCTCGTCATCACTGTTTTCGCCCCGGACAAGCCCGGGTTGGTCGAGCAGATCGCCCTTTGCATCGCCGAGCACGGCGGTAACTGGCTGGAAAGCCGCATGTCCCGTCTGGCGGGACAATTTGCCGGGATCCTGCGCCTGAGCGTTCCGGCTGAGTCCCATGATGAATTGATCGAAGCCTTGCAAGGCCTGTCGGCCCACAACATCCGCGTGCTGATCGCCGAGGGCATCGTCGAAGAGTCCTGCACTTGGAAGCCTATCGCGATGGAGCTGGTGGGTAATGATCGCCCGGGGATCGTGCGCGACATCACGCGCTTGCTGAGTGAGCAGGGCGTCAACGTCGAGCGACTGGTCACGGACGTGCGGCCGGCGCCGATGAGCAGCGAGTTGCTGTTTCATGCCGAAGCGATCCTCGGGGTGCCAGTGACCTTGTCCCTGGACACTTTGCAGGAGCGTTTGGAAACCCTGGCCGATGAACTGATGGTGGAGCTGAAACTCAGCGACGAGAACTGATAAAGGTTATCCAAGGAAAAACTGCGCCTGCCTGTGGATAACCTGTAGAGACACCTCGCCAGCCCACGTCCGCCGGGCGCTGGCGGGATATGATTAAAAAATCACCAGTTTTCAAGGGCTTGTGCACAAACGGCGGGGATCACGCTGTGGATAACCTTGGGAAGGATAAGCGCAGGCCACGCCAGGCGTGGCCTGTGGAGGTTCGTACGTTTTTTGATCAGTTGCGCCGGCGCATGCTGATCACGGCATCGACGCTATACACCGCAAGCCCAGCCCAGATAAACAGGAACGCCACCAATGTGCTGGACGACAGATGCTCACCGAACAGCAGTACGGCGAGCAACAACACCAGCGTCGGTGCGATGTACTGGAGGAACCCGAGGGTGGTGTAGGGCAAATGCCGCGCCGCAGCGTTAAAGCACACCAACGGCACCAGCGTCACGGGCCCGGCCGCCACCAGCCACCAGGCTTCGGAGGTGGTCCAGAAAACGGCTTGGGCGCTGGTAGCCGCCGGGTTGAACAACAACCAGGCAATGGCGATCGGCACCAGCATCCAGGTTTCCACTACCAGTCCGGGTAAAGCCTTGACCGGCGCCTGCTTGCGGATCAGCCCATAAAAGCCGAAGGTCAGCGCCAGCACCAGCGACACCCAAGGCAGGCTGCCCACTTGCCAGACCTGCTGCGCCACACCGACCGCGGCCAACCCCACCGCCAGCCACTGCATGCGTCGCAACCGTTCACCCAGGATCAACATGCCGAGCAATACGTTCACCAGCGGGTTGATGTAGTACCCCAGGCTCGCTTCGAGCATGCGCTCGTTGTTCACCGCCCAGACATAGGTCAGCCAGTTGGCCGCGATCAACGTACCGCTCAGGGCCAGGATTGCCAGCCGCTGTGGATTGTCCCGCAGTTCGCGCCACCAGCCCGGGTGTTTCCAGACCATCAGCAACGCCGCGCCGAACAGCGCTGACCACAGCACCCGGTGGATGATGATTTCCACGGACGGCACGTTGGCGATGGCTTTGAAATAGATCGGGAACAGACCCCAGATGATGTAGGCACTCAGGCCCAGGATATACCCGCGACGCGGGTTGGCGGCTTGCATGCAGAATCCTTGCTTAGGCAGCTAACAAAAGAGTGATTGTAAGGAGATTTGTCAGATTGTGCTGTGAACCTTTATGCGCGCCATCGCCGGCCCCTGTGGGAGCGAGCTCGCTCGCGATGACGACGGCCCATTCAACATGGACATCGACTGACCTACCGCGATCGCGAGCAGGCTCGCTCCCACAGGGGGGCGGCAGTGGCAAATCAGAACAACTTCAACGGCTCCTCATTGAGCGCCGCCAGCTGCTCGCGCAACGCCAACACCTGGTCGCCCCAGTAGCGTTCGCTGCCGAACCACGGGAAGCTGCGCGGGAACGCCGGATCGTCCCAACGGCGCGCCAGCCAGGCGCTGTAGTGCATCAGGCGCAAGGCCCGCAGTGGCTCGATCAAGGCCAGTTCACGCGGGTCAAAGTCATGAAACTCGCGGTAGCCGTCCATCAATTCCGACAACTGCCCCAGGCATTCCTGGCGATCACCGGCGAGCATCATCCACAAATCCTGTACCGCCGGGCCCATGCGGCAGTCGTCCAGGTCGACGATATGAAAAACCTCGTCGCGGCACATCATGTTGCCGGGGTGGCAGTCGCCGTGCATGCGGATGTTCTGGTGAGGCGTGGCGGCATAGACCTCTTCGACCCGTTTGAGCAGGTCCCTGGCCACCGACTCGTAGGCCGGAAGCAGGCTGCGGGGTACGAAACCGCTTTGCAGCACGGTGGCCAGCGAATCGTGGCCGAAGTTTTTCACGCCCAACGCTTCACGATGCTCGAACGGACGGGTCGACCCGACCGCGTGCAGGCGCCCGAGCAATTGCCCCAGGCGATAGAGTTGGTCGAGGTTGCCCGGCTCAGGCGCGCGGCCGCCACGACGGGGAAACAGGGTGAAACGAAACCCGGCGTGTTCGTGCAGACTGACGCCGTTGTGAATCAGCGGCGCTACCACCGGCACGTCGCATTCGGCCAGTTCGAAGGTGAAGCGGTGCTCTTCCAGAATCGCTTCGTTGGTCCAGCGCTGAGGGCGATAGAACTTGGCGATCAGCGGCTCGGCGTCTTCGATACCCACCTGATAGACACGGTTTTCATAGCTGTTGAGGGCCAGCACACGGGCATCGCTGAGCAAGCCCATGCTTTCAACGGCATCGAGCACCAGGTCGGGTGTGAGGGTTTCAAACGGATGGGACATGCTGACTCCTGCGCAGCGGCAGGGCTGCCGCGTCCGGCCCAGCATGGTAGCGCAGACGGAGGGAGATAGGTGACGGCTGTCGGTGATCGTTCCCACGCTCTGCGTGGGAACGCCTCATGTGACGCTCCGCGTTACTCTTTGGGACGCGGAGCGTCCCTGGCTGAATCCCCACGCAGAGCGTGGGAACGATCAGCGTGAGGGCTATCAGGCGCCGATGACCCCGCCATCCTCACGGGTAATCACCATCACCGACGACCGCGGCTTACCGTTGGGCAGATGCTCGGGGAATGTCGAGCCGCCGCTGGGATGCTGGATGCCGACGAACAGGGTTTTGTAGTCTGGCGAGAAGCTGATGCCGGTCACTTCGCAACCCACCGGCCCGACCAGGAATCGACGGATTTCGCCGCTGTCGGGGTCGGCGCAGAGCATCTGGTTGTTGCCCATGCCGGCGAAGTCCCCGGTATTGCTGAAATCACCGTCGGTCTGAATCCACAGCCGCCCGGCCTTGTCGAAGCCCAGGCCATCGGGGCTGTTGAACATGTTCTGGGCGTTGATGTTGGACGAGCCGGCTTTCGGCGTGCCGGCGTGTACCGCCGGGTTGCCGGCGACCACGAACAGATCCCAGGAGAAGGTCTTGGAGGCATGATCGTCGCGGTCGGTGCGCCAGCGCAGGATCTGCCCGTAGACGTTCTTGGCCCGAGGGTTTGGCCCTTCCACCGGTTGACCGGCATCACCGCGCTTGGAGTTGTTGGTCAGGGTGCAATAGACCTGGCCGTCCTTGGGGCTGACCACGATCCACTCGGGGCGGTCCATGCGCGTGGCGCCAACGGCACTGGCGGCCAGGCGCGCATGGATCAGCACTTCGGCCTGGTCAGCGAAACCGCTGCTGGCGTCGATGCCGTTCTTGCCGTGGGTCAGCTCGATCCACTGGCCCTTGCCTTTGGGGTGGTCCGGGTTGCCGTCGCCGGCATCGAAGCGCGCCACATACAAGGTGCCGTGGTCCAGCAGGTTGCGGTTGGCTTTGGCATTGCGATGGTTGATGCGCTCGCGGCTGACGAACTTGTAGATGAATTCGCCGCGCTCGTCATCGCCCATGTACACCACGGCGCGACCGTCATTGGTCTGCGCGAGGGCGGCGTTTTCGTGTTTGAAACGGCCCAGAGCAGTGCGTTTTACCGGGGTGGATTGCGGGTCGAACGGATCGATTTCCACCACCCAGCCATGGCGATTGAGTTCGTTGGGGTTCTTCGCCAGATCAAAACGCGGGTCGTGCAGGTGCCAGTTGATTTCACTGCTGGTGACAGTGGCGCCATAGCGTTTTTGTGCCGCGTCGAACTGCAGGTCCGCCTTGCTGCTGCCGAAGCAGTCAGTGAAGTTCTCTTCGCAGGTCAGGTACGTGCCCCACGGCGTCATGCCGTTGGCGCAGTTCTGGAAAGTCCCCAGCACTTTTTTGCCGCTCTTGTCGGCGCTGGTTTTCAGCAGGTCGTGGCCGGCTGCCGGACCACGCAGGCGAATCGGCGTGTTGCCGTGGATCCGGCGGTTGTAGCGCGATTCCTGGACGAACTGCCACTGGCCGCGACGACGCTGGATCTCGATCACCGACACGCCTTCGGCGGCTTGGGCCTTGCGCACGTCTTCGGCCGACTGCGGCTGGCCGCCGTGAGGGAACAGGTATTGGTAGTTGGTGTACTCGTTGTTGATCGCCATCAGCGCCCGGTTCTTGTCGCCGGGGAATTCGAACAGGCTCATGCCGTCGGTGTTGTCGCCAAACTGCTCTTCCTGAGCGCGGGCTGTTCCATTGCCACTGGGGTCGAACGCCGGTGCATTTTTGCGCAGTGGCTGGCCCCAACTGATCAGCACCGAGGCTTTGTAGCCCGGAGGCAGGGTAATGGTGTCGGCCGTGGCGGCGGCGATGCTTTTAAAGCCCAGCAGCTTGCTGTTGCCTTCGCTCACGGCGGCGGCCAGCACGCTGCGGCTCAGCAGGTTGCCGCCCAGGAACATCGCCGCGCCGCACAGGGCGCCGGCGCTGATGAAGCTTCGACGGCTCAGGCCGACGATCTTTTCCAGGTCGGTGGATTGGTTTTCTTCTAATAGGCTCATCATCAGGCTCCCTGCTGGTTTTGGCAGTCACCTTAAAGCGGGTCGATGAAACTATTGTTGCAGCGCGCTACAGCGGTGTGCCGAGCAGCACATTTGTCGGTGAAAACGCGACGTGCACCGCAGAACCGGTAGCCAGGTTTCGCTCATGCAATTGGAGCGGATCGGCCAGGGCGCACAATGTCTGGCCGTTGGGCAGGCCGATACGCACTTCACTGGGGCCGTCTTCGGCGGCGGCAACCTGCTCGATCACGCCGCGCAACGTGTTGATTCCCGATTGCTCCGCTGACTCGATGGGGTGCAACTCCAACCAGCCGGCCTTGATCAGGGCCACCACTTCGGTGCCGATAGCCAGCTCCAGGCGTAAGGTGCTGTCATGGGTGATTTGCGCCTCGATGACCAGACCCCGGGCCAGTTCCAGGCGTACCCGGTCATTGTGGCCCTGGGCCTCGATCCCCAGGACTTTGCCATGCAGTTGATTGCGCGCGCTGGTGCGCAGCATCAAGCGACTGAGCAGGCCCAGATCCCCGGCGTCCTCGCTGGCTTCCAGTAACTGCGCCTGCAGCGCTTGCAAGCGCTGATACAGACGCAGCACGCGTTGCCCCTCCTCTGACAGCTTGGCGCCGCCACCGCCCCTGCCGCCGACGCTGCGATCCACCAGCGGCTGGTCCGCCAGGTTATTCAATTCGTCGATGGCATCCCACGCCGCCTTGTAGCTCAGGCCCGCGCTCTTGGCGGCGCGGGTGATCGAGCCTTGTTCGGCAATGTGCTGCAACAAGGCGATGCGTTGTGGGCGCCGGACGATGTGCTGGGTCAGGAGCGGGGGCAATGACATGATGGAGAACTGCGCCAAGGAATCATGAGCGGACGTTGGCGCCTCGCAGGCGGCGCGTCAAGCCGGCTCACCGGGTTTCGGCGTGCGGGCCAGGCAATACACATCGACCCGGGCGGCGCCGGCATCCAATAGTAGGCGAGCCAGCGCCTGGGCTGTGGCGCCGGTCGTGAGCACATCGTCGACCAACGCCAGATGACGGTTGCCGAGCACGGCGTCGGGTGTGATGGCAAAGGCTTGACGCAGGTTTCGGCGCCGGGCCCTGGCATCGAGTGCCTGCTGGGCGGGGGTGTCCAGGACGCGCCGCAGCAATTGTTCTTCGCAAGGGATCTTCAATGTCGCGCTGAGCCAGCGTGCAAGCATCGAGGCCTGATTGAAACCCCGTTGACGCAAGCGCCGATTGGCAAGCGGTACTGGCACCAGTGCGTCGGGTGGCTCCAGTCCTTCATTGAAGTGATGCTGCAGGGACTGCGCCAGCAGTTCGCCCATCAACCGACCGAGCGGCCATTTGGCCTGATGTTTGAAACGTGCGATCAGGCTGTCGATAGGAAAGTCGTAGGCCCATGGCGCCAGGACCCGCTCGAAGGCTGGCGGTTGAGTGGCGCACTGGCCACAACGCAGCCCGGCCATGGGCAGTGGCAAGGCGCAGATACTGCACTGGTCACCGAGCCAGGGCAGTTCGCTCTCGCAGGGGGTGCAAATGGGTTGGGGCGTATCGGTGGTTTCGCCACACAACAGACAAGATTGTTTGTTTTTTAACCAGATGTAAACCGGTCCATCGTATCGTGGTTGACAGCGCATGACTCTTCCTTAAATATGCCGAACATCCGTGTCGCGCCTGTGGGTATTCCATGTCCCCAGGTGCCAGCCAAGCATAATCAAGGAAATGCCCATGAGCGCCAGCACCACTGCCAACCTGCGTCATGACTGGTCTTTGGCCGAAGTCAAAGCTCTCTTCGTCCAGCCCTTCAATGACCTGTTGTTCCAGGCGCAGACCGTGCACCGCGCGCATTTCGACGCCAACCGCGTCCAGGTGTCCACGCTGCTGTCGATCAAGACCGGCGCCTGCCCGGAAGATTGCAAATATTGTCCGCAGTCCGGCCACTACAACACCGGGCTGGAAAAAGAAAAGTTGCTGGAAGTGCAGAAAGTCCTCGAAGAGGCCGCCCGTGCCAAGGCCATCGGCTCGACCCGTTTCTGCATGGGCGCGGCGTGGAAGCATCCGTCGGCCAAGGACATGCCTTATGTGCTGGAGATGGTCAAAGGCGTGAAGGCCATGGGCCTGGAGACCTGCATGACCCTGGGCCGCCTCGATCAGGACCAGACCCAGGCCCTGGCCCAGGCCGGCCTGGACTACTACAACCACAACCTCGACACGTCGCCGGAGTTCTACGGCAGCATCATCACCACTCGTACCTACAGCGAGCGTCTGCAAACCCTGGCTTACGTGCGAGATTCGGGGATGAAGATCTGCTCCGGCGGCATCCTGGGCATGGGCGAGTCCCTGGACGATCGCGCCAACCTGCTGATCCAGCTGGCGAACCTGCCGGAGCATCCGGAATCGGTGCCGATCAACATGCTGGTAAAAGTCGCCGGCACGCCACTGGAAAACGCCGAAGACGTCGATCCGTTCGATTTCATTCGCATGCTCGCCGTGGCGCGGATCCTGATGCCCCAGTCCCATGTACGCCTGTCCGCCGGCCGCGAAGCGATGAACGAACAGATGCAGGCCCTGGCATTTTTCGCCGGTGCCAACTCGATTTTTTATGGCGACAAACTCCTGACCACCGCCAACCCGCAAGCCGACAAGGACATGCAACTGTTCGCTCGCCTGGGCATCCAGCCGGAGGCCCGCGAAGAGCATGCTGACGAAGTGCATCAGGCGGCTATTGAACAGGCGCTGGTGGAGCAGAAGAGCAGCGAGCAGTTCTACAACGCCGCCCTCTGAGTTGACGCAAAAAAAATGTGGGAGCGAGCCTGCTCGCGATGGCGATGGAGCATTCAACATTTATGTTGACTGGCACGCCGCTATCGCGAGCAGGCTCGCTCCCACAGGGGGATCTCCTCCAGTCTTTAAATAGCGGTTCACCCCGAGGCCTGCATGCCCTTCGATCTCGCCGCACGCCTGACTGCCCGTCGTGCCGAAAACCTCTATCGCCAGCGCCCGCTGCTCGAAAGCCCGCAGGGGCCAGAGGTGGTGGTGGACGGCCAGCCGCTGCTGGCGTTCTGCAACAATGATTACCTGGGCCTGGCCAATCATCCGCAAGTGATCGAAGCCTGGCGCGCCGGTGCGGCGCGATGGGGCGTGGGTGGCGGTGCTTCCCATCTGGTGATCGGCCACAGCGGGCCTCATCATGCCCTGGAAGAAGCCCTGGCTGACTTGACTGGCCGCCCGCGGGCACTGCTGTTCACCACCGGCTACATGGCCAACCTTGGCGCTGTCACCGCACTGGTGGGGCAGGGTGATACGGTGCTGGAGGATCGACTCAACCACGCTTCGTTGCTCGACGCCGGGTTGCTGTCCGGCGCGCGCTTCAACCGTTACCTGCACAACGATGCCCAGAGCCTGGCCAACCGTCTGGAGAAAGCCACCGGCAATACGTTGGTGGTTACCGATGGTGTGTTCAGCATGGACGGTGACATCGCCGATCTGCCGGCCCTGGCCCGTGCAGCCAGGGCCAAGGGCGCCTGGCTGATGGTCGATGATGCCCACGGTTTCGGCCCGTTGGGGGCCAATGGCGGCGGGATCGTCGAACATTTTGGCCTGAGCCAGGATGACGTGCCGGTATTGGTCGGCACCCTGGGCAAAGCCTTCGGTACTGCCGGTGCTTTTGTCGCCGGCAGTGAAGACCTGATCGAAAGCCTGATCCAGTTCGCTCGTCCCTACATCTACACCACCAGTCAACCGCCGGCCCTGGCCTGCGCTACGCTCAAGAGCCTTGAGCTGCTGCGCAGCGAGCATTGGCGGCGCGAACATTTGCAGGTGCTGATCCGCCAGTTTCGCCACGGTGCCGAGCAGATCGGCCTGCAATTGATGGACAGTTTCACGCCGATCCAGCCGATCCTGATCGGCGATGCGGGGCGGGCGATGCGCTTGTCGCAGATGCTGCGTGAGCGGGGACTGATGGTCACTGCGATCCGCCCACCCACCGTGCCGGCCGGCAGCGCTCGTCTGCGCGTGACCTTGACCGCCGCTCACAGTGAGGCTCAGGTGCAGCTACTGCTGGAGGCATTGGCCGAGTGTTTTGCACAACTGGGACCGGAGCCAAGCCATGCGTGATCGACTGATATTGCTGCCTGGTTGGGGCTTGGGCGTTTCCCCGCTGGAGCCTCTGGCGGCTGCGCTGCAAGGGCTCGATGAACATCTGCGGGTCGAGATCGAGCCGTTGCCGGCACTGACCTCAAGCGACCTCAATGAATGGCTCGATGAGCTGGATGCCACATTGCCCCAGGATGCCTGGTTGGGTGGCTGGTCGCTGGGCGGCATGCTGGCCGGCGAGCTGGCGGCGCGTCGGGGCGAGCGCTGTTGCGGCTTGTTGACCCTGGCGAGCAACCCTTCTTTCGTGGCCCACGATCAATGGCCGAGCGCGATGGCCGGTGAAACCTTTGATGGGTTTCTCGCCGGGTGCGCCGCCGACCCGCGCCAGACCCTCAAGCGCTTCAGTTTGTTATGTGCCCAGGGTTGCAGCGATCCGCGCGGCTTGTCGCGATTGTTGCTGGCGGGTGCGCCAGTCACTTCGCCCAATGTGTTGATGGCCGGGCTCGAGCTGCTGGCGCAACTGGATACCCGCGCCGCCTTGCAGGGCTTCGGCGGCCCGCAGCTCCACGTGTTTGCCGGGCTCGACGCGCTGGTACCGGCTGAGGCAGCGGGTGAATTGCTGGTGTTGCTGCCCGATGTTGAAATCGGTCTGATCGAACAGACCGGCCACGGATTCCCTCTGGAAGACCCTCACGGTGTGGCGGGGGCGATTCAGGCTTTTTTGCATGAGTCCGATGATGACTGATTTGTCTGTTGCCAAATTGCCCGGTGCCTTGCCGGACAAGCGCCAGGTGGCGGCCTCGTTTTCCCGGGCGGCGACCAGTTACGACAGCGTGGCCGAGCTGCAGCGCGACGTAGGCCAGCAGTTGCTGGACCGGCTGCCTGCTTCGATCATGCCTGAGCGCTGGATGGACCTGGGTTGTGGCACCGGCTATTTCACGAGGGCGCTGGGTACGCGCTTCGGCGAGGTGACCGGGTTGGCGCTGGATATCGCCGAAGGTATGCTCAACCATGCTCGCCCTCAGGGCGGGGCTGCGCACTTTATAGCCGGTGATGCCGAGCGGTTGCCCTTGCAGGCCTCCAGTTGCGATCTGGTGTTCTCCAGCCTGGCGGTGCAGTGGTGCGCGGATTTTGCCTCGGTGTTGAACGAAGTCCATCGGGTTTTGAAACCCGGTGGCGTGTTTGCCTTTACAAGCCTTTGCGTCGGCACGTTGTACGAACTGCGCGACAGCTGGCGTCAGGTGGATGGCCTGGTGCACGTCAACCGTTTTCGCGGGTTCGAAACGTATCAACAGCTATGTGAGGCCAGCGGGCTGAACGTTATCAGCCTGGAAAACCGTCCCCATGTGATGTATTACCCGGACGTGCGCGGTCTGACCCATGAATTGAAAGCCCTCGGCGCCCACAATCTGAACCCCGGCCGGCCCGGCGGGTTGACGGGCAGGGCGCGGATCCTCGCACTGGTTGACGCTTACGAACAGTTTCGTCAGGTACAGGGTTTGCCCGCGACCTACCGGGTGGTTTACGCCGTGCTGGAGAAACCGCTATGAGCCAGGCTTATTTCATCACCGGTACCGACACCGACGTGGGCAAAACCACCGTCGCGGCTGGCCTGCTGCATGCTGCGCGACAGGCTGGCATGAGCACCGCCGCGGGTAAGCCCGTGGCCTCTGGTTGTGAAGTAACGCCCAAGGGCCTGCGCAACGCCGATGCCTTGGCGCTGTTGGCCGAATGCTCGGTGCCGCTTGAGTATGCCCAGGTCAATCCGGTGGCGTTCGAGCCGGCCATCGCGCCTCACCTGGCCGCTCGGGAAGCCGGCGTGGCCTTGACTGTGCAATCGTTGCTGGGGCCGATGCGTGAAGTGTTGGCCTTGGAGGCCGATTTCACTCTGATCGAAGGCGCGGGCGGCTGGCGCGTTCCGCTGGCCGATCAGGACAACCTCTCGGACTTGGCGATGGCGCTGGGGCTACCGGTGATCCTGGTGGTGGGCGTGCGCCTGGGCTGCATCAGCCACGCCCTGTTGACCGCCGAGGCCATCGCCCGGGACGGCCTGCAACTGGCGGGTTGGGTGGCCAATATCATCGACCCCAAGACATCGCGGCTGGAAGAAAATCTGGCGACCCTGGCCGAACGCCTGCCGGCGCCGTGCTTGGGGCGTGTGCCGAGAATCAAGGGCATCACCGCCGAAGCCGTGGCTGCGCATCTGCACCTGGATTTGCTGGACTACTAAGGTTTTCACTATGACAAGGCACTGTGCCATTAGTGTTTTTGTCGGGTCTTTTCCCCAGGCTTCTGTTTCAATGTCCGCTGTCTACCCTTCAAGAAGACGAGTTCTGCCATGGAAATCTCAGGAAATACCGCGTTCTATGCCGGTCTGAGCACTATTCAGACAGGGCAGAACCGTGTCGATCAGGCCTCGAGCCAGATTGCCAACAATACAATCGAGCGTTCGGTCACCAGTCAGTCGTCCGAACTGCAAGTCGATCGTTTGCGGTCGGTGGATCGCAGCCAGCAATCGGACTTGGCCAGCAACATGGTTGAAATGTCCCAGGGCAAGTTTCAGGTCGAACTGGGCGTGAACGTGGCCAAGGCTTCCGATGAAATGCTCGGTACGTTGATCGACACTTTCGCCTGATTCTCTACCTCAGGTTTGCCTGAACGCCGCGATTATTCGCGGCGTTTTCGTCTCTAACTCCTTCTGGCTCAACTAATCTTTTCCTACGGACGCTGTGAGTGTTTCGCTGCGGTGAATTGCTGTGCCTGGGATTTTTTCCGGGACGATGACGAACGGCAAAAGATCGACGCTTGACAAGATTTAGGCGTAAACGTATGTTTCAAACAACTGTTTGACCGTCACAATAAATCCATGCGGTCGTTCATTCCCGGTTACATCAGCAGAGGTTTATCGCTATGCCTGACTACAAGGCCCCCTTGCGTGATATTCGCTTCGTTCGTGACGAACTGCTTGGCTATGAAGCGCACTATCAGAGCCTTCCGGCTTGCCAGGACGCAACGCCAGACATGGTTGACGCCATTCTTGAAGAAGGCGCCAAGTTTTGTGAGCAGGTGCTGGCACCGCTGAACCGTGTGGGCGACATCGAGGGCTGCACCTGGAGCGAATCCGGTGTGAAGACCCCGAGCGGCTTCAAGGAAGCCTACAAGCAATTCGTCGAAGGCGGCTGGCCAAGCCTGGCCCACGACGTTGAGCATGGTGGTCAAGGCCTGCCGGAGTCCCTGGGCCTGGCGGTCAGCGAGATGGTCGGCGAAGCCAACTGGTCGTGGGGCATGTACCCAGGCCTGTCCCATGGCGCGATGAACACTATTTCCGAGCACGGTACGCCCGAGCAGCAAGAGGCCTACCTGACCAAGCTGGTTTCCGGCGAATGGACCGGGACCATGTGCCTGACCGAGCCGCACTGCGGCACTGACCTGGGCATGCTGCGCACCAAGGCCGAGCCTCAGGCCGACGGTTCGTACAAGGTCAGCGGCACCAAGATCTTCATTTCGGCCGGCGAACACGACATGGCCGACAACATCGTCCACATCGTTCTGGCACGCCTGCCAGACGCACCGGCCGGTACCAAAGGTATTTCGCTGTTCATCGTTCCCAAGTTCCTGCCTAACGCCGACGGCTCCATCGGTCAGCGCAATGCGGTGAGCTGCGGTTCGCTGGAACACAAGATGGGCATCCACGGCAACGCCACTTGCGTGATGAACTTTGACGCGGCCACCGGTTTCCTGATTGGCCCGGCGAACAAAGGCTTGAACTGCATGTTCACCTTCATGAACACCGCACGCCTGGGCACCGCGCTGCAAGGTCTGGCTCATGCCGAAATCGGTTTCCAGGGTGGCCTGAAGTACGCCCGTGACCGTCTGCAAATGCGTTCCCTGACTGGCCCGAAAGCGCCGGACAAGGCTGCCGACCCGATCATCGTGCACCCCGACGTGCGTCGCATGCTGCTGACCATGAAGGCCTTCGCCGAAGGTAACCGGGCGATGGTTTACTTCACTGCCAAGCAAGTGGACATCGTCAAGTACGGCGTCGATGAAGAAGAGAAGAAAAAAGCCGATGCACTGCTGGCGTTCATGACGCCGATCGCCAAGGCGTTCATGACTGAAGTCGGCTTCGAATCGGCCAACCACGGCGTGCAGATTTATGGCGGTCACGGTTTCATCGCTGAGTGGGGCATGGAGCAGAACGTTCGCGACAGCCGCATTTCGATGCTGTACGAAGGCACCACCGGCATCCAGGCCCTCGACCTGCTGGGCCGCAAAGTGCTGATGACCCAGGGCGAAGCGCTCAAGGGCTTCACCAAGATCGTTCACAAGTTCTGCCAAAGCAACGAAGGCAACGACGCGGTCAAAGAGTTCGTAGAACCTCTGGCTGCGCTGAACAAGGAATGGGGCGAGCTGACCATGAAGGTCGGTATGGCGGCCATGAAAGACCGCGAAGAAGTTGGCGCGGCCTCGGTGGATTACCTGATGTACTCCGGTTACGCCTGCCTGGCCTACTTCTGGGCTGACATGGCGCGCCTGGCGGCGGAAAAACTCGCCGCCGGCACCACCGAAGAAGCTTTCTACACCGCCAAGCTGCAGACCGCGCGCTTCTACTTCCAGCGCATCCTGCCACGCACCCGCACTCACGTGGCAACCATGTTGTCGGGCGCCAACAACCTGATGGACATGAAAGAAGAAGACTTCGCACTGGGTTACTAAGCCTTACGCGGTTCTTCTAAAAAAGCCGCTGCTTCCTTCGGGAGCAGCGGCTTTTTCATGCTCGCTGCAAATCCCACATTGGAATGTTCAATAGCCACAAAATATGTATCCACCGCGGGCCCTTGTGGGAGCGAGCTTGCTCGCGATAGTGGTGTGTCAGCCCATGGAGATGTCTATTGAACAAACGCCATCGCGAGCAAGCTCGCTCCCACACAGATCAACAGTGATCCTGAAACAATATTCATCCAACCCAACCCTAAGAAAACCGTTCCCTCTGCCGTTACAGCGATGGCAGTGTGACATCTGTCACATCTTGCGTGCCTTACTACTCCAGTTGCAGGCACAATGCCATCTTCGCTCAGCCCGGTCGGAGCTTTACCCTTGCCGCGTTCTTCCGCTGTACGTCTCAGTCATTTCCTACCATCATTGGTGCTATTGCTGGCGGGGCTTGCGGCTGCCTACGTCAAGGATCTCAATGTCTTTTTCACCTCCCTGTTCAACGTTCTTCCTACATTGGTGTTGTTGCTCGGAGGGGCGTACTGCGCCGTTTACCGACGTCAGCGTGAGCTGTTTCTGATGATCACGGTGTACATCGCCTATTTCCTGCTGGACACCCAGACCGACTTCTATCGCGACAACGGCAAGGTGCGCGATGACGCAGCGGTGGTGTTTCACCTCGTCTGCCTGTTGTTGCCGCTGTTATTTGGCCTGTTCGCCGCGTGGCAGGAGCGGACTCATTTGTTCCAGGACATGGTGGCGCGGTTCGCGGTGCTGCTGATCTTTGGAAGCGTGGCGCTGGCCCTGGAGCAAAGTTTTCCCCAGGCACTGCTGTTGTGGCTTTCGGAGATCCGCTGGCCAGCGTTGCACGGTGCCTGGATGAGCCTGATCCAGTTGTCCTACCCGGTGTTCATCGCCGCCTTTGTGTTGCTGGCCTGGCAATACTGGCGCCATCCGCGACCGTTGCATGCCGCGCAATTGGTGGGTTTGCTCGGCGTGTTCTGGATGTTGCCCAAGACCTTCATCCTGCCATTCACCCTGAACATCATGTGCAGCCAGGTGATGCTGATGATCGCGGCGGCGGTCGCCCACGAGGCTTATCAGATGGCGTTCCGTGACGAACTGACCGGCCTGCCGGGGCGTCGGGCACTGAATGAGCGCATGCAGCGCCTGGGTCGCAATTATGTCTTGGCGATGAGCGACGTGGACCATTTCAAGAAATTCAATGACACCCACGGCCACGACGTGGGCGACCAGGTGTTGCGTCTGGTCGCCAGCAAACTGTCGAAAATCAGCGGTGGCGGTAGGGCTTATCGCTACGGTGGAGAGGAATTTGCGCTGGTATTCGCAGGAAAAACCATCGAAGAGTGCATGCCTCATCTGGAAGTCATTCGCGAATCCATCGCGAACTACAGCATCCAGCTACGCAATCCCGACAGTCGTCCCCAGGATGATCAACAAGGTCGCCAGCGTCGTGCCGGTGCCGGGGCATCCAGTGTATCGGTGACGGTCAGCATCGGTGTGGCCGAGCGCATCGAACAGCGCACCCCCGAAGAAGTGCTCAAATCCGCTGACCAGGCTCTCTACAACGCCAAGGGAGCCGGGCGTAACTGTGTGATTGCCTATGGGCAGAACCGTCGCGGTGCGGTGCGCATGGAAGCGGCCGCGGGTTGAGTGATGATGGCGCATTCAGCGTCTGGACTGTGATTGTGAGCCTCGGTGGCCGGCAGTAGGTTTGAACGACCTGTTACCGGAGAAGACCACCATGCCCGAGTACAAAGCCCCGCTGCGCGACATGCGCTTTCTGATCGATCACGTCTTCGATTTCCCTGGCCGCTATGCCGAACTGGGCGCCAGCGATGCCAGCCCGGACATGGTCAGCGCGATCCTCGAGGAAGGCGCCAGGTTCTGTGAGAATGTGCTGGCGCCGCTCAATCGCTCCGGTGACGAAGAAGGCTGCCATTTCGACAACGGCGTGGTCACCACGCCTACAGGCTTCAAGCAGGCGTTCGCACAGTACGTGGAGGGCGGCTGGCACGGCCTGGCGGCGGACCCGACTTACGGCGGCCAAGGATTGCCCAGTTCCCTGGGCCTGGTCATCAGCGAAATGGTCGGCTCTAGCAACACCTCCTGGGGCATGTACCCGGGCCTGACCCATGGTGCGATGTCGGCCATTCATGCCCACGGCACCGAAGAGCAGAAACAGGCCTACCTCACCAAGCTCACGGCCGGTCAATGGACCGGCACGATGTGCCTCACCGAAGCCCATTGCGGCACGGACCTGGGCATCATCAAGACCCGAGCCTTGCCTCAGGCCGATGGCAGCTACGCGATTACCGGCAGCAAGATTTTCATTTCCGCCGGCGAACACGACATGAGCGACAACATCATTCACTTGGTGCTCGCCAAACTGCCGGATGCGCCTGCCGGGACCAAAGGTATCTCGCTGTTCATCGTGCCCAAGTTCCTGCCAGACGCCAGTGGCGAAGCGGGACCGCGCAATGGCGTCTCCTGCGGCTCGATCGAGCACAAGATGGGCATCAAGGCGTCCGCCACCTGCGTGCTTAATTTCGACGGGGCCAAGGGATTCTTGATCGGCGAGCCGAACAAGGGTCTGAACTGCATGTTCACCATGATGAACCATGCCCGGCTGGGCACCGGCATGCAGGGCCTGTGCCTCGGGGAAGCGAGCTTCCAGGGCGCGATCAAATATGCCAACGACCGTTTGCAGATGCGCTCGCTGACCGGCCCCAAGGCGCCGGAAAAAGCCGCCGATCCGATCATCGTCCACCCCGATGTGCGCCGGATGTTGCTGACCATGAAAGCCTTCAACGAGGGCAACCGGGCGCTGACTTACTTCACCGCGCAACTGCTGGATATCGCACACCTGAGCAGCGACGAAACCGCCCGCCAGGAGGCCGAAGACCTGCTGGCGTTCCTCACCCCGATCTGCAAGGCTTTCATGACCGATACTGGCCTGGAAGTGACCAACCACGGCATGCAGGTGTTTGGCGGCCATGGTTTCATTCGTGAGTGGGGCATGGAACAGCTGGTGCGCGACTGCCGTATTGCGCCGATCTATGAAGGCACCAACGGCATCCAGGCCTTGGATCTATTGGGGCGCAAGGTGCTGGGCAGCCAGGGCAAGTTGCTGCGAGGGTTCACCAAAATCGTCCATAAGTTCTGCGCCGCCAACGCTGAACATCCACGGCTCAAGGATTACGTCGCGCAACTCAACGGGCTCAACCAGCAATGGGGCGAACTGACCACCCGGGTTGGCATGGCGGCCATGAAGAACCCCGATGAAGTCGGCGCCGCTTCGGTGGACTATCTGATGTACAGCGGTTACATCATCCTGGCCTATCTGTGGTTGCGCATGGCGTTGGTGGCCCAGGCGCAACTGGATGCAGGCGAAGGTGACGCTGATTTCTGCCGGGGCAAACTGGCGACCTGTGAGTTTTACTTCAAGCGCCTGCTGCCAAGGACCGCTGCCCATCGGGCCGCGGTTGAGGCGGGGAGCGATTGCTTGATGAAGCTGCCGGCGGAGTTGTTTGCCCTCTGATGTGAGGGGGACAAAGATCGCAGGCTTCGCCAGCGCCTACAGACGTGCGCATATTCCCTGTAGGAACTGGCGAAGCCTGCGATCTTTTCTTTGGTGACTAAAAATAACAAAACAGTCACTGGCTGACCCTATGTGTCGCAAAAGTTGTTGGGGTACACTCAGGCCACTGCAAAAACCGTTTTCTTACGAACCAATTGTTTAGATCTTGCGAGGTTTGCCATGGCTGACTACAAAGCGCCCCTGCGCGATATGCGCTTCGTCCTCAATGAAGTGTTCGAGGTCGCGAAGCTCTGGGCTCAACTGCCGGCGCTGGCCGAGACCGTAGACGCTGAAACCGTCGAGGCGATCCTTGAGGAAGCCGGCAAAGTCACCAGCAAAAGCGTTGCCCCCCTCAGCCGTGCAGCTGACGAAGAAGGTTGCCACTGGGCTGACGGTGCCGTCACCACGCCAGCCGGTTTCCCACAGGCCTACAAGACTTACGCTGAAGGCGGCTGGGTCGGTGTCGGTGGTGATCCGACCTACGGCGGCATGGGCATGCCCAAGGCTGTTTCGGCTCAGGTCGAAGAAATGGTCAACTCCGCCAGCCTGTCCTTCGGCCTGTACCCCATGCTGACCGCCGGGGCTTGCCTGTCGATCAATGCTCACGCCAGTGAAGAGCTGAAAGCAGCCTACCTGCCGAACATGTACGCCGGCGTCTGGGCTGGTTCCATGTGCCTGACTGAGCCGCATGCCGGTACGGACCTGGGCATCATTCGCACCAAGGCCGAACCTCAGGCCGATGGTTCCTACAAGGTCAGCGGCACCAAGATCTTCATTACTGGCGGCGAACACGACCTCACCGAAAACATCATCCACCTGGTGCTGGCAAAGTTGCCGGACGCACCGGCAGGCCCTAAAGGCATCTCGCTGTTCCTGGTGCCCAAGTTCCTGGTCAATGCCGACGGCAGCCTGGGGGCGCGTAACGCGGCCAATTGCGGGTCGATCGAACACAAGATGGGCATCCAGGCGTCCGCCACCTGTGTGATGAACTTCGACGACGCCGTGGGTTATCTGGTCGGCGAGCCGAACAAAGGCCTGGCGGCGATGTTCACCATGATGAACTACGAGCGTTTGGGTGTGGGTATCCAGGGCCTGGCCACCGGTGAGCGCTCCTACCAGAACGCCATCGAATACGCCCGTGACCGCCTGCAAAGTCGTTCGCCAACCGGTGCGCAGAACAAAGACAAAGTCGCTGACCCGATCATCGTCCACCCGGACGTGCGCCGGATGTTGCTGACCATGAAAGCTTCGAACGAAGGTGGCCGGGCATTTTCCACCTACGTGGCGATGCAACTGGACACCGCCAAGTTCAGCGAAGACCCGGCCACCCGCAAGCGTGCCGAAGATCTGGTGGCCTTGCTGACCCCGGTGGCGAAGGCGTTCCTGACTGATCTGGGACTGGAAACCACTGTCCATGGCCAGCAGATTTTCGGCGGCCACGGCTACATTCGCGAATGGGGTCAGGAGCAACTGGTGCGTGACGTGCGCATCACCCAGATCTACGAAGGCACCAACGGTATCCAGGCGCTGGACCTGGTAGGGCGCAAGATCGTCGGCAGTGGCGGGGTGTTCTACAAGCTGTTCGCTGACGAAATCCGCCACTTCACGGCTACCGCGAGCAGTGATCTGGCCGAGTTCACCAAGCCGTTGAACGACGCTGTCGGTACGCTGGATGAGCTGACCGAATGGCTGCTGGACCGGGCGAAAAGCAACCCGAACGAAATCGGCGCGGCTTCGGTGGAATACCTCCAGGCGTTCGGCTACACCGCCTACGCCTATATGTGGGCACTGATGGCCAAGGCGGCCTTGGGCAAAGAAGCGCAGGATGATTTCTATGCGAGCAAACTGGGCACGGCGCGGTTCTACTTCGCCCGTCTGCTGCCGCGCATCCACTCCCTGAGTGCCTCGGTGAAGGCGGGTAGCGAGTCACTGTTCCTGCTGGACGCTGGGCAGTTTTGAAATCTGACGGCGTGTAAGCAAATGCTTACACGCCGTGCTGGCGTTTTCCCTCTATCGGCTGATTGGATCCAGAGCTAATCTACTTCACATGGACGTCGCGCAGGATGCGCAAAGCAAAAACACGGACACGTAGGATTCTGCCAGGATGGCGGAGCGAAATGGATGTCAGGGAAACAGTCTGCAAAGCCCCGCTTCGGCGGGGTTTTCTTTTGTCCGCGTTTTTATCTTCCCGCGCTTTATCCCTTCTGGATGGCTTCTCACTGAACCCTGACGAGCGGTCGGGTGTCCATGTGCTATATGGCAATGTGGCCATCGCCAATCAGGAGTCATCCATGGATATCATTCGAATCATCATCGCCATCCTGCTGCCGCCGTTGGGTGTGTTTCTGCAAGTGGGCTTCGGCGGGGCATTCTGGCTCAACATCCTGCTGACTCTGTTGGGTTACATCCCGGGTATCGTGCATGCGGTGTACATCATCGCCAAGCGCTGAATTTGTTGGTTTGCACAAATCCCCTGTGGGAGCGAGCAGGCTCGCTCCCACATTTGGTTTTGCATTTGCCCTATAGGGGGCCATCCATCACCCTGCGATAGAACAACCATTCATGTTCCAGCGCATGAGCCTGGTTGATCGCCTTGCGAAAGCCATGGCGCTCATCGGCGTAGTAATGCGCTTCTACCGCGATGCCGTTGTTCTGCAATGCCTCGACCATATCGCGTGTTTGCTGCGGCACGACCACGGCATCCAGTTCACCCTGGAAAAATATCACCGGGGTGCGGATCTGATCAGCGTGCAGCAGTGGCGTGCGGTCCCGGTAGCGTTCGGCGTCCTGTTGCGGGTCGCCGATCAACCAATCCAGATAATCGCCTTCGAATTTGTGCGTGGCATGACCCAGGGCGACGGGGTCGCTGACACCATAGAGACTGGCGCCGGCGCGGAACACGTCATGGAACGCCAGGGCGCAAAGAGTCGTGTAGCCGCCGGCACTGCCGCCACGAATGAACGCGCGACGGCCATTGATCAAGCCTTGTTCCTCAAGGTACGTGACCACCGCGCAGGCATCCTCGACGTCCACCACCCCCCAATTCAAATACAGCGCCTGTCGATAGGCCCGGCCATAACCGCTGCTGCCGCGGTAATTGAGATCGGCTACGGCAAAGCCGCGCTGGGTCCAGTACTGGATGCGCGGATCAAAAATGGGATAACACGCCGAGGTCGGTCCGCCATGGATGAACACCGCCAATGGCGGCTTCTCTTCGGTGTTCATGGCCGGGTAAAAGAACCCATGGGCTTGGCTGGAAGCCGAGGGATAGCGCAGGGTTCGGGGGCGACTGATGTGTTCGACGGGCAACGGCGCAACGCCACCGGCGAGCACCACCACTGCATGGTTTTGCCGCTCAATGGCTATCACCGCCGACGGGCTGATTGGCGAAGCGGCGATGGCATAAATGAACCGCTCATCGAGTGCCAGGCTGCGAAACCGCGAATAGGCGCCGGTGAAATCCTCGGATACGCCGTCACTGCGGCAGAGGCCCAGTCGCCCGAAACCCGCCTCGGTCCAGCTCGCCAGGTAATCGCGTTCGCCTAGCGGCAGCCAGGTACAGCCGCCCAGTTGCCAGGGTGCTGGGGCGTGATCGGCTTCGGCGGCGGGCAGCGGCTCCAGGTCGTCGGCGGATTCAGTCCAGGGCTGCCAATAACCGTCACGATCGCTCAGGCAATAGAGGCGACTGCGATCATCAAAACGCGGTTGCTGAATGGACTCCTCGTGACCGCTGCCCGCGACGCAACGCGGCTCATTCCAGGCGCCAGCGTTGCGCTCGGCCAGCATCAGTCTCGTTGACGTCCACGGTTGATGGGGGCGGCTCCACTCAATCCAGGCCAGTCGTCGACCATCTGGACTCAAGGTCGGCGCGGCGTAGAAGTCCGCACCTTCGGCCAGCAGATGTCGCTGATGATCTGCCAGGCCGATCGAGACCAGGCGATGCTGATTGGCCTGCTCCTCCACCGCCAGCACCTGGCCGCAAGCGAAGTGAAGATCGCCATATCGACAATCACCTGAGGTCAGCGCCACGGGCTGTTCGCCGGCCAGCGACTGGTGATACACCTGCTGGTCGGCCTCATTGACGAACAGCACACCGTCGTCGCTCAGGCAGAACGAACCGCCGCCGTATTCATAAACCCGGCTGCGGACACTGAACCCGTCCGGGGTCAGGCATCGGGCCTTGGCATCCTGCCAATGCCAGATCCGGCAGGCACCGTCTTCGGGACGGTATTGATTCCAGAACAGTCCAAGGGGCCCGGCTTGCAGCTCAGCGAAGTCGATGCCTGCCGCAACGGCCTGGGCTGCGCTGAAAGAATCAGCCTTTGGCGATGAGGCGTGAGTTTCGTTCATTGCGAAAGGCCAGTTGTTCAATCGTCTGAGTGGCATGCTCGGCGTCTTCCCGAGCCTGAAGAATCATCCCGTGATGCTCGGATTTGCTGCACACCGGGTCGGCATTGCTCGCATCGCCCGTGAGCATGAACGCCTGGCAGCGACAGCCGCCGAAGTCCTTTTCTTTTTCATCACACGAGCGGCACGGCTCGGGCATCCAGTCATAGCCGCGGAAACGATTGAAGCCGAACGAGTCGTACCAGATGTGCTGCATGCTGTGGTCACGCACGTTGGGAAATTGCACGGGCATCTGACGGGCGCCGTGACAGGGCAATGCAGTGCCGTCCGGCGTGACGGTCAGGAAAATGCTGCCCCAGCCGTTCATGCAGGCCTTGGGGCGTTCTTCATAATAGTCCGGGGTGACGAAGATCAACTTGCACGGATGCCCTTGGGCCTCCAGTCTGGCGCGGTATTCGTTGGTGATACGTTCGGCGCGCACCAATTGTTCCCGGGTGGGCAGCAGGCCGACGCGGTTGAGCTGTGCCCAACCGTAGAACTGGCAGGTGGCGAGTTCGACGAAGTCGGCTTCAAGGGCGATGCACAGCTCGATAATGCGGTCGATCTTGTCGATGTTGTGTCGATGGGTGACGAAGTTCAGCACCATCGGATAGCCGTGGGCCTTGACCGCCCGGGCCATTTCCAGTTTTTGCGCGAAGGCTTTCTTTGAACCGGCCAGCAGGTTGTTCACCTGTTCGTCGCTGGCCTGGAAACTGATCTGGATGTGGTCGAGGCCGGCCTTTTTGAAATCGCTGATTTTCTGCTCGGTCAAGCCGATGCCAGAGGTGATCAGGTTGGTGTAGAAACCCAGCCTGCGCGCCTCGGCGATCAGTTCGGCCAGGTCCTGGCGCACCAGCGGCTCGCCGCCGGAAAAGCCCAATTGCGCGGCGCCCATCTCACGCGCCTCGCGAAACACCTTGAACCACTGCTCGGTACTCAGCTCCTTGCCCTGTTCGGCGAAGTCCAGCGGATTGGAGCAGTACGGGCATTGCAACGGGCAACGGTAGGTCAGCTCGGCCAGCAGCCACAGCGGCAGGCCGACTTCAGGCTTGGGCGGCAGGCTTGTGGCGTCAGACAAGTTCGATCCAATGCTCTGCACGGGCGACCTCCATGAATTGCTCGATGTCGTCACCGAGTTCCGGCACGTCGGGGAACTGTCTGGCCAACTCGCCAATGATGGCGGCCACATCCCGTTCACCGTCGATCAGGCCGCCAATCAGCGAAGCGCTGTCGTTGAGCTTGATCATGCCTTCAGGATAGAGCAGCACGTGGCCCTTCTGTGCCGGCTCGTACTGGAAACGATAGCCGGGGCGCCAGCGTGGGGTCTTGCTGCGGTCGAAACTCATAAGGTAATTCCTTTGTGCCACACCCGTTGCCCGGTCACGCTGTGATAGGGCGGGCGGTTCAATTCGTAGGCCATGCTCATGGCATCGAGCATGCTCCAGAGGATGTCCAGTTTGAACTGGAGAATCTCCAGCATGCGCTCCTGGCCTTCGCGGGTGGTGTAATGCTGCAAGGTAATCGCCAGGCCGTGCTCCACGTCACGCCGGGCCTGGCCCAGGCGGGTGCGGAAATATTCGTAGCCGGCGGGGTCTATCCAGGGGTAATGCTGCGGCCAGCTGTCCAGGCGCGACTGATGGATCTGCGGTGCGAACATTTCGGTCAGGGAGCTGCTGGCGGCTTCCTGCCAAGAGGCGCGGCGGGCGAAGTTGACGTAGGCATCCACCGCGAAGCGCACGCCCGGCAGCACCAGCTCCTGGGAGCGCAGTTGATCGGGATCCAGGCCAACCGCCTGACCCAGCCGTAACCAGGCTTCGATGCCGCCGTCTTCGCCGGGCGCGCCGTCATGGTCGAGCAGGCGCTGGATCCACTCGCGGCGGATTTCCCGGTCCGGGCAGTTGGCCAGGATCGCGGCATCCTTGAGCGGGATGTTCACCTGATAGTAAAAACGGTTCGCGACCCAGCCCTGGATCTGCTCGCGAGTGGCGCGGCCCTCATACATCGCCACGTGATACGGGTGATGAATGTGGTAATACGCACCCTTGGCGCGCAGGGCCGCTTCGAACTCGGCGGGGGACAGGGGGGTGTCAGTCATTGCGGTTCTCCGGGCAATTCCCGTGGATTCTGTGGCGTCAGGGTTGGCCCCATCGCGAGCAGGCTCGCTGCCACACTTGATCTGTAACGCATGAAATATCCGGTACGACTCAAACTTCTGTGGGGCGAGCCTGCTCGCGATGGCGTCTCATCCGCCAGCAGCGATTGGCTGACTCAGCGCACACCCACTCCCACAATCGTCGCGCCCGTCCTACAACTCAATACTCATTCCGTCGTAAGCCACTTCAATCTTTCGACGTACAAGCTCGGCCCGCTCGGGCGAGTCTTCGTCGAGGATCGGGTTGGTATTGTTGATATGAATAAGGACCTTGCGCGGCTCGGGCAGTTGCTCCAGCACTTCGATCATCCCGCCAGGCCCGTTCTGTGCCAGATGGCCCATCTCGCGACCGGTGCGGGTGCCGACGCCACGACGCTGCATTTCATCGTCGTCCCACATCGTGCCGTCCACCAACAGGCAATCGCTGCCGGCCATGATCTCCAGCAAAGGCTCGTCGACTTTGCCCAGGCCTGGGGCGTAAAACAGCTTGCCGCCGGTGCGCAGGTCTTCGACGATCAGGCCGATGTTGTCGCCTGGGTGCGGATCGAAGCGGTGCGGTGAATAGGGCGGCGCTGCGCTGCGCAGCGGCAGGGGAGTGAAGCGCAGGTTCGGGCAGGCCGGGATGGTGAACGGCTGGTCGAGTTCGATGCGGTTCCAGCTCAGCCCGCCGTTCCAGTGGGTCAGCATGTTGAACAGCGGAAAACCGGTGCTCAGGTCTTCATGGACCATGTCGGTGCACCAGACTTGATGCGGGCAGCCTTCGCGCAGGCTGAGCAGGCCGGTGGTGTGGTCGATCTGGCTGTCCATCAGAATGATGGCGCCGATACCGGTGTCCCGCAGTGCCCGACCCGGTTGCATCGGGGCGAATCCTTGGAGCTGGGCGCGAATGTCCGGGGAGGCATTGCACAGCACCCAGTTCACGCCATCATCGGAAATCGCGATGGACGACTGAGTGCGTGCCTGGGCTCGCAGGCTGCCGTTGCGAAAACCTGCGCAATTGGCGCAGTTGCAATTCCACTGGGGGAAACCGCCGCCGGCGGCGGAACCTAGAATCTGGACAAACATGGCCGCTCCATCTGCAAACCGAAATAAAAAACGCCCCGGCTGACCGAGGCGTTGTGCTGCGCGTTCAACCGCCTGCAGCAATCAACGGCTGGCGAAGTACATGGTGACTTCGAAACCGATACGCAGGTCGATATATGCGGGTTTGGACCAAGACATGGAAATACTCCTTTAGGTGGGATGCTGTCATCAGGATGGGTCGGTTGAGACCTATACATATAGTCCACCTCCGAAGGGAGATGTTCAGATGCTTAGGCGGCTATGTTACTAAATCTGACATATTCGTTGGCTGCAATTCTCCAAGAAAGCTCATTGCACAGACTGTAATGATCATGGCACCGCGTGCCAGGGCTCTCCAGGGCAGGCTCCATTGGTCAGGCAGTAGCGTGCACTTTCGGCGCTAGTCAGATGCCGCACGGCGTCCATCAGCTGTTCTCGATTCACACGCATGATGGCGTCGGGCAATTGCTCAAGATAATCCGACGGGTGGCCAGCGAGTTTGCCCTGCCAGAGCAGTTCGGCCGCTTGGGCGCAGGGTAGGGCGGCGCTCTGGAACTGGGCGGCGAGGGCCTGCTGCTGACTGGCCAGCGTCGAATCGTCGAGCTGCTGGAGACGGTCCGGCAGGCCGCTCAGGAACTGGTCGATATGGGCGATCAACTGGGCCGCCGAGGCGCTGGGTGATTGGACACCGAACAACAAACCGGTCTGCCCATCGATCTGCTTCACACCGCTGAACACTGCGTAACCCAACTGCAACTCGACCCGCAGGCGCTGGTAAAACGGTGTTTGACACAGCTGTGCCAGCAACCGCCATGCGGCTTCGTCGCGCAGGGCTCGGGTAGGCGTGGGACAAAACAACAACACGGCCTGTTCGTCGCCGTGGGTCTGAAGGGTGTGCCAGATCGGCTGCCGGCAAGGGGAGGTCGGTTGGGCTTGCTGGCCGGCAATGCCGGGCACCCGGGCCAGCACCGGGCCCATTGCTCCCTGGGTGGCGGCCGAGAGACCGATGGCCAGTGCGTCCCAATGCGCCGTCGTCCACACGCTGTTGTCGCGATCAGGCAGCGCCAAGGCTGACGATGGGGAGTTTTGCTGGCAATGAATCGGCAGCTCCTTCAACAGGTGTCGAATCGGTATCAGCGCAGGTTCGCTCTTCGCTGGCGCTGGCGGCAGTGGTTGTCCCAGCTTCGTCAGGATGTGCTCGAGCACCAAGGGCATCGGTGCCTGCAGGCCAACCAGCTTCAGCAGCCATTGGTCGGCGCAGGGCTCAAAGGTGACTTCCACGCCGGCCTGCTGCGCATCTTCACGCAGATCCTGCAGATGCCGATCAAGCCTGGCCGAAAGGTCGAGCGGGGGCAGCGTCGCCAGGCGCCAGCGCAGATACACCGCGCCTTGCGAGGTGTTGTCCGCCAGCCCTTGGCTGAACTGCATGGGGGAACGTTCCCGCCGGCCCCGGGAGCGGTCCTGGGCGAAGGTGCGCAGACCGCGATGGGCGCTGGTCTGGCGGCGTATCAACCCGGTACGGGGTGGTTCGCTTGCCGTTTGCAGGAACGGGTTGGGCGCGGGCAGTTGCCATTGCCCGGTGACGTTATCCGCCGGGTGCAATTGCTTGAGAATTTCCCTGAGCCGCGACAGATCGTTTTCCGACAGTTGAACATCACGTTCTTCATTGTCCCAACGGGCCAGTTGCAACGCCGTCGCGGTCTCCTGCCGACGTTGCAGGCGGGCGCTGAACTCATCGCGCAAGGGCGCCCAGTCGTCCTGGGCGGCGAAAAATCCCAACCAATCGTGCAGCAATGGCTGAATGTCGTTCAGTGCGTGATCGTTGTCGAGTTTGAACTCGATGTGCAACAGCGCCTGCTCGGCAAACTCGTACAGCGCCGAAGCCTTGAGGCTGTCCGCCAGACCGCGTTGACGCAAGGTGGCGAGCAGGCCCCCCGGTTTGCTGTTGTTCAGCCATGTGCAGAGAAAATCCATGGCTTGCGGCGAGGCGACGGGCAAACCTTCGAAGGCGTACAGCAGATCGAGACGTCCTGGGCTGACCTGTTGATAACCGGCCTGGTGCGATGCCATCAGCTCCGGCGCTGGCTGTCGGGTGACCGCTTCACCCGCAGGCACATCGCCGCTGAACTGCTCGGCCAGTGCCTTCAAGGCTTCGATGCTTTGCGGGCCCGCTAGACTCAGCGTCATTTGGCCGCTCTGGTAGAACCTTCGATAAAAGTCTTGCAGTGCCATTTGGAACTCGGCCCGCTGCACCGCGAGGCTGTCGCGATTACCCGCATGGAAACCTCGCAGTGGATGAGCTGCGGACAGTCCTTCGTGCAGGGCCACTTGTCGCTGGGCCGTGGGGTCCTGAGACCAGGCGATGAATTCCGCGTGCAGCACTTCTCGCTCGCGCAATTGGACGGTTTCATCCAGGCGCGGATGGGAGAGCATGTCCCCGAGTCGCTCCAGACCGCCGGCAAAGGCAGCCGGTGGTAATTCGAAGAAGAAATCGGTGGTGCGATCGCTGGTGCGAGCATTGACCTGGCCGCCATGCCGTTGCACGTAGGTCATCAGGTTCTGCTCTGTGGGAAACCGCTCAGTGCCGAGGAAGAAAAGATGTTCGAGCAAGTGCGCCAGTCCCGGCCAGGCGAGCGGCGCATCATGGCTGCCGACCGCCACCCGCAGCACCGCAGCGCTGCGCTTGAGGCCGGGGACATGGCGCAATGTCACTCGCAAGCCGTTGGCCAGGGTTTCAGTGTGGGGGCAGAAGGAATCGACGGCCGACATGAGCGTTTCCAGAACAGAGAAGCGCTCATGCTAGCGGATTAGGGAGCGTTCTCAATCAGTGTTTGTTCAAGTCGTCGTAAAGCTCAGGGCGGCGGTCATGCAGGTAGTTGTAGGCCGCACGGCAATCCTCCATCAGTTGCCGATCCAGGTCACCGACGATCAAGGCCTCGTCCAGCCCGGCCAGGGCAGGGCGGCTGCCATCCGGGGCGGCGATGCTGCTTTGCCCGCAGTACTGCAATTCACCTTCATGACCGCAATAGTTGGCGTAAGCCACAAAACACTGGTTCTCGATGGCCCGGGCGCGCACGGTGACATCGGCGATGAACTCATAGGGCTGCATGTTGGCGGTGGGCACCAGGATCAGTTCGGCGCCGGCCAGGGCCAGGCGCCGGGCGTTTTCCGGAAACTCCAGGTCATAGCAGATCAGAAAGCCGAGCTTCCAGCCGTTAAGCTCGACGATGGGCAGCTCGCTATCGCCAGCGCTGAACATCGCGTGGTCCAGATCGCCAAACAGGTGACTCTTTCGATAATTTGCCAGGCGTTCGCCGTGGGCGTCGATCAGTTGCACCGCGTTGTAAATCTGCCCATCTTCGCTACGTTCCGGGTAGCCATAGGCGATCGCCAGACTGGCCGCCTTGGCGATGCGAGCGATCTGCTGCGCCCATTCGCCGTTGTAGACCTCGGCCAATACATTCACCGCGTCGACGCCAATGTTGTAGCCGGTCAGGAACATTTCCGGCAACACCAACACATCGGCGCCCCTGGCCTCCAGCGCCACCTGATGCAGGCGTTGCAGGTTGGCGGCCGGGTCCAGCGGCAGCGGTGAACATTGGTAAAGGGCTACACGCATCAAAAACTCCTTTTATTCGGGCAGGGCGATCGGACCGATTTCGTCGAACACGTCACCTGGCCCCGGGTTCTCGGGGTGAGTTTCACCGCCGAAGTGCTTCATGATTCCCCACACGGCATTGAGTGAGGTTTGTACCGCGCCCTCAACCCAGGCCGGTGTCCATGAGACGTCATCGCCGGCGATAAAGATCCCTCGCTGTTCGGCCGGCATGTCGTCCTGCATGAAATGGGCGTACATGCGCTGGTTGTAGCGATAGTGGCCGGGCAGAGCACCTTTGAATGCGCCGAGGAAATGCGGGTCGGCTTCCCAGGAGACGGTGATCGGATCGCCGATGATCCGTGCGGCGATGTCCACCTTGGGGTAAATCTTCTTCAAGGCGTCGAGCGCCAGCTTCACGCGTTTTTCCACCGGATGGGGGAGCATTTTCAGCGCATCGCTCATCCACGAGTACGACAGGCAAATGACCCCCGGCTTGTCATCGCCATTGTCGAACAGATAGGTGCCACGGGTGAGGCGGTCGGTGAGGGTCATGCTCATCAGGTCGCGGCCGGTTTCCGGATCCTTGTCCTTCCAGAAGGGCCGGTCGACCATCACGAAAGTCTTCGACGATTGCATGTAGCGGGTGCGGTCCAGGGCCATCCACATTTTTTGCGAGAACAGCGCCTCTTCGCATTCGATCTGAGTGGTCAGCAGCCAGCTTTGGCAGGTGACCAGCACCGCGGCATATTCGCGGGTGTTGTCCCATACGTCGGTCACGCTGAACCGGCCATCGTCGGCGCGTGCGATGCGCTTCACACCGCTGCGCGGGGCGCCCAGGTGCAACGAGTTGAGGCTGGTGCCTTCTGGCCAGTGCGCGCAGCGCTCCGGCACATGCTTCCAGATGCCATGGGGCACCTGCTCGACGCCACCGACCACCAGATGCTGATGATCGTCGCAATTGGTCATCACCACGCGGAAAATTTCCAGCATCGAATTGGGGAAGTCCGAGTCCCAGCCGCCGGTGCCGAAACCCACCTGGCCGAACACTTCACGGTGCTGGAACGAGAGTTTGGCAAACGCCTTGGACGTGGCGACGAAGTCGTAGAAAGTGCGGTCGTCCCACAGGGGGACCAGGGTGTTCCACAGTTCCTTGAGGCGTGGCACGTCGCGGTCGCGAATCGCCTGCTGGATATCGCCGAAGCGCGAACCGTCCTCCAGCGCATCCGCCCAGGCGTCGGCCACTTCCTGGAACAATGCTGGCAGGTCGGCCAACTTTTGTGCGTAGTAGGTCTGGCCTTCCAGATCGATGACCGTGCTGCCCGAGGCCGGGGTCAAAGGGTTGGGAAACGGTTTGGTCTCCAGGCCCAGTTTGTCGACGTAGTGATAGAACGCCGTGGACGACACCGGAAACCGCATCCCCCCCAGCTCGGCAATGACACCCTCGGCGCCGTTGAACGCTTGTGAGCGCAGGCGCCCACCCATTTTCGACGCTTCGTAGACCACCGGCTTGAGGCCCAGCTTCATCAACTCGTAGGCCGCCACCAGACCGGCGATCCCGGCACCGACAATCGCGACTTCTGCCCCGTGGTTGTGGGCGGGAATACTGCCCAGGCCGGCGGGATGCTCGATCCAGTCGTCAAAAGCGAAAGGAAAGTCCGGCCCGAAAATGGTGATGGGCTTCTTGCCGTCTGCTGGGTGGCGATTGTTCTTGTTCATGGCTGACCTTGATTGGGCGACTCGACGCGGCTTTCGCGTCTGAGTATAGGAAAGATGCCAGCCATTCTAGAGAGGGTGAAACACGTTAATAAGACGCAATGTGTCGTCGTTCTGGATTGTTATCAGTCATTTTGATGCGTTGGTTAGTCGTAATGACGAGTCAGAGCCTGGTGAGTATGGGCCTTCTGGTGAAGGCGGTGGGCGGTTACTGGGGAGGCTGGTTGTGCTCGGGTTTTCGTGAGCAAGCCCGCTCTGACAGGTAAGTCGCACCCTCTAGACCGGCTGCCCCCGATCGATCTTGCTGCTGAGGATGATCGAAGTGGTGGTTTTCTCCACCCCATCGACACTGCCAATCTGATCCAGTAACTGATCCAGCTGCTCCGGTGAATCCGTGCGCAGCCAAGCCACATAGTCGAATTCGCCGCTGACCGCACACAGTTGCTGGACCTGGGCCATCGCACTCAAGCGCCGCAGCACGTCCTTGCCGGAGCGCGGTTGAACCTTGATGCCGACGTAAGCCTGTAACCCGCCGTCTATCACCCGCTGCCCCAGACGCACGCCGTACCCGGTGATGACCTTGGTTTTTTCCAGCCGCGCCAGCCGCGAAGTCACGGTGGTGCGGGCGATGCCCAATTGTCGGGCGAGCATGGCGACGCTTTCCCGGGCATTGATTTGCAGGGCGGCAATCAGTTGGCGGTCGATTTCGTCGAGGACGGGAGGGCGGGTGTCAGACAAGATGGGCTCCGGCGTGGATATCGGTGGCTGGCATGTTACAGGCTCCCATGCCTTTGCCACCTACTCCATTGGGATGCGCTCGGGAATGCCTGCCACCATGACGTTGGTCATGGTGGCAGTATCCGCAGATTTGACGATGCTGGCATCAGCCCGTTTCAGATGCGGCCACAGCCCAATCCAGGCTGCGACCGGGCCGGGATCATTTCCAGCGATTGGTATCCCATGCCTTGCGGTCGAGATCGAGGTCGGGGAAATTTGCCGGATCGAAGACCGGCCTTGCCACACCGGCTTTCAACTGCGCGCGGAAGTCGTTGATCACCCGTATCGCGGTAGGGAACAGCATCAAAATCGCAATCAGGTTCACCAGTGCCAGAATGCCCATCATCGGATCTGAGAAGAAGAACACCGAGGTGGCGTTCGGGGCCGCGGCGCCGAGGAAAATCAAGCCCAGGATAAACACGCGCAGCACCAGCAGGGCCGGTTTGGATTTGGTGATGGCCGCCAGTGCGTTCTCACCCAGATAGACGTTGTAGATGATGGACGAGAAGGCGAAGAGCAGGATCGCCAGAGTCAACGCGTAGCGCGACCACTCACCAAAATGGCTGGCCAGTGACTGTTGTGTCAGTACGACACCGTCGATACCTGTAGCACCGGCAACATAGACATCACCCAGCAGGATGATGAAAGCCGTGCACGAGCAAATCACGATCGTGTCGATGAAGACCGAGAACGATTGGGTGATGCCCTGGCTGACCGGGTGATGCACCAGCGCAGTTGCCGCGACGTTCGGTGCGGAACCAAGCCCGGCCTCGTTTGAGAACAGCCCGCGGCGCAAGCCTTGTGCAATCGCAGCCCCCATGCCACCGGCGATGGCTTCTTCATAGCCGAAGGCGCTAGAGACGATGCGTACGAAGAGCGCCGGAATTTCACCGATGTTCATCACGATGACGATCAGGGCAAGCGCCAGGTAACCCAGCGCCATGACGGGCACCACGACATCGGCCGCCTTGGCGATGCGCTTGATTCCACCAAAGATCACAAAACCGGTGACAAGCACCAGGAGTGCCCCGGTCACAAGGCGGCTGATCCCGAACGAATCCTGCATCGCGCCGGCCACAGTGTTGCCTTGGAAGGCATTGAAGCCAAGGCCGAAGGCTGCCAGCAGGCAGACTGCATAAACTATCGCCAGCCAGTTGTAGTTCGAGCCGAGGCCGTGCCGGATATAGTCGGCTGGGCCGCCACGGAAGGAGTGCTCCCCGTCGGTGCGCTTGTAGATCTGGGCAAGCGTACATTCGACGAGACTTGTCGCCATGCCGACGAGCGCGATGCACCACATCCAGAAAACCGCGCCGGGCCCACCGAGCGTGATCGCGACGGCTACACCGGCAATGTTTCCGCCGCCCACGCGGCCGCCCACGGATACGAGTAGCGCCTGTCGCGCGCTGAGGTTATTGGGGTCGCTGTTCTGGTTCTTCCCTGACAGCACGCGGAACATCCGGCCGAAGAATTCGAACTGGACGAAACCCGACATGATCGTGATGAACACTCCGAAGACCACGAGAATGGGTATGAGCGACCACCCCCACGTGAGGCTGTCGACATACCCAAACAGCGTTTGCAGGAATTCCATCTGTTTCTCCTATATTTCTTATTATCGGCGGAATCGCTCTCTTGAGCGTCCCGCGATCAGTTTATGCCTGGTTTTACATCCGATTTCGCGTCTTCGGACGTTTCGGTGCCGCCGATCGTTCCCGATCCGAAAACCCGCTATATGGCACCGTCGAGTCGTTCGAGGGCTAAACCGACCTTTATCGCTGGCAGTGGCCGGGCCCTGGCGGGCGCAACTGTACTACAGAGCGGTAGTTTCGGCGCCCTGAGAGTTGTGCTTAATCAGCCTCAGGGGCTGCCCAATGTCTGTTCAGTTGAGTGCTACTGCCAGTTTGATCTTCTAAACGTCCGGTATAGGCGAAATTCACTATAGCTGGGCGGGTAAACATCGCATGGAGGACGTGCTTATTGCGCAGCCGTTGTTTATGAAGACCTTTGGCCAGTGCGCCCAGTTTCGCCGCTCAAAAACGCAAAAGCCGCGCAATGCGCGGCTTTCAAGATGGTGGGCCCACACGGACTCGAACCGTGGACCAAAGGATTATGAGTCCTCTGCTCTAACCAACTGAGCTATAGGCCCTCAGTAGGCCGCGGATTATAGCGACGGTTTCTCGGCTGTGCTATCCGAAAAATCCGATACGGTCATACGAAGAAACGTTGCGGCGAACTCTTCGGCGCACAGGGGCAGGCTGACGATGTAGCCCTGGATCTGTTCGCACCCTTCTTCAGCCAGGAATTGTTGTTGGGCCAGGGTCTCGACGCCTTCGGCGATGATGGTGAATTGCATACTGCGGCCCAGGGCGATGATTGCCCGCACGATGGCCACGTCGTGCGGGTCATCGGGCAGGCCACGGACGAAGGACTGGTCGATCTTGAGGAAGTCCAGTGGCAAACGCTTGAGATAGCTCAGGGAGGAGTAGCCGGTGCCGAAGTCGTCTATCGCCAGTTGCACACCGAGTTTTTTCAGCTGGTGCAGCACCGCGAGGGCTTCTTCGGCCTGGCTCATGATGAAGTTTTCGGTAATTTCCAGTTGCAACAAGCCGGGCTTGAGGTGGTGCTCACGCAGCAACTGTTCGATACGCCCCAGCAGGTTGGGTTGGCGCAATTGGGCTCCGGCAAGGTTGACCGACAGCGGGCCGAGGCTTTCGTAGGCGTCGTTCCATTCGGACAGTTGTCGACAGGTATGTTCCAGTACCCAGTCGCCAATCTGCAGGATCATGCCGTTTTCTTCGGCCAGGGGGATGAAATGCTCCGGCGGTACGTCGCCAAATGTGGGGTGGGTCCAGCGAATCAGCGCCTCGGCGCCCACCAGGCGATTGTCGGCAAGGCTGAATTTGGGTTGGAAGGACAACGATAATTCGTTGCGCTCGATGGCGCGTCGCAACTCGTGTTCCAGTGCCACCCGCTCACTGGCCTGGGCGGTGAGGTCGCGGGTGTAGCTTTCAACCCGGTTGCGGCCCTTGGCCTTGGAGCGGTACATCGCCGCGTCGGCATTCTTGACCAGCGTGGCGACGTCGCAGCCATCCTGTGGGTACAGGCTGGTGCCGATGCTGGCGCTGATGAAAAACTCATGTTCACCGGCCTGGAACGGTGCGGCAAAGCAATTCAACAGTTTTTGGGCAATGTGTTCGGCGTCGCTGGGTTGTTGCAGGCCTGGCAGCAGGATGATGAATTCGTCACCCCCCAGGCGCGCCACGGTATCGATATCGCGCAACTGCTCGCGCAGGCGCACGGCGATACCCTTGAGCAGCAGATCTCCCACCGGGTGTCCCAAGCTGTCATTGATGTGCTTGAAGCGGTCCAGGTCCAGGAACAGCACCGCACCCTGGCCGCCATCTTCCTGCTGGCTGTTGAGCGCCGTCAGTAATCGGCTTTCGAACAATGTGCGATTTGGCAGGCCGGTGAGCGGGTCGTGGTGCGCCTGGTAATCGAGTCGGGCCTGGGCGTGCTTGAGGCTGGAAATATCGGCAAAGACCGCAACGAAATGGGTGATTTCCCGATCCCGGTTACGCACCGCGCTGATGGTCAGCCAACTGGGATACAACTCGCCGTTTTTACGCCGGTTGGAAATCTCCCCCTGCCAGTGTCCCTCGGCGGTCAACTGGTGCCACATCGCGGCATAGAACGCACTGTCATGCAGGCCGGAAGCCAACAGCCGCGGCGTGTGACCCAAGGCTTCGGTTTCGCTATAGCCGGTGATCTCGCTGAAGGCGCGGTTCACCGCGCTGATGTGCTGTTGTGTATCGGTGATCAGCACGCCTTCGGCAGTGCTTTCGAACACGGTGGCTGCCTGTTGCAGTTTTTCCTGCATCAGGTGGCGTTCGGTGATGTCCCGGGCGATGGTCAGCATGCAGTCTTCGTTGCCGATGGGCAGAGGGCGGCTGGACACTTCGCAGAGCCTTATCTGCCCATCGTTACGGCGGATATGACATCTGAAGTCCCTGACATAACCGTCTCGTTGCAATTGGTCGAGCATCTGTTTGCGCTCATTGAGGTTGACCCAGATACCCAGGTCCAGGGTGGAACGGTCCACCGACAAGGCGCTATTGAAACCGGTAATACGGCTGAAGCCTTCGTTGACCTCAATCAGCAGGCCGTCGCTTTGCCGGGACAGTAGCAGGCCGTCGGGCGAGGCATGAAAAGCCTTGGCGAACTTCTCTTCGGAAGTTTGCAGCTGCTGCTGGGTTTCCTTGAGCTGGCTGATATCACGCACTACCACGACCAGGGCTGGGGTGGTGTCGAGGTCGAAGGGTTCGGCCGAGATCAGCCCGGTGAACACCTGGCCATTGCTGCGACGGAAAGGCATCTCCAGATTGCGGATACTGCCGGCCTGTAATCGTTGCAGCAGGCCCGGGCCGACGTCCTGGATGCCCCAGATGTTCAGTTCGGTCGCGGTTTGGCCCACCACCTCTGCGGCGCTCAGGCCAATCTGCTCCTCGAAGGCTTTGTTGACCTCCAGCAGGCAACCGTCCATCAGGCGCGCTATCACCAGGATGTCCGGACATTGACGAAATACCGAGGCGAATTTTTGCTCGGAGAGGCGCAGCGCTTCCTCGGTGCGTTTGGCTTCGCTGATGTCGATCATCAGCCCGCGCATCACCGGTTCGTGGCCGTGTTCGATCAGGCTGACAATATCGCGCACCCACAGGCAGCGGCCGTCAGCAGTGATCACGCGGTAATCAATGCAATGGTCCCGGCCCGCCAGCACTTCATGCTCACAATAGCTCTGGGCGCGGATCAGGTCGGCAGGATGAATGATGTTGCGCCAGAACCCTGGAATCAGCCAGTGGGAGAGGGGATAACCGAGCAGATCTTCGGCGTGAGGCGACACGTAGCTGTAGGTGAAGTCACTGACCCTTGCCTCCCAGGCAATTGCTGAAAGGCTCTCCACCAGCCCGCGGTAGTGGTATTCGCTGCTGCGCAGTTCTTGTTCCAGATCGACTCGTCGCGCGATCTCTGAGCTGAGGCGGCGATTGATGCGAATCACCGCCGCAAGGACACCGCTCAAGAGGAGCAGCGCAGGCAAGCCGTAAACCAGCAGGTCTGACCAGAACCTTCGGTAATCTCGGACATTGCCGACCCATTTCTCCTGGATTTCGCTGATCTGGGCCGGGCTCATGTCCGCTATCACCTTGTCCAGGATACCCACCAGTATCCTGTTCTCCCGGGGGACGCCCATGGCCAGTTGATAGCGATAGGGTGTTTCTCCGCTGACATAGAGCCCGTCAAGCTTGAGTTGGCGCAGGCTCCAGACACTGGAAGCCAGGTCGCCCACCACCGCATCCACTTTATCTGTGGCCAAGGCTTGCAAGGCTGAGCTGACATTGGGCAGCGCCACCAGATTCAGGTCTGGATGGTGGTTGCGCAACAGTTCGTGGGGCGCATAGTTTTCCACCACGGCGATTTTCAGCCCGTACAAATCCTCAAGGTTATGAGGTTCTGCACCGCCATGATGGGCCAGGATGACGATGGGAAAGTCCAGATATGGGCGGGTGAAGGCCAGGTAGTTCTGACGTTCGGGCGTGGACATGATGCCGGGTAAAAGATCGATTTTGCCCTGTGCGACCTGCTCCAGCACCATCGTCCAGCTGACGGGCTCGATAGGCGTGAGCGTGACAGCCAGCCGCTCGCGGATAACATCCACGTAGTCGGCGGCCAGGCCCTGATACCGCCCCTGATCGTCGCGAAATTCGAACGGTGGCCAGGAGGCGTCGACACCCAGGCGCAGGTCGGGGTGGTCCTTGAGCCAGCGGCGCTCTTCGTCGGTGAGCGTCAGCGCGCCAGCCGTTGCGGTCCAGCTCATCAATGACAGCAAAATCACGGCCGTCAGTCTGGGCATCACGGTCTCGTCATGGCTTGGGGAGGATGTTTCGAGTGTAGACGGGCAATAGGGCGGGGGGGCGTAGCGGGGGGATTTTATCTGCACATAACAAAACCCCCGGCAGGGCCGGGGGTTTTTAACATCACTCGTCGAGGAAGGAGCGCAGGTGCTCGCTTCGCGTCGGGTGGCGCAATTTGCGCAAGGCCTTGGCCTCGATCTGACGAATCCGCTCGCGGGTTACGTCAAACTGCTTACCGACTTCCTCAAGGGTGTGGTCGGTATTCATGTCGATGCCGAAACGCATGCGCAGTACCTTGGCTTCACGGGCAGTGAGGCCGGAGAGTACTTCGCGAGTCGCTTCCTTGAGGCTCTCAACGGTGGCGACATCGATCGGCGACTGCATGGTGGAGTCTTCGATGAAGTCACCCAGATGGGAGTCTTCGTCATCACCGATCGGGGTTTCCATGGAGATCGGCTCTTTGGCGATCTTCAATACCTTGCGGATTTTGTCCTCAGGCATTTCCATGCGTTCGCCCAGCTCTTCCGGAGTCGGTTCACGACCCATCTCCTGCAACATCTGCCGGGAAATGCGGTTGAGCTTGTTGATGGTCTCGATCATGTGCACCGGAATACGGATGGTGCGGGCCTGGTCGGCGATCGAGCGAGTGATCGCCTGACGGATCCACCAGGTGGCATAAGTCGAGAACTTGTAGCCGCGACGGTATTCGAACTTGTCCACCGCTTTCATCAGACCGATGTTGCCTTCCTGGATCAGATCGAGGAATTGCAGGCCGCGGTTGGTGTACTTCTTGGCGATGGAGATCACCAGACGCAAGTTCGCTTCGACCATCTCTTTCTTCGCGCGGCGGGCCTTGGCCTCACCGATCGACATGCGACGGTTGATGTCCTTGATCTCGGCGACGGTCAGGCCGGTTTCGGCCTCCAGCGCGGTCAGCTTCTGCTGGCAACGAATGATGTCCGGTTGCAGGCGGGCAATGGCTTCAGCGTATTTGCTTTTGCCTTTGGCCAGTGCATCGGTCCAGCTTTCGTCGACTTCGTGGCCAGGGAACTGACGCAGGAAATCAGCACGTGGCATGCGGGCATCACGCACGCACAGTTGCATGATCGCGCGCTCTTGCTGACGCAGACGATCCAGGGCGCCGCGGACACGCTCGACCAGGCCTTCGAATTGCTTTGGCACCAGTTTGATCGGCATGAACAGCTCGGCCAGTGCCAACAGCTCGGCAATTGCCTGCTTGTTGTTGCGGCCATGCTTCTTCAGCGCCTTGCGGGTGATTTCCATCTGGTCGGCCACAGCGCCGAAACGCTGGGCAGCGATGACCGGATCCGGACCGCTTTCGGCTTCTTCTTCGTCGTCGCTGGCTTCGGCGTCGTCGTCATCGGTGTCGTCGTCGGCCTTGGCGGCTTTCGCGTCGATCGGCGGCGGCACTTCGGCTGCAGGCGGCGCGATACCGTCGTCCGGGTCGATGTAACCGCTCAGGACGTCGGACAGGCGGCCACCTTCGGTGGTGACGCGGGTGTACTCGGAGAGAATATGGTCAACCGTGCCAGGGAAGTGCGCGATTGCGCCCATCACTTCGCGGATGCCTTCTTCAATGCGCTTGGCGATTTCGATTTCGCCTTCACGCGTGAGGAGCTCTACCGTACCCATTTCACGCATGTACATGCGCACGGGATCGGTGGTGCGACCAATGTCGGTCTCGACCGCTGCCAACGCTGCGGCCGCTTCTTCAGCGGCCGCCTCGTCGGTATCGGCGTCGGCCAGCATAAGGGCATCCTTATCTGGAGCAACCTCGAATACGTTGATCCCCATGTCGTTGATCATGCGGATGATGTCTTCCACCTGTTCCGGATCTGAAATATCCTCCGGCAGGTGGTCGTTGACCTCCGCGTAAGTCAGGTAGCCCTGCTCACGACCCAATAGGATCAACTCTTTGATACGAGACTGCTGTTGCGCTTTTCCGGACATAACACCCTATCCACTGAAGGTCTTGGCGGGCAAAAAACAAGCCGAGGATTATACCTGAGCTGTGACCTCACGCGCCAGTTGAGGTCGGGTTTGATGCGCAAACATTGCGGCTGAGTAAATCGCGCAATTGGTTTTTCTCTTCGCTGGTCAACTCGCTCTGGCGAGCTTTTCGCAGAAGTTGTTCCAGATTTCGCTCGCGTTGGCGGGCGGACAAGCTAGTAATGGTGTCGAAAAACTGTTGTTCAAGGTTGTCTCCATCAATCAACCATTCCTTCTCGGCCAGGGCCTTCAACAGGCGCCCTTGTTCGGTGCCGTGCCACCGGGCGATCAACTGGAAAGAGTTAAGTTTGGGGTTCTTCTGCACGGCTTCAAGGAGTGCGATCAGCAATTGCGTATTGCTGTGGTCCTCGGCGGCAAAGTGCCCGGCGTCCTCGACCTTTTCAGCCAGTTGCGGGTGGTGCAGCAAAGTCCGCAGGGCGGCCAGTGTTGGTGGTTCGACGGCGGCCGGCACGCGCGGGGCACGTGGCTGGTCGCGATCGCCGCGCTTACCGTTCTTGTCCCAGGGTTTTTTGTCCCATTTCTTGCCGCCGCTGCCCGGTTTCTTGGGTGTCCATTCCTGCGCAGGCGCGTAGTCCTGCTGAGGTTGATGATAGTCGGCGAAATCCGGCATCGCGTCGTAATCAATGCCTGGGTCGTAAGCCGGCGGTGCTTCCTGGGGGGCGCTGTGGACCAACTGATTGACCGCTTCACTGTTCAGGCCGGTGATTTCGGTCAGACGCTGGCGCATCAGTGTGCGCAAGTTGGCGCCGGGTACCTTGTCGATCAACGGTGCCGCGAGGGTGGCCATATGAGCCTTGCCTTCGAGGGAGCGTGGATCGGCTTCTTCGGTCAACTGCTGGAAAAAATAATCGGCCAGCGGTTGCGCGTGCTGGTTGATCCGCGCACGGAAAGCATCGGTGCCTTCGGAGCGCACCAGGGTATCCGGGTCCTCGCCCTCGGGTAAAAACAGGAAGCGCGCTCGCCGCCCATCCTGCAGGCATGGCAATGTCGCTTCCAGTGCTCGCCAGGCGGCATTGCGGCCGGCCTGATCGCCGTCGAAGCAGAACAGCACGCTGGGCACGACGCGAAACAGGCGCTTCATGTGCTCTTCGCTGGTGGCGGTGCCCAGGGTCGCAACGGCATTGCGTAAACCTTGCTGGGCCAGGGCGATCACGTCCATGTAACCTTCGACGACGATGATTTCGTCGAGGTTGCGGTTGTTCTTGCGCGCTTCGTACAGCCCGTAGAGTTCCTGTCCTTTATGGAATACCGGGGTCTCCGGGGAGTTCAGATACTTGGGTTTGTCGTCGCCCAGGACCCTGCCGCCAAACGCGATGATCCGTCCGCGCGTGTCACGGATCGGGAACATTACCCGGTCGCGGAAGCGATCATAGCGCTTGCCGGTTTCGGCATTCTCGATCAGCAGGCCGGCGTCGATCATCGCGCGTTGCTGCAAGGTGTCGCTGCTTAAGTGCTTGTACAGATTGTCCCAGCCGGGTGGGGCAAAGCCGAGGCCGAAATCCCGGGCGATTTCCCCGGTCAGGCCGCGGCCCTTGAGATAATCCACGGCTGCCTTGCGGGCAGGATGGCTTTTGAGGGCCTGGCGATAAAAATCGGCCGCCGCGGTTAGCAATGGGTAGAGCGGCGAGTCGGTGGGTTGGCGCGGTTTGTGCGCTCGGCCACTTTCCTCGCGGGGAATTTCCATGCCGGCGGCTTTGGCCAGTTCTTCGACAGCCTGGGGGAAGTCCAGGTTGTCGTGGTCCATGATGAAGCCGAGGGCATTGCCGCCAGCGCCACAGCCGAAACAGTAGTAAAACTGTTTGTCGGGGCTGACGCTGAAGGACGGGGTCTTTTCCTTGTGGAACGGGCAGCAGGCCGTGTAATTCTTGCCGGCTTTTTTCATTTGCAGGCGAGAGCTGACCACATCGACGATGTCGGTGCGGTTCAGGAGGTCGTCAATAAAGCTCTGGGGAATCAGCCCGGCCATGGCGTTCTCATCATCACTGCGCGAAATATGGACCCGAAATCAGCAGGCGTAACCGACTCTTGGTCTTGAGGCACGGTAAAACGGTGGCTCGACCGGGTCGTCTGCATCATCGCTGTCGGGAAGTGTATCTGCCGATAGTCCACTGACGTTAATCACTAATCAGTATTCGACTGTTTGAATATGTTGCGCTGAGTCCGGTAACGGCCGTTCAGGCCTCGGATCATCAGGCGGGCACGCAAGCAGGTGCCTTGGGCTGATCGTCGTTAGAGGAATCAGGGTGTGCTCGTCAGTAGCCTTGGAAGGCTCGTCAGAAGAGACGTGCACCGCTGGCAAAAGAGCCAGGTCTGACGTGGTAAAGCAGGTTGTCTCGGTCGCATGTGCGACTTTGACAGTGAAGCATCAAGCGTTTTCCGCAAATGCCATAAGCCCGGCTTGAGGGCCGGGCTTGGCAGAAGCTTGCTACGGACGTCTGTGTATTAGTACAGACGTACGGCGCGGCGCTGTTCGCGCTGAACTTTCTTGGCGTGACGCTTAACAGCGGCTGCTGCTTTGCGCTTACGCTCGGAAGTCGGCTTCTCGTAGAATTCGCGGCTACGAACTTCAGCCAGAACACCGGCTTTTTCGCAGGAGCGCTTGAAACGACGCAGAGCTACGTCGAAGGGTTCGTTCTCTTTTACTTTGACGGCTGGCATCCAGAGCTACCTTCATTCATTACCGGGGTCAACATCCTCGCGGCAAAAGAGCACTTGAAGACGTCGGTTTTTAAGGGTTGCGGATGTTAACCCCTCATCGCTCGGAATGCAAAGCCTCTGATCGAAAACCGCTGGTCGGGGCACAACGTGACGACTATTATGCGCGCCTTCGAATTCAGCCTCTACAAGGCGCAAACCCATGCTAGTACTGGGATTAGAAACCTCCTGCGACGAAACCGGTGTCGCATTATACGACAGTGAACGCGGCCTGTTGGCCGATGCGCTGTTCAGCCAGATCGACCTGCACCGCGCCTATGGCGGCGTGGTGCCCGAGCTTGCGTCCCGCGATCACGTCAAGCGCATGCTGCCCTTGATTCGCCAGGTCCTGGCCGAGGCCGGCTGTGTGCCGACCGAGATCGACGCCATTGCCTACACCGCCGGGCCGGGCCTGGTGGGCGCGCTGCTGGTGGGTGCTTCCTGTGCCCAGGCGCTCGCCTTCGCCTGGGGTATCCCGGCCTTGGGCGTGCATCACATGGAAGGTCATTTGCTGGCGCCGATGCTGGAGCCGCAACCGCCTGAGTTTCCGTTCGTCGCTTTGTTGGTCTCTGGCGGTCATACACAGTTGGTCCGGGTCGATGGCATCGGCCAATACGAACTGTTGGGGGAAACCCTGGACGACGCTGCCGGTGAAGCCTTCGACAAGACCGCGAAGATGATGGGCCTCAATTACCCGGGCGGACCGGAAATCGCACGGTTGGCGGCCCACGGAGTGGAAGGGCGTTTCGTCTTCCCGCGGCCGATGTGTGACCGCCCCGGCCTGGATTTCAGCTTCAGCGGCCTGAAAACCTTCGCCCTGAACACCTGGCAGCAATGCGTCAGCGCCGGAGACGACGGCGAGCAAGCCCGTTGCGACATCTCGCTGGCGTTCCAGCAGGCGGTGGTGGAGACTTTGACCATCAAGTGCAAGCGCGCCCTGAAACAGGCCGGACTCAAGCGTCTGGTGATCGCTGGCGGAGTCAGTGCGAACAAGGCTTTGCGCGTGTCACTAGAGAACATGCTTGGCAGCATGAACGGCGACGTTTACTACGCCAGGCCGGAGTTCTGCACAGATAACGGGGCGATGATTGCCTTCGCCGGATGCCAGCGTTTGCAAGCCGGCCAGCACGAAAGCCTGGCAATCAGCGTGCAGGCGCGCTGGCCCATGGAGCAGTTGTCACCGCTGTAGGGCGATTGGATTAAAAATGCCGTTCGCGCCCGGCAAACAGGTCGCGTAGATTGCCCCGGTGGCGCCAGACGATCAGTGCAACGAGTGCCGTCACCGGCAGCAAGGCCGCCGGCTCCTGCCAGGCCAGCAATGGCAGGATCAGCGGTGTGGCGATCAGGGCGGCCAGGGAGCTGGTACGGGTCAGGTAGAACGTCAGCAGCCAGGCAGCGACGGCCAGCAGGGCGGCGGGTGGATACAGACCCAGCAGCATGCCGGCGGCGGTGGCGACACCCTTGCCGCCGCGAAAGCGAAAGTACAGCGGGAACAAGTGACCGAGGACGGCGCAGACACCGATCCAGGCCTGTTGCTGCAACGAAAGTCCTGCAAGATTGGCGAGCAGAACCGGGACAAGGCCTTTGCAGAGGTCGCCAAGCAAGGTCAGGATGGCAAGTTTGCGTCCGGCCAGGCGCAGCATGTTGGTGGCGCCGGCATTGCCCGAGCCACTCATTCGCGGATCCGGGCGACCGGTCAGGCGGCTGAGCAAAATGGCGAAGGACAGCGAGCCAAGCAGGTAGGCGAAAGTCGCCAGTAACCAAAACATGCTAACTATTCCGGGCGAGGACGCCCTGATTCTAACGGCGCATTGCGCCCTTGTCGTGCTGCGGAGAAGAGTGCTTGGACAGAGTGTTTATCGAAGGCCTGGAAGTCGACACGGTCATTGGTGCCTACGACTGGGAGCGCGGCATCCGCCAGTGTCTGCGGCTGGATCTGAGTTTCGCCTGGGATAACCGTCCGGCCGCCGCCGGCGATGACCTGACCCTGGCGCTCGACTACGCCAGCGTATCGTCGCGCATCCAGGCATTTGCCGAGCAAGCCCAGTTCCAATTGGTCGAGACCTTTGCCGAACGACTGGCCCAGGCGCTGATGGACGAGTTCAAGATTACCTGGCTGCGCCTGAAAGTGACCAAGCCCGGCGCTGTGCCGGCCGCCAGTGGCGTGGGCGTGGAGATCGAGCGCGGATGTCGCTGACTCAGGTTTTTCTCGGGCTCGGCAGCAATATCGAGCGCGAAGCCCACTTGTGCGCAGGTCTTGAAGCCCTTGCCGGTTTCCTGGTGGACATACGCTGTTCGGCGGTGTTCGAGAGCCAGCCGGTGGGGATCAAGAGCGGGCCTTTTTTCAATTTCGTCGTAGCTGCCTACACGGATCTGCCGCTGATGGAGCTGGACCGTCGCCTCAAGTTCATCGAAGCAGACAACGGTCGTTATGCGCCGGACCGTAAAGGGCTGCCGCTGGATATCGACGTGTTGTTGTATGGCGAGCAGGTCGGCAATTTCGACGGCTTGATCCTGCCCCGCGCCGAAATTCTCAAGAACGCCTTTGTCCTGTGGCCATTGTCGTTGATTGCACCCGATCGGATACATCCTGGCGTAGGCAAAAGCTTCGCGACTTTGTGGGATGAGTCGCAGATTGACCAGGTGTTGGCTCCGGTGGCTTTTGAATGGCGGGGTGTACCGCTCACGCCTTTGGAGCTGCTGTCAGGCCTCTGACGTCATCGCGAGCAGGCTCGCTCCCACATTGCGCCTGAGCGGCCCGCGATGCCTGTGGGAGCGAGCCTGCTCGCGATGGCCGAGATGCAAGCCGACACAAAGCTTTCTCAGCTCGCCGCGTCTTTATACGCTTTCAATGCCCGAAGACGCTCACGCTTGATCGCCTCGCCCAATTCAGGTCCCTTGAAGCCTTTTTCCAGCAAGGGCTGCACCGCTACTCCGCGTGCGGCCGCTGCCGCTCCACGCAGGTAATCCGCCTGTGGATAACTTCGACTCTCCAGGCCCTTGCGGCCGCGCGCATCCATCTCGCACGCGGCGATGAACTCCTCGAAGCGCTGAGGGCGGCGATACACGTCAAAACTCTGCAACAGCTCAAGCAAAGTGGATGCCTTCAGCTCAAGCGCACGATGGCCGTGGGTATGGTATTGACCGACCAATAAAGCCAACTCCTGACAGTCGCGCGGTGCCTTGAAACGTTCATTGACCGCCTTGATCAGCTTCAGGCCCGTGTGTTCATGGGCGATATGCCGGGGCCATTCGTGCGCGGGCGTCAGGCCTTTGCCCAAGTCATGCAGTAGGCACGCCCAACGAACCGTCAGGGGCTGTTCATGCAGCGCGGCCTGCTCCAGCACGCTCAGGGTGTGGACGCCAGTGTCGATTTCAGGGTGATGGGCCTCGGGTTGCGGCACGCCGAACAGTGCATCCACCTCGGGCATCAAGACTTTGAGGGCTGTGCAATCGCGCAGGACCTGGATAAACACCTGCGGTTGTTTTTCCATGAGGGCGCGGGAAATTTCTTTCCAGCTGCGTTCGGCGGTCAAGGCTTGCAGTTCGCCCGAGTCGCTGAGCTGGCGCATCAGTTCCAGGGTTTCGTCCGCCACTTTGAAACCGAGCGGAGCATAGCGCGCGGCAAAGCGGGCAACCCGCAGGACCCTGAGTGGATCTTCGGCGAACGCGGGGGAAACATGGCGTAGCAGGCGGGCTTTGAGATCGCGTTGGCCGTGATACGGGTCGGTAAGATTGCCATGGTCATCTTCGGCCATGGCGTTGATCGTCAGGTCCCTGCGGATCAGGTCTTCTTCGAGGGTCACTTCAGGGCTGGCATGGAACACGAAGCCGCCATAACCGCGGCCACTTTTGCGTTCGGTGCGGGCGAGGGCGTATTCCTCCCCGGTCTTGGGATCAAGGAATACCGGAAAGTCAGCTCCCACCGGGCGAAAGCCCTTGGCGAGCATATCCTCGGCCGTAGCCCCCACCACGACCCAATCAATGTCGGTGACAGGAATGCCCAGCAGGCGATCGCGAACGGCGCCGCCGACTTTATAGATCTGCATAAAAAACCTCCGTTGGTCTGACAGGATAACCTTTGCGCCAGGCCTTCGGAGGTGAAAACGGGTTCAAAGATGAATGACAGCCAAGTCCAACCGGCCATAATCTCCTTCGGTTTGCTCGGTTCTGGGGGGCACGTGATGGGTTTTCATCACCTGCTCGCCTTGCAGGGTTTCGAGATGGATGTCGAAACCCCAGAGGCGGTGCAGGTGCTTGAGGACTTCATCGGTTGAGTCGCCCAACGGTTTGCGATCATGCGCCTGATGGCGCAGCGTCAGCGAGCGATCGCCCCGGCGATCGATGCTGTAGATCTGAACGTTGGGTTCGCGGTTGCCCAGGTTGTATTGCGCCGCCAGTGTCTCGCGGATGACGCGATAACCGCTTTCATCGTGGATGGCAGGCACCAGCAGGTCATCTTTCTGGTCATCATCGAGGATGCTGAACAGTTTCAGGTCGCGGATGACCTTGGGCGAGAGGTACTGGAGGATGAAGCTCTCGTCCTTGAAGCTGCTCATGGCGAATTTGATAGCGGACAACCAGTCCGAGCCGGCGATGTCCGGGAACCAGCGCCGATCCTCCTCTGTGGGGTTTTCACACATGCGCCGGATATCGCGGTACATGGCAAAGCCCAGTGCATAAGGGTTGATGCCGCTGTAATACGGGCTGTCGAAACCGGGCTGGAACACCACGCTGGTGTGGGACGTGAGGAACTCCATCATAAAACCGTCGGTGACCAGGCCTTCGTCGTACAGGTCGTTCATGAGCGTGTAATGCCAGAACGTGGCCCAGCCTTCGTTCATGACCTGGGTCTGGCGTTGCGGATAAAAATATTGAGCGATCTTGCGCACGATGCGCACGATCTCCCGCTGCCACGGCTCCAGCAGCGGCGCGTGTTTTTCAATGAAATAGAGGATGTTTTCCTGAGGCTCGGCAGGGAAGCGCGCGTTGTCTTTCTCGCTGTACTTGTCGGCCCCTTTGGGAATGGTGCGCCACAGATCGTTGATCTGCTTTTGCAGATGTTCTTCGCGATCCTTTTGACGCCGGCGTTCTTCTTCGGCGGAAATCGGATACGGTCGTTTGTAGCGGTCCACGCCGTAGTTCATCAGCGCGTGGCAGGAGTCCAGCAGGTCTTCCACGGCATCGATGCCGTGACGCTCCTCGCATTGCATGATGTATTGCTTGGCAAATACCAGGTAATCGATGATCGAGCTGGCATCGGTCCAGGTGCGAAACAGGTAATTACCCTTGAAGAAGCTGTTGTGGCCATAGCAAGCATGGGCCACCACCAAGGCCTGCATGCAGATGGTGTTTTCTTCCATCAGGTAGGCGATGCAAGGGTCGGAGTTGATCACGATCTCATAGGCCAACCCCATCTGGCCGCGGCTGTAGGACTTCTCGGTACTGAGGAAGTGCTTGCCGTAGGACCAGTGGTGATAGCCCAAAGGCATGCCGACCGACGCGTAGGCGTCCATCATCTGCTCGGCGGTGATCACCTCGATCTGGTTCGGGTAAGTGTCCAGGGCATAACGGTCCGCGATACGGCTGATTTCCCGGTCGTAGGCCTGGATCAGCTCGAACGTCCATTCGGAGCCGGTGGAGATGGGTTGACGCTTCTGCTCTTTTTTGGCGGTCATGTCACTAACCTGCGCTGGAAGAGTTCACGGAAGACCGGGTAGATGTCCCCGGCCGAGACCAGTTGCTGCTGGGCAAATGTGTCGGAAAACGCTTCGGCAATGCGTTCATATTCGTACCACAAGGCCTGATGTTCCCGTGGAGTAATTTCCACATAGGTGTAGTACTGGACGAACGGCATGATCTGGTTGATCAGAATGTCGCGGCAAATGGGTGAATCATCGTTCCAGTTGTCGCCGTCGGACGCCTGGGCGGCGTAGATGTTCCATTCATTGGCCGGATAGCGTTCGGACATGATTTCCTGCATCAACTTCAGGGCACTGGAAACGATCGTGCCGCCGGTTTCCCGGGAATAGAAGAACTCCTCTTCGTCGACTTCCCTGGCGCTGGTGTGGTGGCGGATGAACACCACATCGATCTTGTCGTAGTTCCGTTTGAGGAACAGGTACAACAGGATGAAGAACCGCTTGGCAATATCCTTGGTGGCCTGGGTCATGGACCCCGACACGTCCATCAGGCAGAACATCACGGCCTTGGAGCTGGGGTTGGGTTGTTTCACCAGCAGGTTGTACTTGAGATCGAAGGTATCGAGAAATGGCACACGGTGAATCCGCGCGCTAAGTTTTTCGATCTCCGCTTCCAGCTCCTGAATATCGCCAAAATTGTCGGGTTCTTCGCGCTTGAGGCGGGCGAGCTCCTCCTTTGTCTCGCGCAACTTTGCCCGGCTGCTGCCAGACAGCGCGATGCGCCGGGCATGGGCCGAGCGAAGCGTACGGATAATGTTGATACGCGAAGGATTGCCTTCATTGCTGATGCCGGCGCGCACCGTCTTGAACGTATCGGTGCCGGTCAGGTTGCGCTTGACCAGATTCGGCAGCTCGAGGTCCTCGAACATGAACTCCAGGAATTCCTCCTGGGTAATCTGGAACACGAATTCGTCCATGCCCTCGCCGGAGTTACCGGCCTTGCCCGGACCTCTCCCGCCACCTCCGCCTTGCGGACGCGGAATGTGTTCGCCGCTGGTGAATTCCTTGTTGCCGGGGTGCACGACAGTCTGTTTGCCGCCACGCCCGTGGTGAAGCACCGGCTCGTCGATGTCGCGTCCGGGGATGCTGATCTGCTCGCCATGTTCCATGTCGGTAATGGAACGGCGACTGACCGCCTCTTCGACGGCCTTCTTGATATGGTCGCGGTAACGCCGCAGAAACCGCTGGCGGTTCACCGTGCTTTTGTTCTTGCCATTAAGGCGTCGGTCGATCACATAGCTCATAGGTGGCCCTCTGGGCAGCTTCAAGTTCTCAGCTTCAAGCTGCAAGCCGCAAGCGCAGGGACGGTGAGCGCCCCTGCAGCTCAAGGCTTGAAGCTTGCCGCTGCTTCACTGCCTCACTGCGATTTCCGGACCCGCAGGTACCACTCGGAGAGCAGTCGTACCTGTTTGTCGGTGTAGCCACGTTCGACCATGCGTGTGACGAAGTCGTTGTGTTTTTGCTGGTCCTCCTTGCTGGCCTTGGCGTTGAAACTGATGACTGGCAGCAGGTCTTCGGTGTTGGAGAACATTTTCTTCTCGATGACCACCCGCAGCTTCTCGTAGCTGAGCCAGGTCGGGTTCTTGCCGTTGTTGTTGGCCCGGGCCCGCAAGACGAAGTTGACGATTTCGTTGCGGAAATCCTTGGGGTTGCTGATCCCGGCCGGTTTCTCGATTTTTTCCAGTTCCTCGTTCAGCGCCACGCGGTTGAGGATTTCGCCGGTTTCCGGATCGCGGTATTCCTGATCCTGGATCCAGAAGTCCGCGTAAAGCACGTAGCGATCGAAGATGTTCTGCCCATATTCGCTGTAGGACTCCAGGTACGCGGTCTGGATTTCCTTGCCGATGAACTCGATATAACGCGGAGCCAGATACTCCTTCAGGAAACGCAGGTAACGCTCGCGGGTTTCCGCCTGGAATTGTTCCTGCTCGATCTGCTGTTCCAGCACATACAGCAGGTGAACCGGGTTGGCTGCGATCTCGTGTGGATCGAAGTTGAAGACCTTGGACAGAATCTTGAAGGCAAAACGTGTGGACAGACCATTCATCCCTTCGTCGACCCCCGCGTTGTCGCGGTATTCCTGGATCGACTTGGCCTTCGGATCAGTGTCCTTGAGGTTCTCACCGTCATAGACGCGCATCTTCGAATAGATGTTGGAGTTTTCCGGCTCCTTCAGGCGCGACAGCACCGTGAATTGGGCGAGCATCTTCAGTGTATCGGGGGCGCAGTGGGCCTTGGACAACGAGCTGTTGAACAGGAGCTTGTCGTAGATCTTGACCTCATCGGTGACTCGCAGGCAGTAGGGCACCTTGACGATGTAGATCCGGTCGATGAAGGCTTCGTTGTTCTTGTTGTTGCGGAAGGTGTGCCATTCCGATTCGTTGGAGTGCGCCAGCAGGATGCCGCTGAACGGAATCGCCCCGAGGCCTTCAGTGCTGTTGTAGTTGCCTTCCTGGGTTGCGGTCAGCAGGGGGTGCAGCACTTTGATGGGCGCCTTGAACATTTCGACGAATTCCATCAGGCCTTGGTTGGCCCGGCACAGCGCACCCGAATAGCTGTAGGCGTCGGCGTCGTTTTGAGGAAACTCTTCCAGCTTGCGGATATCGACCTTGCCCACGAGGGCCGAAATGTCCTGGTTGTTTTCATCCCCCGGTTCGGTCTTGGCCACCGCGATCTGGTTGAGGATCGAAGGGTAGAGCTTGACCACCCGGAACTGGCTGATGTCACCGCCGAACTCGGCCAGGCGCTTGGTGGCCCATGGCGACATGATGGTATTGAGGTAGCGGCGCGGAATACCGAAGTCTTCCTCCAGAATCGCGCCATCTTCGGTAGCGTTGAACAGCCCCAGGGGGGATTCGAACACGGGAGAACCCTTGATGGCGTAGAAGGGCACCTTTTCGATCAGTTCCTTGAGCTTCTCGGCCAGGGACGATTTACCGCCGCCGACGGGACCAAGCAGGTACAGGATCTGTTTCTTTTCTTCCAGACCCTGAGCTGCGTGGCGGAAATAGGACACGATCTGGTCGATGCACTCTTCCATGCCATGGAAGTCCTGGAAGGTCGGATAGCGGCGAATCACCTTGTTGGAAAAGATCCGCGAAAGCCTCGAATTGGCCGAGGTATCCAGCAGTTCCGGTTCTCCGATTGCCAGCAACAGGCGTTCCGCAGCCGATGCGTAGGCGCTGCGGTCCTGCTTGCAGAGATCGAGGTATTCCTGCAGCGAGTATTCCTCCTGCCGCGTGGACTCGAAACGTTGCTGGAAGTGGCTAAAAATACTCATGACGTCACCTCGCTCGATACGTGGAGCCGGTGTCGGATCAATCAGTCGATGCTGGTCGGCCGCTGGGAACCCAGCTGCCGTTTACCCCCCAGAATGCTTTCAGAAATGCCGTCTCCTGAAAGCTGTCTCCCGATGAACCCGCGCGCCGGTGTACCGGCTCTCCCCTGTTTTGGATGGCCTGAGGCTAAGGATAGTTCGGAATCGGAGAGGTAAAGGTTGAATGCGTAATTAGTTGTGGCAGACCGTTCGTCCGCCATCACCCAAACCCGCGGTTCACGTGGGCTTGGGCGTCATAAAAATTATTCCGGGTTACCTGGGGCTGTTTCTGCAGGATAAGTCGTGCGCCACAGTTCAAAACCGCCGTCCAGGCTATAGACATCGGAGAAGCCTTGGCTGACCAGGTAAGCGGCTGCGCTCTGGCTGGAGTTGCCGTGATAACAGACCACCACCACGGGGGCATCGAGGTCCGCATTGCGGATGAAATCGGAGAGGGAGTGGTTATCCAGATGGGTCGAGCCGCTGATGTGCAGGGCGGCGAAGGTGGCCGGATCTCGAACGTCGACGACAACCGCGCCTGTTTCACGCAGGGCCTGGGCCTGCTCTGGGGGGATGCGTTTAAAAGCGGTCATTTGGGACTCCTGTAGCCTGACGCGTGGCACCGTTCAAACGATGGTAGCGGCCGTTACTGATGCAATGGTCGGATGATGAAGGGATTTGGCGTGACCCTGTTCGTCACACTCGCAACGCAGTTGCTCGCCAGAGTCGACGTTCATCAGCGTCATCGCGCTACCCCATACGCATCCGGTGTCGAGGGCGAAAACCCCAGGTTCGTCGGATTGGCCTTCCAGTGCCGCCCAGTGCCCGAAAATGATCTTCAGATTACGGGTCTTGCGCTCTTTGTGTTTGAACCAAGGGGCGTAGCCAGGTGGCGCGGTCTCGATGCCTTCCTTGCCCTTGAGGTCCAGCTTACCGTCGCGGGTGCAGAAGCGCATGCGGGTGAAATAATTGGTGATGACTCGCAGACGGGCGGTGCCGGTGAGATCGTTGTCCCATTTGACCGGTTCATTGCCGTACATGCCATCCAGGTAGGGGCCGAACAGGTTGTCGTCGCGCAGCGCGTGTTCGACTTCGCCGGCGTACTTGAGCGCCTTGCGCAAGGACCACTGGGGTGGGATGCCGGCGTGCACCAGCGCCAGGTTGCGCTGCTCGTCGTAGTGCATGAGCTTTTGCAGGCGCAGCCATTCCAGCAGCTCGACGCAATCGGGAGCATCGAGGATCTCGCTCAAGGTATCGGATTTTTTCAGGCGCTCGATGTTCTGCCAGGCGGCCAGCAGGTGCAGGTCGTGATTACCGAGCACGCAGACCAGCGAATCGCGGATGTTGTAGAGAAAGCGCAAGGTCTCAAGCGATTGTGGGCCGCGATTGACCAGATCGCCCACCAGCCACAGCGTGTCTTTCTGTGGGTCGAAGGCGACCCGTTCCAGCAGGCATTTGAGCGGGTCCAGGCAACCTTGCAGATCGCCGACCGCATACGTCGCCATCAGTGCAGGGCTCCGGGTACCGCCAGGCGAAACGGCTTGATGATCGCGTCGAAACGCGTGCCGTCCTCCGCCAGCATCTGGTACGTGCCCTGCATGGTGCCGACCTTGGTCGTCATCACCGTCCCGCTGCTGTAGCTGTGGCTTTTTCCAGCGTCGATCAGCGGTTGCTGACCGACCACACCCTCGCCCCGCACGTGCTCAACATGACCATCGCCGTCGGTGATGACCCAGTGGCGTGATAGCAGGCGGGCTGGCAATGAGCCGTTGTTGCTCACGGTAATGGTATAGGCGAAGGCGAAACGGTTGTGCTCAGGTTGCGACTGTTCTGCCAGAAAGCGGGTGGCGACGCTGACGTCGACCTGATAACGAAGATCGGACATGCAAAAAGGCCTTAAAAGCGAAGCGGGACGCGGGCGTAGCTGAGAAGATCAGTCTAGGCCATGTATCGGGTAGTAGACCAGACGTCCCACCCGATAGCGATGAGCTTGTCAGATGGCGTCGGCTTTGGGCGTTACCTGTTCGCTGAGTTTGTCGGCCAGGCGCACGAACGCCGCCAGGTCCAATTGCTCGGGACGCAGGCTGCCGTCAACGCCGGCGGCTTCGATTTCGGCGCTGCTGAGCAATAGCTTCAGGGTGTTGCGCAGGGTTTTGCGACGCTGATTGAAAGCTTCGCGTACGACGCGCTCCAGCAGGCGATGATCCTTGGCCGGGTGCGGCAGGACGGCATGGGGTACCAGGCGGACGATGGCCGAGTCGACTTTGGGGGGCGGGTTGAATGCCCCAGGGCCTACGTTGAACAGATGTTCGACCCGGCAATGGTACTGAACCATGATCGACAGGCGACCCCAGTCACCGCCGCCAGGGCCAGCAGCGAGCCGTTCGACCACCTCTTTTTGCAACATGAAGTGCATGTCGCGGATCAGGCCAGCGTTGCTCAGCAGATGAAAGATCAGCGGCGTGGAGATGTTGTACGGCAGATTCCCCACCACCCGCAGGCTATTGGGCGCAGCCTCCAGGCTATTGAAGTCAAACTTCAGCGCGTCGCCCTGGTGCAGGTTGAAATTGCTCATGCCAGCGAACCGCTGGTTGAGGATCGGGATCAGATCCTTGTCCAGTTCCACCACATCCAGTTGCGCACCGCTGCCGAGCAGGCCTTCGGTCAGCGCGCCCTGGCCCGGGCCAATCTCCAGCAGGCGATCGTCGGGTTTGGCATTGATGGAGCGCAGGATGCGATCGATTACGCCAGCGTCATGCAGGAAGTTCTGGCCGAAGCGCTTACGCGCGCGGTGTTGGTATTGCTCGGTCATAAATGGGTCTCGGCCATCTGGTAGGCGGTTTCCAAGGCGACCTGCAGGCTGCCGGTATCGATCCTGCCACTGCCGGCCAGGTCCAGGGCGGTGCCATGGTCCACCGATGTGCGGATGATCGGCAGGCCCAGGGTTACGTTGACTGCCGCGCCGAAGCCTTTGTACTTCAGTACGGGCAGGCCCTGATCGTGGTACATCGCCAGCACCGCGTCGCAGTGCTCCAGATATTTGGGGGTGAACAGAGTGTCGGCAGGCAGCGGGCCACGCAGGTCCATGCCCTCGCTGCGCAAGCGCTCCAAGGTGGGTTCTATGGTGTCGATTTCTTCATGGCCCAGATGTCCGCCTTCACCGGCATGGGGGTTGAGCCCGCACACCAGGATACGGGGCCGGGCGATGCCGAACTTTTCCTGCAGGTCGGCGTGCAATATCCGCGTGACCCGCTCCAGGCGTTGCGGGGTGATGGCATCGGCGACGTCCCGCAAGGGCAGGTGCGTGGTCACCAGTGCCACGCGCAGGCCGCGGGTGGCGAGCATCATTACCACCTGCGTGGTGTGGGTCAGGTCCGCCAGGAACTCGGTATGTCCGGAAAAGGCAATCCCGGATTCGTTGATCACACCCTTGTGCACCGGAGCGGTGATCATGCCGGCGAAACTCCCGTCCAGGCAGCCCTGGCCAGCGCGGGTCAGGGTTTGCAGGACGAATGCCGCGTTGGTCTTGTCCAGTTGCCCGGTAACCACCGGGGCGCCCAGTGGCGTATCCCAGACATACAGGCTGTTGGCGGGTGCCGGGACATCCGGCCAGGCTCCCGGTGTCACCAGCAGCAGGTCGACGACCACCCCCAGCTGCGCAGCCCGCTCGAGGAGCAGATCGCGGCTGGTGATGGCTATCAGGGGATGTGGCTGGGGTTGCGAGGCGAGCAGTAGGCACAGGTCGGGACCGATGCCGGCAGGCTCGCCGGGTGTCAGCGCGAAACGCTTGGGTTTCACTGCGCTGCCTGGTCTGCACCAGGGAGTTTGATTTCGACGTAGGCTTCATCGCGAATCTGACGCAGCCAGGTTTGCAGCTCTTCGTCGTATTTGCGGTTGCGCAGCACGGTCATCGCCTGTTGTTCACGAGCCTGGGTGGTGCTGTCGGTGGCGCGGCGGCCAAGGACTTCCAGTACGTGCCAGCCATAAGGGCTCTTGAACGGCTTGGACAGCTGGCCTTGTGGTGTCTCGGCCATCACCTGGCGGAACTCGGGCACCAGTGCGTTCGGGTCAACCCAGTTCAGGTCGCCGCCGTTGAGGGCTGAACCCGGGTCTTCCGAGAAGCTCTTGGCCAGCTCGGCGAAATCTTCACCCGCTTCGATGCGCTCATAAAGCTTTTGCGCCAGACGCTGGGTTTCGGCTTCGCTGCGGATCTCGCTTGGCTTGATCAGGATATGGCGAACATGCACTTCGTCACGCACCTGAGCACCGCCACCGCGCTTTTCCAACAGCTTGAGGATAATGAAGCCGCCGGGCGTGCGGGCTGGTTGGGTGATGTCACCCACGGCCATGCTGCTCAGTTCGCGATCGAACGGAGGGGGCAATTGGGCGGCTTTGCGCCAGCCCATATCACCACCTTCCAGGGCGTTGTCACTGCCAGACCTGGCAATGGCCATCTGACCGAAGTCGGCGCCTTGCTTGAGTTGCTGGTAGATGTCCATCGCCTGACGGTAAGCATTCTGGATGGCTTCGGAGTTGGCGCTTTCCGGGGTAGGAACCAGGATGTTCGCCAAGTGCAGTTCCTCGGAAAGCTGCATCTTGCCCAGATCGGAGGCGAGGAAGTTTTTCACTTCCTGCTCGGACACCTGGATGCGTTCGGCTACACGACGCTGGCGCACACGGCTGATGATCATCTCGCGGCGGATCTGATCGCGAGCGTCCTCGTAAGAGAGGCCGTCGCGAGCCAGGGCAGCGCGGAACTGGTCGACGCTCATGTTGTTGCGCTGGGCAATGGTGCCGACGGCCTGGTTCAATTCTTCATCAGTGATGCGGATGCCCGAGCGTTCGCCAATCTGCAATTGCAGGTTTTCGACGATCAGGCGTTCGAGCACCTGTTGATCCAGTACGCCCGGAGGCGGCAGGCCACCACCGCGCTTGGCGATGGTCTGCTGCACTTCATGGACGCGCTGGTCCAGCTGGCTTTGCATGACCACGTCGTTGTCGACGATAGCCACCACTTTGTCGATGGGCTGTACCGCGGCGTTGGCCGCGGTACCCAGGAACAGCGCGCCCAGCATCAGCGGGCGCAGACAATCAGAAAGCTTGGTCTTCACGTTCACGATAACCTTGGATGCCTTTGTCGAGGAAGCTCTCTACCTTGGCGCCGGTGAGGCCGCCGAGTCCCTTCAGGACAATTTGGAGGAAGATGCCGTGGTCGCCCTTCTCGTTTTCCGGGGCGGCTTGACTGAACTCTTCATAGTCGACCCAGTAACGGTTGATCAGGCGCAGTTTCCAGCAGCAGTTGTCGTATTCGAAACCACCGAAGGCTTCCAGGGTACGGTTGCGGTTGTAGTCATACTGCCAGCGGCTGATGAGATTCCACTGCGGCACGACCGGCCAGATGACCGAGAAGTCGTGCTGCTGGATCTTGTAGTAGTCCTTCACGTAGCCCGGAGTGCCCGGAGTGCCATAGTCGCCGCCACCTACGGACCATTGGCCGGTGGTTTCGTCGTAACGGATCTGATCGTTGCGATAGCGGTAACCGGCGTTGATGACCTTGTTCGGGTTGTCTTCAGGCTGGTAGTGGAACATCGCGCTGCCCGAGCGAGGGCTGTGGGTGTCCGGGTCCCAGTTGTAGGTAGCCGTGGTTCGCCAATCGCGGTTCCAGCGGTACTCGTATTCCAGTGCGTATGGAGATACGTCAGACTTGGCGTCTTCGCGGGTCTTGAAGTCGATACCTGGCAATTGTGTTTCGCGATCCTTGAAGTACAAGGCTTGCCCGACACTGATGCGTTGACGTTCAAAGCCGTTTTCTTCGATCCAGCGACTGGTCACGCCCAAGGACAACTTATTCTCGTCACCGACGCGGTCGGAGCCGGAGAAGCGGTTGTCACGGAACAGCGAAGCGTAGCTGAAGGTATATTCGCTTGTGTCGAATACCGGAATATCACTCTGATCTTTCTCTGGAACATAGAGGTAGAACAGGCGTGGCTCCAAGGTTTGCCGGTAGTTGGTGCCAAACCACTGGGTGTTGCGGTCGAAATACAGACCGCTGTCGATGCTGGCGATTGGGACGCCGCGGCTCTGGCTGCCACTATAAGTACCCTGTAGACGGTCGGCTTCAGGTGTTTGCAGAGCAATATCTGATTTACCTCGTCCGTCCAGATCCAGGTCGTACTGAGTGTATTGATACTTCAGTGCCGGCTTGATGTAGCCGTACGTCGCTTCCATCGGCAGGCTCATGACCGGTGCCAGGTTCAGGCGATTGCCGTTGGCCCGTGCCAAACCGCTAACGTTAGTATCCAGCCATGGCTCGGTGTTGCCATCTTCATCTATATAGCTACCGGTCCGCAAATCCCGATCAAACCGCACCAGTTCTGTCTGATAAGCGAAATCCAGACCATACGGGTGCTGCGGCAGCGCGCCATTGAAGGTGATTTGCGGCAGACGGTTATACGGCGTGATCTTCGAAATCGTCGCCATCTGGTAGGCCTGGGCATTCAGCCGCGCAACGTAGTTGTCACCCCGATAGCTGACCGCACCCTGTTGATTAACAAAGTCCCGAGACTCGACACCAATCTGGTCGGTCTGCAGATCCTGGAAGTAATAAGGATCGCTGATCTTGGTGTAGTCGACTTCCGTCAGCACGCGCGAGTCGAGCCCGCCCTTGTGCTGCCAGTTGTACATGTAACGGGTCTTACTGTAGTCGGACTGCTTGCTACGTTCGTCCTCTTCATCGTTGAGGTACGCCGCACCGAACTGACCTTCGCTGGACTTGGTCAGGTAGCGGAATTCGCCTTCCATCAACAGGCCGCGCTTGCTCATGTAACGTGGGTACAACGTGGCATCGTAGTTGGGTGCCAGGTTGAAGTAATACGGGGTGACCAGCAAAAAGCCGGTATCGCTGCCAGTGCCGATTGTCGGCGGCAGGAAGCCGGACTGGCGACGGTCATCGATCGGGAAATAGATGTACGGCGTATACAGGACCGGGAAGTCCTTGACCCGCAGCGTCACGTTGGTGGCGGTGCCGAAGCCGGTAGCCGGGTTCAGGGTGATGTTGTTGCCCTTGAGTGTCCAGGCGTTGCTGCCCGGCTCGCACGTGGTGTACGTACCGTCCTTGAGGCGGATGATCGCGTTTTCAGCACGCTTGGCGTACAGCGCGTTACCGCGGATGCGCGACTTGTGCATCACGTATTCGGCGTTGTCGACCTTGGCTTCGCCAGTGTCCAACTGCACATCGGCGTGGTCGCCGACGATGAGCGCACCGTTATCGCGAACGCGCACGTTGCCGCTCAGCTCGCCGCGGTTTTCAGCCTGGTACAGGTTGGCCTCGTCGGCCTCGACCTGCATGCTGCCTTGACGCATGACCACGTCGCCGGCCAGCGTTGCCACCTGCTCTTCCTGCTGGTAGCGCGATGCTTTGGCGCCAAGGAAGGTCGGAGCGTCGCTTTTGTCCGTCTTGTCATTCATGCCAGGACGAACGGGCTCGATATAGGCGCCGGCGCAATAAGGACCGGTTTCGGCCAATTGGGCAGGGGTGAGGTTCTCCCGTGGAACCCAGTCCAGGTGACTGTAGTCCGCACTGCGAGACTTCAGGCCGCGGCCTTTGGCTTCGGTGACGAGCACGGGCTTGTCGCCGGCTTCTTCGCCCGAGCTGCTGTCGGCCGGGGCCTCGCCGCTGGCGGAAACCGCACTGCCGTCATGCACCGGACGTGGCGGCAATGCAGCAGCCGGCGTCTTGGGCGAACAGTCCCAGGCACCCGAAGCGGAGACGGAGCAGTCATACTGCTCTGCCGCGACGACGAATGAAGAGGCCAAGGGTTGCAGGGCCAGCAGACTGCCGGTGACCAGCAACGGAAATTTTTTACGAAACGCGGGGGATTTCAATGCCATCTTATTAGTCCGGGCTTCCTGCGTGCCATCTGCCCGCGGTGTGGGCCGCACGCCTCTCGATGGTCTGAAAAAGATGCTGGATAATAAAGCATGACCCGCTTGACGGCTAGCGCCGTCGGAGACCCTTGCAATGCCTGACCAAGATGTACGCCTGCAACACCTGAAAGTTTGGCTCGATGAGCAGCTGCCGATCCTTTTTGTTCAGCAGGGCTGGGGCGCCGTACCCCCGGCCACGTTGACTGCGGCCAGCAGCGACGCGAGTTTTCGCCGTTATTTCCGCTGGGAAGGCGAGGGCCGCAGTTTGATCGTGATGGATGCGCCACCGCCCCAGGAAAACTGCAAACCCTTCGTGGACATTGCTTTTTTGCTGGCTAAATCCGGCATCAACGTGCCAAAAATTTATGCCGAAGACCTTGAGCGCGGTTTTCTTTTGCTCAATGACCTGGGCAATCAGACGTATCTGGACGTGATCAACGGCGACAATGCCGACCCATTATTCCGTGACGCCCTGCAGGCCCTGCTGGCTTTCCAGCAACTGCCGATGGTCGCGCCACTGCCCAGCTACGACGTCGCTTTGCTGCGCCGGGAGCTGGAGCTGTTTCCTGAGTGGTACGTCAAGCATGAGCTGGGTATCGAATTCGATGCTGCTCAACAAGCGCTCTGGCAGCAGGCCAGCGACCTGCTGATCAACAGCGCGCTGGCTCAGCCGAAAGTGCTGGTTCATCGCGACTACATGCCGCGCAACCTGATGCTCAGCGAACCGAACCCCGGCGTACTGGACTTTCAGGATGCGGTCTACGGCCCGGTGACCTATGACGTCACGTGTCTGTTCAAGGATGCCTTTCTCAGTTGGCCCGAGGAGCGCGTGCGTGGCTGGCTCGAGGATTACTGGCAGCAGGCCGGTGCGCTTGGCATCCCGGTCCAGCCGGACTTCGAGGATTTCCTGCGGGCCAGCGACCTGATGGGCGTGCAGCGCCATCTCAAGGTCATCGGGATTTTCGCGCGTATTTGCCACCGCGACGGCAAGCCGCGCTATCTGGGCGATGTGCCGCGCTTCTTTGCCTATATAGAAGCGGTCATTGCCCGTCGCCCTGAACTGGCGGAACTGGATCAGTTGCTCTCCAGCCTGCGTCAGTCGGCCGGAGCGACGGCATGAAAGCGATGATCCTGGCGGCGGGTAAAGGGGAGCGGATGCGGCCCTTGACCCTCACCACGCCCAAGCCGCTGGTTCGTGCCGGCGGTGTTCCCTTGATCGAATACCATCTGCGTGCCTTGGTTCGGGCCGGGTTCAAGGACATTGTGATCAATCACGCCTGGCTCGGTCAGCAAATCGAAGATTATCTAGGGGACGGTTCACGTTTTGGCGTGAGCATTCATTTCTCGCCCGAAGGTGAGCCGCTGGAAACCGGCGGTGGCATTTTCCGCGCCCTGCCGTTGTTGGGCGACGAGGCGTTCCTGGTGGTCAACGGCGACATCTGGACCGATTACGATTTCAGCGCCTTGCGCCGACCTCTGGACGGCTTGGCGCACCTGGTACTGGTGGATAATCCCGAACACCATCCGGGCGGCGATTTCCTCCTGGCCGACGGACAGATTCATGATGGCGGGGCGGCTGCCGACAAACTGACCTACAGCGGCATTGCCGTCTTGCATCCGCGGTTGTTCGAGGGTTGCCTGGACGGCGCGTTCAAACTCGCACCGCTGCTACGCAAGGCCATGGCCGAGGGCCAGGTCAGCGGCGAGCACCTGAAGGGACACTGGGTGGATGTGGGGACTCATGAACGTTTGGCGCAGGTTGAAACCTTGATAGAAGCGAGCCGTTGATATGTGGTGGCCAGGGACTCTGATTGGAGCCGGGGCGGGCTTTGCCATAGCCAGCATTCCGGGGGCCATGCTGGGAGCGTTATTAGGACAGGCGCTGGATCGGCGACTTAATCTGCAAGGCTGGGCGCAGCTGCGCGAGCGTTTGGGTGGCCGTCCGGCATTACGCAACGATGAGTTGCTGTTTGTATTGCTGGGCCGGCTGGCCAAGAGCGATGGACGAGTGGTGGATGGGCACATCCAGCAGGCGCGTCAGGAGATGCGCGCGCTGGACCTGAGCGAGCCAGCGCAACGCCGGGCCGTCGCCGCATTCAACCGGGGCAAAACCGGAAACGACCATTTGCGCGGTTATTTGCGTCGCCTTGCGACCCAGCCCCATGCGGCTGAGGGTGTGCTGCGCGCCTGCTGGCGGATGGTCTGGGCCGACGGTCGCGCGGGCATAGCCGAGCGTGAGTTGCTTGCTCAGTGGGGCAAATGGCTGGGGTGGACGCCGCAACAGGTCCAGGCACTGGCGGCGGATTACGAACCACACAAACAGTCGTTGCCCAACAGCGGCGCGACCTATCAGGAGGCGTTACGCTTGCTGGGAGTTTCGGCCACCAGCGAGCCGTCGCAGATCAAGCGGGCTTATCGCCGTCTGCTCAGTCGTCACCACCCGGACAAGATTGCCGGCAGTGGGGCGACGCCGTTGCAAGTGCGTGACGCCACCGACAAGACCCGGGAGTTGCACAACGCCTATCGGTTGATCCGCGAGCGCCGGGACTTTCGCTAGAAGGGGATCACCACGGTGGCTGGCTTGGGGCTTGTCTAAGCCTCACTCCCCCGGCTTCTGCGGGTTCAACCAACCCCGTACCCGACGAAACAGCTGTTCTTGCTGCGCCGATGAGTTGGGCACCGCTTTGAGTGACACCTGACTGAAGCTCGACCCTTTAAGACGCTTACTGGCCTGTAAACGCTCCAGCGCTGCATTGCGATCCTGCGGTTTGTCCGTGTAGAAGATGTCGGCGGTGGCCAGTTTCAAGGTGGGAGTCAGTTCGGCCAGGGCGGGCTTGACTGCGAGCGGGGTCTGGGCGGCGACCATCACGAAACGCTCGATCTGCGAGGGCTGTTTTTCATTCAGGTAACGTGCCGCCCAATAGGCGCCGGTGCCGTGGCCCAGCAGAACAATACTGCGGGCGCCCTGCTGTTCGGCGTAGGCCAGTGCCGCATCGATGCGGGCAAAGATACGTTCGGCATCGGCCAGGAGGTGTTCCTCGCTGGTTTGGGCAACGACCGGATCCACAGCGTCAGCCTCGCCGCCCGCCACTTGTTCAATCGGTGCTGCGGTCGTGGCGTCCGGTGCCGCGCCAGCCACGTCGGCCGGTTTGGTCTCGGGCGGTGTTTCCACCACGCGCGGTGCGATGACGTCGCTTTGCAGGTCCGGCAGGGTGATACTCAGGCTGCTCCACTCGATATCCGGTAACTTTTTGCGCATCGGGCCGATCACTTGAGGCCAGTCAGCGGTTTCGCCGGCGCCGGGGACTATGATGACCGCGCCCTTGGGGTCGCTGGTGTTGGCCGGCTTCCAGAGAGCCAGGAAGGTGTCGCTGCCGGTTTGTAGCTGTTGTTGCTCCTGGGCCGGGATCTCCCGTTCAAGCGCTGTCGCTTCTTCTTCGCTGCGCTCGAGCAAAGGCGGACGTTCGACCGGTTTTTCCTCGGTGGCTTGATCCGCCGCCGCGGGCGCCGGTTCTTCAGCCTGTACAGAAAAGGCACTCGGCAGGATCAGCGACAGGCACAATGCTGGCAATGCCAGGCGATAAACAAAGGGCATCGGATATTCCATGACCAGAAGTATTTCCGGCAGCCTAATGGGTTGGTCAGTATTTGTCAGTGCATGAGACTTCGATGATGCGTTTTTGCTGCCTGTGGGTTATCGGCTGTTTATGGCTTCCCTTGATGGCGTGGGCCGCGCCCGCACCGTCGTTGACTGGGGTGCAACTGGACGCGGGCCAGCGACAATGGCTGCTCCAGCATCCGCAACTGCGCGTCGGCCTCGTGTTGCAGGCGCCCTATGCGCAATATGACCGGCGCTTGCAGCGTCTGTCCGGCACCAATGTCGAGCTGATGCAGTGGTTGGGCAAGGCGTTGAATGTCGAACTGACCTGGCGCAATTTCCAGGACGTGGCGCAGTTGGAAGCCGCGTTGCGCTCCGGTGAGGTGGATATTGCCCCAGGGCTGACCCAGACCCCGGCCGGGCTGCGACTCTGGCGGTTTTCCGACCCCTACATGCGCGTGCCGCAATTGATCGTGGGCCAGAAGAAGGGCGCCGAAGGGGTCGAGCTGGAAAAGCTCGATGCTCAAGTGCGGGTGGCGGTGCGCATGCCCAGTACCACGGCCGATTATTTGCGTAGCAACTACCCGACGTTGAATCTTCAAGGCGTACCGTTGGAGCGTCAGGCGTTGCAACTGTTGTTGAGCCAGCAGGCCGGTTACGCGGTGGTCGATGAGGCGCAGCTGGGGCGACTGATGGTCGAGCCTGAGTTCTCCGGGCTGGTGGTCGTAGGCGATATCGGCCTGCCGCAATTGTTGCGCGTCGCCACTCGCCGGGATTGGCCGGAGTTGGCCGACATCATCGAGAGCGGTTTGCAGGCGATCCCGGCCAAGGAACTTGAGCAACTGCACAGTCGCTGGCTCAAGCCCAAATATCCGCGGCTGACCGACACCCCAGGTTTCTGGCAAAACCTGACCCTATTACTGCTGGCCCTGCTCTTGAGCTGCGTGGCGATCGTGTTCTGGCAGCGCCGCGAGCAAAGGGCGCTGGAGCGGCGCCTGCGCAATGCGCGAAATGACATCGCCCAGCGGGCCGCCAGCGAGGAAGCCCTGCGCCTGACACAATTTTCCATCGACCAAAGCACTGTCGGCATTCTCTGGGTCAATTGGGATAGCCATGTACGGTATGCCAACCGCGCCGCCGAAATCATGCTGGGCTATGCGCCGGGCGCGATCATTGAGCGCCCCTTGATCGACTTCGAACCGGGCCTGCACATGGATCGCTGGCTGAACCTGTGGAAACGCGCCCGGGCCAGCGAGGAGGGGCCACAGAGTTTCGAAACCGAATGCGTGCGGGCTGATGGAAGCATCCTTCCGGCCGATGTTTCCTTGAGCTTCCTGCGCTTTCGCGATGCCGAATACCTGGTGGTCTACATAAACGACGTCACCGAGCGCCGTCGCGCGTTGGCGGCGCTGCGCGAAAGCGAGGCGCGCTTGCAGGGGATCGCTGCCAACGTCCCGGGCCTGGTCTTTCGCCTGGAGCGGGCGCCGGTAACCGGGCAGATCGACTTTGCCTACATCAGTGAGGGTAGCGAAAGCCTCGTGGGGTATTCGCCCGCGACCCTGGCCCGTAGCGACACCGGCCTGCGCAGCCTCGTACACCCCCAGGACAAGGCCAGTTATCACCGCACTCAGGATCAGGCGCTGGACAGCGACAGCGACTGGTCGTGGCAGGGGCGTATCCTGACCCGCGAAGGCCGGGAGCGCTGGGCCGAGATCAAGGCCATTACCCGTCGTCTCGAAGACGGCGCTTACGTGTGGGACGGTATCGTCTGGGACATCACCGAAAGCAAGCGCATCGAACTGGAACTGGCCAGCTCCAGGGAGCAACTGCGCGAATTGTCGGCGCACCTGGAGAGCGTGCGGGAAGAGGAAAAGGCGCGCATAGCTCGGGAAGTCCACGACGAGTTGGGGCAAATGTTGACCGTCTTGAAGCTGGAAACGTCCATGTGCGAACTGGCCTATGCGCAGCTCGATCCGGGCCTGCAAGAGCGGCTCAACAGCATGAAGCGCCTGATTGCCCAGTTGTTCCAGTTGGTGCGGGACGTGGCGACGGCATTGCGACCTCCGATCCTTGATGCGGGCATCGCCTCGGCCATCGAATGGCAGGCGCGGCGTTTCGAGGCGCGCACGCAGATCCCATGCCTGGTACAGGTGCCGGACAATCTTCCGCCCTTGAGCGACGCCAAGGCCATCGGTCTGTTTCGAATTCTCCAGGAAGCGCTGACCAATGTGATGCGCCATGCTCAGGCGCATACTGTAGAACTGACGCTGGTGCAGGAAGACGACCAGCTTTGTCTGACGGTGAGCGACGACGGTGTAGGATTCGTTCCCGCCACGGGGCGGCCGACCTCCTTTGGTCTGGTCGGCATGCGGGAACGGGTGTTGATCATGGGCGGGCAGTTATCGTTGGAAAGTGAGCCTGGGGAGGGGACGACCCTGGCGGTGCGGGTACCGGTGAATGAGGCCTGATGATTTTTGGTTGGCTTGGCTTGGCTGACGCTATCGCGAGCAGGCTCGCTCCCACATTGATTGAGATGCACACACAAAACCCTGTGGCAGCGAGCCTGCTCGCGATGAGATTCTGAATCTGGAGAAAAACGTGATCCGTGTACTGGTAGCCGAAGACCACACCATCGTGCGCGAAGGCATCAAGCAGTTGATCGGCCTGGCGAAGGACCTGGTGGTCGTGGGGGAGGCGAGCAATGGCGAACAATTGCTGGAGACCCTGCGGCATGTGCCCTGCGAAGTGGTGCTGTTGGATATCTCCATGCCTGGCGTCAATGGTCTGGAGGCGATCCCGCGGATCCGTGCGTTGAACAATCCGCCGGCCATCCTGGTGTTGTCGATGCACGACGAGGCGCAAATGGCGGCGCGCGCGCTGAAGGTCGGTGCCGCCGGCTACGCGACCAAGGACAGCGACCCGGCCTTGCTGCTCATGGCGATTCGCAAGGTCGCGGCCGGCGGACGTTACATCGACCCGGAACTGGCCGACCGCATGGTTTTCGAAGTGGGCCTGACCGACAGCCGACCGCTGCACTCGCTGCTGTCCGAGCGCGAATTCTCGGTCTTCGAGCGCCTGGCCCAAGGGGCCAACGTCAACGACATCGCCCAGCAATTGGCCCTGAGCAGCAAAACCATCAGCACTCACAAAGCGCGGCTGATGCAGAAACTCAACATCACTTCCTTGGCGGAACTGGTGAAGTACGCGATGGAGCATAAGTTGCTCTAAGCCCACCACAATCCCCTGTGGGAGCGAGCCTGCTCGCGATAGCATTGGACCATTCAGCATCTTAGTTGACTGACACACCGCCATCGCGAGCAGGCTCGCTCCCACAGGGGCAGTGTGTCGGCATATCCATTTGCGACACGCCCCAACACCGCTTTTGTCCCTGCTTGCAGCTTGCAGCTCATAACTCACGACTGTCCTTATCCAATCCCGCCATCCTTGTAGGGAAATCCCTACACCGACTCTTCCATCCGGCTGAGGCGATTCTCTCCTGCGCCCCGATTTGCGCAGGCCCCAGGCTCCACTAGGCTTGATTCACAAGCAGTCATCAATACAAAAGGTGCGGGTATGAGCCAGGTCGATTCAAGCGCGGGGGCCAGTGATGTACTGGTCAGCTTTCGTGGTGTGCAAAAGAGCTACGACGGCGAGAACCTGATCGTCAAGGACCTCAACCTGGACATTCGCAAAGGCGAATTCCTGACTCTGCTCGGGCCGTCCGGTTCCGGCAAAACCACCAGCCTGATGATGCTCGCCGGGTTTGAAACACCCACTGCCGGTGAGATCCAGCTGGCCGGACGCTCCATCAACAACGTGCCGCCCCACAAGCGTGACATCGGCATGGTGTTCCAGAACTACGCTTTGTTCCCGCACATGACCGTTGCCGAGAACCTGGCCTTCCCGCTGACCGTGCGCGGCTTGAACAAAAGCGACGTGAGTGATCGGGTCAAGCGCGTCTTGAGCATGGTCCAGCTGGACACGTTTGCCCAACGCTACCCGGCGCAGTTGTCCGGCGGCCAGCAACAGCGCGTGGCCCTGGCCCGGGCGCTGGTGTTCGAACCGCAACTGGTGCTGATGGACGAACCCCTTGGCGCCCTGGACAAACAACTGCGTGAACACATGCAGATGGAGATCAAGCATCTGCATCAGCGCCTCGGTGTGACAGTGGTCTATGTGACTCACGACCAGGGCGAAGCCTTGACCATGTCCGACCGGGTAGCGGTGTTCCATCAAGGCGAAATCCAGCAGATTGCCCCGCCACGCACCCTCTACGAAGAGCCAAGGAACACCTTCGTCGCCAACTTCATCGGCGAGAACAACCGTCTCAACGGCCGCCTGCACAGCCAGACCGGCGATCGTTGCCTGGTGGAGCTGGGGCGTGGTGAAAAGGTCGAGGCCCTGGCGGTGAACGTCGGCAAACCCGGCGAGCCGGTGACCCTGTCGATCCGCCCGGAGCGGGTGAGCCTCAACGGCGCAAGCGAACAATGTGTCAACCGCTTCTCAGGGAGGGTGGCGGAATTCATCTATCTGGGCGACCACGTCCGGGTTCGCCTGGAGGTCTGTGGCAAGAATGACTTCTTCGTGAAACAACCGATTGCCGAACTCGATCCCGGGCTCGCTGTTGGGGACGTGGTTCCGCTTGGCTGGCAAGTCGAGCATGTGCGTGCGCTCGATCCCCTTCTAGAGGCGAATTGATCGCCCCCTGCTGTACCAACACCAACCCTGCACGTGGAGAGAACAATAAATGTTGAGATCCCTGAAGTTCACAGCCCTGACCCTGGGCATGATGGGTGCGGCAAGCGCGATGGCGGCGGGCCCGGACCTGACTGTGGTGTCTTTCGGTGGGGCGAACAAGGCGGCTCAGGCCAAAGCCTTCTACGCGCCGTGGGAAGCAGCCGGCAACGGCAAGATCATCGCTGGCGAATACAACGGTGAAATGGCCAAGGTCAAGGCCATGGTCGACACCAAGAGCGTTTCGTGGGACTTGGTGGAAGTCGAGTCCCCGGAGCTGTCCCGTGGTTGTGACGAAGACATGTTCGAGCAACTGGACCCGGCTCTGTTCGGCAAGGCCGAAGACTACGTCAAGGGCGCCATCCAGCCTTGCGGCGTGGGCTTCTTCGTGTGGTCCACCGTGCTGGCCTACAACGCCGACAAACTGAAAACCGCACCGACCAGTTGGGCGGATTTCTGGGACACCAAGCAATTCCCAGGCAAGCGTGGCCTGCGTAAAGGCGCCAAGTACACCCTGGAATTTGCCTTGATGGCCGACGGCGTCGCGCCGAAAGACGTGTACAAAGTGCTGGCCGGCAAAGATGGCCAGGATCGTGCCTTCAAGAAGCTCGACGAACTCAAGCCGAACATCCAGTGGTGGGAGGCCGGCGCCCAGCCGCCGCAGTACCTGGCTTCCGGTGACGTGGTCATGAGCTCGGCCTACAACGGTCGGATCGCCGCGGTGCAGAAGGAAAGCAACCTGAAAGTGGTGTGGAACGGCGGCATCTACGACTTCGACGCGTGGGCAATTCCACGCGGTCTGGACAAGACCCGCGCCGAAGCTGCGAAGAAATTCATCGCTTTCTCGGTGGCACCGCAGCAGCAAAAGATCTACTCGGAAAACATCGCCTACGGCCCGGCCAATACCCAGGCTGTACCGCTGTTGTCCAAGGATGTCTTGAAAGACATGCCGACCACCCCGGAAAACATCGCCAACCAGGTGCAGATCGACGTCAGCTTCTGGGCTGACAACGGTGAGCAACTGGAGCAGCGCTTCAACTCCTGGGCGGCGAAGTAACCGCTGACAGAGATCGTTCCCACGCTCCGCGTGGGAATGCCGCCCAGGACGCTTCGCGTCCTTTGTGACGCAGAGCGTCATTGGATGCATTCCCACGCGGAGCGTGGGAACGATCGGCTCAGAGGCCAACGTTTCAAAAGAACAGAAGCGGCACGCCGCTTCTGTAACGATCAAAAAGATTTGCGGAGTTCGCCATGGCCATCGCCGTTCCACTGAACGCGGGCACCAGCCCCACCCTGAAGCAACGGCTCAAGCGCGCCGAGCGGGTCAACCGCTGGAAGGCCCAGGCCTTGATCGCGCCGCTGGTGTTGTTTCTGTTGCTGGTGTTCCTGGTGCCAATCGTGGCGCTGCTGTTCAAAAGCGTCAGCAACCCGGAAGTGGTCAACGGCATGCCGCGCACCGTCGCCGCGGTCGCTGCCTGGGACGGACGTGGGTTGCCAGGCGAGCCGGTATACAAAGCCGCCAGCGAAGACCTGGCCGAAGCGCGCAAGAATCAGACCTTGGGCGATTTGTCCAAGCGCCTGAACATGGAGCTGGCCGGCTATCGCAGCCTGCTGACCAAGACCGCCCGTGCGCTGCCGTTCGCCACCGAGCCGGTTTCCTATAAAGAAGCGATGGAGAGCCTCGACGAACGCTGGGGTGATCCGGCGTATTGGCAGGTGATCCGCCGCAACACCAGTGATGTCACCCCGTATTACCTGCTGGCGGCCGTCGATCATCGCATCGATGATCTTGGCGAACTGGCTCCGGCCACCCCCGACCAGGCGATCTACCTGGATATTTTTGCCCGTACGTTCTGGATGGGCCTGGTGATTACCGCGATCTGCCTGGTGCTGGCCTATCCGTTGGCCTACCTGCTGGCGAACCTGCCGTCGCGCCAAAGCAACCTGCTGATGATTTTGGTGCTGTTGCCGTTCTGGACGTCGATCCTGGTGCGGGTGGCGGCGTGGATCGTGCTGCTGCAATCGGGCGGGCTGATCAACAGTGGCCTGATGGCCATGGGCATTATCGATAAGCCTCTGGAGTTGGTGTTCAACCGCGCCGGTGTCTACATCTCCATGGTCCATATCCTGCTGCCGTTCATGATCCTGCCGATTTACAGCGTGATGAAAGGCATCTCTCCGACTTACATGCGTGCGGCGATTTCCCTGGGCTGCCATCCGTTCGCCAGCTTCTGGCGCGTGTATTTCCCGCAGACCTATGCCGGTGTCGGCGCCGGTTGCCTGTTGGTGTTCATCCTCGCCATCGGCTACTACATCACTCCGGCGTTGCTGGGCAGCCCGAGCGATCAGATGGTCAGCTATTTTGTCGCGTTCTACACCAACACCAGCATCAACTGGGGTATGGCCACGGCGCTCGGCGGGTTGTTGTTGCTGGCAACCGTCGTGCTGTATCTGATTTACAACTGGCTGGTGGGCGCCAGTCGCCTGCGCCTGAGCTGAGGGGAGATTGAAATGCTGAGTCCTTACATGTCCCCCGTCGAGCGGGTGTGGTTCTACAGCTTGCGCATATTCTGCGGGCTGATCCTGTTGTTCCTGATCCTGCCGGTGTTGGTGATCATTCCATTGTCGTTCAACTCCGGCAGCTTCCTGGTGTACCCGTTGCAAGGCTTTTCGTTGCAGTGGTACCACGATTTCTTCGCTTCGGCGGAGTGGATGCGAGCGCTGAGGAACAGCGTCATCGTCGCCCCGGCGGCGACGGTACTGGCGATGGTCTTCGGTACCCTGGCGGCGATTGGCCTGACCCGTGGTGATTTCCCAGGCAAGGCGCTGGTGATGGCCCTGGTGATCTCGCCGATGGTGGTGCCGGTGGTGATCATCGGGGTGGCCAGTTACCTGTTCTTCGCTCCGCTGGGGATGGGCAACAGTTTCTTCTCGCTGATCGTGGTCCATGCCGTGCTGGGCGTGCCGTTCGTCATCATCACGGTGTCGGCGACTCTGCAGGGCTTTAACTACAATCTGGTTCGGGCCGCCGCCAGCCTTGGGGCTTCGCCGTTGACGGCGTTTCGTCGAGTGACCTTGCCGTTGATCGCCCCGGGCGTGATCTCCGGCGCACTGTTCGCCTTCGCGACCTCGTTCGATGAAGTGGTGGTGACGCTGTTCCTGGCCGGTCCCGAGCAGGCAACTCTGCCAAGGCAGATGTTCAGCGGTATCCGCGAGAACCTCAGCCCCACCATCGCCGCCGCCGCGACGCTGCTGATCGCCTTTTCGGTGATCCTGTTGCTGACTCTGGAGTGGTTGCGTGGGCGTAGCGAGAAGCTGCGTACTGCGCAGGTCTGACGGTCAGTATTGTACCCTGTGGGAGCGAGCCTGCTCGCGATAGCGGAGTGTCAGTCGATAAAAATGTCGAATGTTCTACCGCCATCGCGAGCAGGCTCGCTCCCACAGGGGATTTGCGGTGTATTCATGGGCTGAATGGAAGACAACCTTAAATACCGAGCTATCCTTGTGCCAGCCCATACGCGAATAAGAGGCCGCGCACATGAGTCTTTCCTCATTCAAGATCGCCCACAAACTGATCACCGGTGCCGCTGCCATCGAGCAACTGGCGGCCGAGCTGACGCGGCTGGATGTCGATAACCCGCTGATCGTCACCGACGCTGCGCTGGTCAAGTCCGGCACCGTGGAGCTGGCGCTGCAGCATCTGGGCGGGCGCGACTACGAAATTTTCGATCGGGTCATGCCGGACCCGGAAATCGCCATCGTTGAAGACTGCATGCAGGCCTACCGTGACGGCGGCCATGATGGCTTGATCGGCCTGGGCGGCGGCAGTGCCATCGACATTGCCAAATGCGTGGGGGTCTACGCCGGTTACCACGGCGAGCTGCAGGATATGTTCGGGGTCGATCAGGTCCCGCGCAAAGGCGCGCCCATGATCGCCATCCCCACCACGGCCGGGACCGGCTCTGAAGTCACCAACGTGGCCATCCTCTCCGACAAGGCCGCGCAACTCAAGAAAGGTATCGTCAGCGATTATCTGCTGCCGGACGTGGCGCTGGTCAGTCCGCAGATGACCCTCACCTGTCCCCGGAGCGTGACCGCCGCCAGTGGCGTCGATGCACTGGTGCATGCCATCGAGTCCTACCTGTCGCTCAATGCCTCGCCGATCACCGATGCCTTGGCTATCGGCGCAATAAAACTGATCACCCGCGCCTTGCCCAAGGCCTACGCCAACCCCGCTCATTTGCAAGCTCGCGAAGACATGGCCACTGCAAGCCTGATGGCCGGCATGGCGTTCGGCAATGCTGGGGTCGGGGCGGTGCATGCGCTGGCGTATCCGCTGGGGGGGCGCTTTCACGTGTCCCATGGTGTGGCAAACGCCTTGTTGCTGCCGTATGTCATGGCGTGGAACAAGATGGCTTGCGTCGAGCGCATGCGCGACATTGCCGAAGCCATGGGCATAAAGACCGCGCACCTGAGTGACCTTGAAGCCGCTGATGAAGCCGTGGAGGCCATGGTTGCGCTGTGTGCTGCCGTGGAAATCCCCCAGGGCCTGAGCAGCCTTGGGGTGACGGACGAGGTGATCCCGTCCATGGCGGTGGAAGCGGCCGGGATCGAGCGGCTGATGCGCAATAACCCACGCAAACTGAGCGCCAGCGATATCGAGAAGATCTACCGCGCGGCGTATTGATCGTCTGCCACGGTGGGCGCGCCAAATCTTGAGGTATACAATGCGCGCCATCGTGATTTCGCTCAAAACAGGTGCGTCATGCAGCCCTTCGCTATTGCTCCGTCGATTCTCTCCGCCGACTTCGCCCGCCTGGGCGAGGAAGTGGACAACGTTCTGGCCGCCGGCGCCGACATCGTGCACTTCGATGTCATGGACAACCATTACGTACCCAACCTGACCATCGGCCCGATGGTCTGCGCAGCGCTGCGCAAGTACGGCGTCACGGCGCCGATCGACGCGCACCTGATGGTCAGCCCGGTGGATCGCATCGTCGGCGACTTCATCGAGGCCGGTGCCACCTACATCACCTTCCACCCCGAAGCCACCCAGCACATCGACCGCTCCCTGCAGTTGATTCGCGAAGGCGGATGCAAGGCCGGCCTGGTGTTCAACCCAGCCACGCCCCTGGACGTGCTCAAGTACGTGATGGACAAGGTCGACATGATCCTGCTGATGAGCGTCAACCCCGGCTTCGGCGGGCAGAAGTTCATTCCTGGTACCCTCGACAAGCTGCGCGAAGCCCGCGCGCTGATCAAGGCATCGGGCCGTGATATCCGCCTGGAGATCGACGGTGGCGTGAACGTCAATAACATCCGCGAAATCGCAGAGGCCGGTGCCGACACCTTTGTCGCAGGCTCGGCCATTTTCAATGCGCCGGACTACAAAGAGGTCATTGAAAAGATGCGTGCCGAACTGGCCCTGGCCCGTCTATGAGCGGCTTTGAGCAGCTGTTCCCCGGCAGCCTGCCGCGTCTGGTGATGTTCGACCTCGACGGCACGCTGGTCGACTCGGTGCCGGACCTGGCGGCGGCCGTGGACAACATGCTGCTCAAGCTCGGTCGCCCGGCCGCCGGAATTGACGCCGTGCGCCACTGGGTCGGCAACGGCGCGCCCATGCTGGTGCGGCGGGCCCTGGCCAACCATATCGATGCCCAGGGCGTCGATGACGCCGAGGCCGAGCGGGCGCTGGAGTTGTTCAACGAAGCCTATGAAGGCAATCACGAACTGACGGTCGTCTACCCCGGTGTGCGTTCCACCCTCAAGTGGCTGCACAAGCAAGGCGTTGAAATGGCCCTGATCACCAACAAGCCGGAGCGCTTTGTCGCGCCGCTGCTGGATCAGATGAAAATCGGTCGTTATTTTCGCTGGATCATCGGTGGCGATACCCTGCCACAGAAAAAACCTGACCCGGCCGCGCTGTTTTTCGTGATGAAAATGGCCAACATCCCGGCCTCTCAATCGCTGTTCGTCGGCGACTCGCGCAGCGATGTGTTGGCGGCGAAAGCCGCCGGGGTCAAATGTGTGGCGCTGAGCTACGGCTACAACCATGGCCGGCCGATCGCCGAAGAGTTTCCCGCGCTGGTGATCGACGATTTGCGCCTGTTAATTCCCGGTTGCCTGGACCCGGCCGCTGAGATAACGTTGCCCGACGCTGTTCAATCCTCTTCTGGAAACGCCATCGTGGTGGTCACTCGCAAACTCTGGATGAAAGTCATGAAGGCCCTGGCCCGCTGGCGTTGGCGCGCCTGACCTGATCCTGGCCGGTTATCCGGCGCGTTTGCATACCTGACTGTCAGCTCCTCCTGCCACGAGGCACACCATGATCCGCGAAGAATTCCTGCGTCTAGCCGCTGCCGGCTATAACCGTATCCCGCTTGCCTGCGAAACCCTGGCCGACTTCGACACGCCGCTGTCGATCTACCTCAAGCTGGCCGATGAGCCCAACTCATACCTGCTCGAATCGGTGCAGGGCGGTGAGAAATGGGGCCGTTATTCCATCATCGGCCTGCCGTGCCGCACGGTGCTGCGGGTCCATGACCATCGTGTCAGCGTGACCCATGACGGCGTCGAGATCGAAAGCCTGGAGGTCGAAGATCCGCTGGCCTTCGTCGAAACCTTCAAGGCTCGCTACAACGTGCCTACCATCCCCGGCCTGCCGCGGTTCAACGGTGGCCTGGTGGGTTATTTCGGCTACGACTGCGTACGCTATGTGGAAAAGCGTCTGGGCACCTGCCCGAACCCGGACCCGCTGGGCGTGCCGGACATTTTGCTGATGGTCTCTGACGCAGTGGTCGTCTTCGATAACCTCGCCGGCAAGATGCACGCGATTGTCCTGGCTGATCCGTCCCGGGAAGACGCCTACGAGCAAGGTCAGAAAAGTCTTCAGGCGCTGCTGGAAAAACTCCGGCAGCCGATCACGCCGCGTCCTGGCCTGGATTTCAGCAAACAGTCGGCGGCCGACCCGGTGTTCCGTTCCAGTTTCACTCAGAACGATTACGAAAGGGCCGTCGATACCATCAAGGAATACATCCTGGCCGGCGACTGCATGCAAGTGGTGCCGTCGCAACGGATGTCCATCGACTTCAAGGCTGCGCCCATCGACCTGTACCGGGCGCTGCGCTGTTTCAATCCGACGCCTTACATGTACTTCTTCAATTTCGGTGACTTCCATGTTGTGGGCAGTTCACCCGAAGTGCTGGTGCGGGTCGAAGACAACCTGATCACTGTGCGGCCTATCGCTGGCACCCGCCCTCGTGGGGCCACGGAGGAAGCCGACCGGGCGCTGGAAGAGGACCTGCTGTCGGATGACAAGGAAATCGCCGAGCACCTGATGCTGATCGACCTGGGCCGCAATGACACCGGGCGCGTCTCGGAAGTCGGCTCGGTGAAGCTCACCGAAAAGATGGTCATCGAGCGTTATTCCAACGTGATGCACATCGTCTCCAACGTCACGGGCCAGTTGAAGGCCGGGCTGACGGCGATGGACGCCCTGCGGGCCATCCTGCCGGCGGGAACGTTGTCTGGCGCCCCGAAAATCCGCGCCATGGAAATCATCGACGAACTGGAACCGGTCAAGCGTGGGGTGTACGGCGGGGCCGTGGGCTATTTTGCCTGGAACGGCAACATGGACACTGCCATTGCCATCCGCACCGCCGTCATCAAGGACGGTGAGCTGCACGTGCAGGCCGGCGGCGGGATCGTGGCCGACTCGGTGCCGGTGCTGGAGTGGGAAGAAACCCTGAACAAGCGCCGGGCAATGTTCCGTGCCGTGGCGCTGGCCGAGCAGACCCCAAGCGACTGAATGGAAGCTGATCAACTGTGGGAGCGAGCAGGCTCGCTCCCACACAGGGTTATCTCGATCAGAAATCCAGACTGACCCCGACATTCACGCCCTGCTGGGTAAAGTCATCGTCCTTGCGCAGCGTATAACCGCCCCGCAGGGCCAGATCGTTGGTCAACTTGTGGCTGACCCCCAGGCTCAGGCGATTCAAATGACTCTGCGGCGTATAGCCTTCAAGCGTGAAATCATTGGCCGGCAGACTGTTGAGGGCGATGTTCACCTTTTGGGTGTCGTCTTCGTACTCGCGTTCGTGGGCATATTCGCCATACACCTGGGTCTGACGGGTGAAGTTGTATTTGCCTTGCAAGCCAATGCCCAAGCGTTTCGAGTCGCGGGTCTGGTCATCGAAAGTCAGGGCGGTGGAGCGGGTGCTCTTTTCTGAATACCCGTCGACTTCCACCTTCGCATAATCGGCGCTGATAAACGGTGACAGGTGCCACTGACTGCCCGGCTGGGCAATGTCGTAGCCCAGGCGCGTGCTGAATGCCCACAGGTGACCGTCGGTGTCACCTTTCTCTTGCGCCTGGTTGACGCCCAGGTCGAACTTGCGCTCCAGGTTCTCGTAGTCGAGCTTGCCGCCGGTCAACGCGGCATCGGCCCACCAGCGGTTCTGCTGGAACTGGGCGAAAGCGGTGGCCAGGTAGCTGTTGAGTTTGTAGTCCGAATCGGCGCTGCCTGCCTCCATGTCTTGGCGGTAGAAACCGGCGGCTACACCCACGCGCCAAGCCTCGTTGAGACGATAGCTGCCACCGACGTTCAGGCTGTAGCCGCTGCCGTCGGCGCTGGCGCCACTGTTTTGGCTGTCGATGTCCAGGTGCTGGCCGCCGCCTGCGACGATCGCCCGCCATTGGCCGACGGCTTGCCAGTTCTCCCAGTCCGATTGCCACTGGCTGCGTAATTCATCCTGGTGGGCGCGCAGGGTCGAGTGGGCCATTTCCGGCAGCAATGTCAGCTCCCATGGCGCCGCGAGCAGGGAAAAGGCGTAATCGGCGATCAGTTGCTGTCCGGTCTCGGTGGGGTGGACCGAGTCGTTATAGATCAGCTTGGTGGGGTCTGGCGTCGCGCTGTTGATGCCATAGGTGGGGTTTTCCGTGCAGCCGTTGCCGCTGAAGCAGGTGGCGGTGAGGTTCTCGCCGGTGGCGAGGCCGAATCGTGCTGGATCGGCGAAACTTTCCTGCAGCAGTAGCGGAACGTTCAGTGGAATGATTTCGGCATCAATGCCTTGCAGCCGCGTGACCAGTTGCTGGTTGAACTGGTTGCTGAGCTGCGAAACGGCGTCTTGCAAAGGCGTGCCATTGAGCGCAGGGGTCAGGCCCAGGTCGGGCAGCAGCCAGACCATCACATAACGGGCTCCGGCGGTTTGCAGCACCTGGACACTGTCGGCCAGGCGGTCCGCGGCGGCGTTCGCCTGGGCGGGGGTCAGTACCAGGCCCTGGAGGAAGTCGTTACCGCCCCCGGAAAGGTAGTACAGCGCGTTCGGGTCGGCACGCAGGCCGTTGGACAGCAGGTATCCGTCACGGCTGCGTTCGCCAGTGTCGGAAACGCCGGTAATCGACTCGAGGATCTGGTCGGTGCGATACCCGCCCACGGCCCAGTTGTTGCCATCGGCCTGGCCTTCGCTGGCACGAACCGCCGAGGTGGATGCCGCGGTTTCATCATCGGAAAAGCCCAACCGTCCGCCCAGCAGTTGGGTGGAATTGAGGGAATAGGATTCGCCGCTTCCGTCGAGATAGAGCGGGCCGGTGCGGTTGGTAAAGCGTTGCGTGGCCCCGGACGGACCGTCCGGGTCGGCAAACTGGCCGGCATCGTTGAGGCTGTCGCCAAACACGATGAAGCTGGAGTAGGGATTGGGCGCGGCGCTCGCCTGGGCGCAGGCCATTGCCAGCAGACAGCCGGCCATTGGTACGAACAACGTTTTTCTTAGCATGAGAAAGTCCGTTTTTATCTTATTGTTGTTAGAAAACGAAACGACAGTACCAAAAACTTCCGGCGTTTTGCCATCCATCAGGCTCGTCGCGATTGTTTCAAAGCCCTTCGGGGGTCGTCATATTGCGTGCACCGTCCAGCTAAGCTACTGTGCCGGAACGTATGAACGAGACTTCCCCTGTGTCGATTGTCAGCAAACTTCTGGATCAATTGATCAAGGCACACGCCCGTTGGCGTTGGCGCGCCTGAACGTTCTCTACCGGCTTGGCCGGACCTGTACCGATTTGCCTTCTTTACCCGCTTGAAAGTCGCTTCGCTGGCTCATCACACGCCTCGCCAAGCGCAACACCGCGCGGGTCACTCTCCGAAGGCTGTATTTCAAGTCAGTGAATTCAATAGGTTGCTTACGCCATGTTGCTGATGATCGATAACTACGACTCTTTTACCTACAACGTTGTGCAGTACCTGGGCGAGCTGGGCTCCGAGGTCAAGGTCGTGCGCAACGACGAACTGACCATCGCCGAAATCGAAGCCCTCAAGCCCGAGCGCATCGTGGTCTCTCCCGGTCCTTGCACGCCGACCGAAGCGGGCATTTCCATCGAAGCCATCAAGTATTTCGCCGGCAAGCTGCCGATCCTGGGTGTCTGCCTGGGGCACCAGTCGATCGGCCAAGCCTTTGGCGGCGACGTGGTGCGCGCCCGGCAAGTCATGCACGGTAAGACTAGCCCGGTATTTCACGAGAACAAGGGCGTGTTCGAAGGTCTGAATCTTCCGCTGACCGTCACCCGCTACCACTCCCTGATCGTCAAGCGCCAAACCCTGCCAGATTGTCTGGAACTGACCGCCTGGACTCAGCTCGAGGACGGCTCTGTGGATGAAATCATGGGGCTTCGTCACAAAACGTTGAATATCGAAGGCGTGCAATTTCACCCCGAGTCTATTCTCACCGAACAGGGTCACGAGCTGTTCGCCAACTTCCTCAAACAAACCGGCGGCACGCGCTAAGGACTTTTCATGGATATCAAGACAGCCCTGAGCCGTATCGTCGGCCATCTCGACCTGAGCACCGACGAAATGCGCGATGTGATGCGCGAAATCATGACCGGACAATGCTCGGATGCGCAGATCGGCGCGTTCATGATGGCCATGCGCATGAAGAGCGAGAGCATCGATGAGATCGTCGGCGCGGTTTCGGTCATGCGCGAGCTGGCGGACCAGGTCGAACTCAAGACCCTGGATGGCGTGGTGGATGTGGTGGGCACCGGCGGTGACGGCGCCAATATCTTCAACGTCTCCACTGCCTCGGCCTTCGTCGTCGCCGCGGCCGGTTGCACCGTTGCCAAGCATGGCAATCGTGCGGTCTCCGGCAAGAGTGGCAGCGCCGACCTGCTGGAGGCGGCCGGGATCTACCTGAACCTGACGCCAGTACAGGTGGCGCGTTGCATCGATAACGTGGGCATCGGTTTCATGTTCGCCCAGACCCACCACCGCGCCATGAAGTACGCCGCCGCGCCGCGTCGTGATCTGGGCCTGCGGACGATGTTCAACATGCTCGGCCCGCTTACGAATCCGGCCGGTGTGAAGCATCAAGTGGTCGGTGTGTTCAGCCAGGCATTGTGCCGGCCCCTGGCCGAGGTCTTGCAACGTCTGGGCAGCAAGCACGTGCTGGTGGTCCATTCGAAGGATGGCCTGGACGAATTCAGCCTGGCTGCACCCACGTACGTGGCTGAATTAAAAAATGATCAGATCAGCGAGTATTGGGTCGAACCTGAAGACCTGGGCATGAAGAGCCAGAGCCTGCATGGGCTGGCGGTGGATGGGCCGGCCCAGTCGCTGGAGCTGATTCGCGATGCCTTGGGGCGTCGCAAGACTGAAAATGGCCAGAAGGCCGCCGAGATGATCGTGCTCAATGCGGGCGCCGCGTTGTATGCGGCGGATCACGCCAGCAGCCTCAAGCAGGGCGTGGAACTGGCCCATGATGCGTTGCACACCGGCCTTGCCAGGGAAAAACTCGAAGAGTTGGGTGCATTTACCGCCGTATTCAAAGTGGAGAACGAAGGATGAGTGTGCCAACGGTTCTGGAAAACATTCTGGCTCGCAAGGCTCAAGAGGTTGCCGAACGCAGTGCTCGGGTCAGTCTGGCAGAGCTGGAAACCTTGGCGCGGGCAGCGGATGCGCCGCGTGGCTTTGCCAAGGCGCTGATCGATCAGGCCAAGAGAAAGCAGCCAGCGGTGATTGCCGAAATTAAAAAGGCTTCCCCCAGCAAAGGCGTGATTCGTGAACACTTCGTCCCCGCCGACATCGCCAAGAGCTATGAGAAGGGCGGTGCGACTTGCCTTTCGGTGCTGACCGATATTGATTTTTTCCAGGGCGCCGATGAATACCTCAAACAGGCGCGGGAGGCGTGCAAGCTGCCGGTGATTCGCAAGGACTTCATGATCGATCCTTACCAGATCGTTGAAGCCCGAGCCCTGGGCGCAGATTGCGTGCTGTTGATTGTGTCCGCCCTGGACGATGTGAAAATGGCCGAGCTGGCGGCGGTCGCCAAAGGCGTGGGCCTGGATGTCCTGGTGGAGGTCCACGATGGCGAGGAGCTGGAGCGGGCCTTGAAGACCCTCGATACTCCGCTGGTCGGGGTGAACAACCGCAACCTGCATACTTTCGAAGTCAGCCTGGAAACGACTCTGGATTTGTTGCCGCGTATTCCGCGTGATCGCTTGGTGATCACCGAGAGCGGGATCCTGAACCGGGCCGATGTCGAACTGATGGAAGTCAGCGATGTGTATTCGTTCCTGGTGGGCGAAGCGTTCATGCGCGCGGAAAATCCGGGTACCGAGTTGCAACGTCTGTTCTTCCCTGAACGCGGCGTTCCGATAAGCGGTTCGACGCTGGATTGATTCAATGTCGCCGGTGATTTCCCTGACCGTCGAAGCCGGTCTGCAAGCCGAACAGGATTTGCTGGCCAGCATCTGTGCAGGCGACGCTGAGTTCGGCTTGTTGTTCTGGCAGCCCAATGATCGCGCGCTGGTCATGCCTCGTCGTTTGAGTCGTTTACCGGGGTTCGAACACGCCTGCCAAATCTCGGCGGCCCACGACTGGCCAGTGCTGCTGCGCGAAACCGGCGGTGAGCCGGTGCCGCAGTCTGCCGCCACCGTCAATATCGCCCTGGTTTACGCTCCGCCGCGTAGTGAAGGCGACCATGGCCGCATCGAAACCGGTTATCGCCGGTTGTGTGATCCGATCTGCCAGTTATTGGATGAGCTGGGTGGGGTGGCTTCGTTGGGTGAAGTCGAGGGTGCGTTCTGCGACGGTCGATTTAACGTCAATCTCGACGGCCGGAAAATGGTCGGTACTGCTCAGCGCTGGCGTCAGAGCAAGGGCGGCCAACGCCCGGTGGGTCTGGTGCATGGAGCCCTGTTGCTGGAGAACGAACGCGAATCGATGGTTGCCGCGGTCAATCGTTTCAATGAAGCCTGTGGCCTGGCGCAGCGAGTGCGCGCCGAGAGTCATATTGCCTTGCATGAAAAATTTCCGGCGCCTCACGCGTTGCAGCGGCTTGAGGCGCTGTACCGGGAACTGCTGACCAGGCTGCTCGCCTAACGCGTCCCAAAGACCACCATGGTCTTGCCTTTGACGCTGACCAGGTTGCGCTCTTCCAGATCCTTGAGCACACGACCGACCATCTCCCGCGAGCAACCCACAATCCGGCCGATTTCCTGGCGCGTCACCTTGATCTGCATGCCGTCCGGGTGGGTCATGGCATCGGGTTGCTTGCACAGTTCCAGCAAGCAGCGGGCGACGCGACCGGTCACGTCGAAGAAGGCGAGGTCGCCCACCTTGCGGGTAGTGTTGCGCAGGCGCTGTGCGATTTGTCCGCTGAGGACGTAAAGAATGTCCGGATCCTGCACCGACAGTTCCCGGAACTTGCTATAGCTGATCTCCGCGACCTCGCATTCGACCTTGGCCCGTACCCAGGCGCTACGTTCCTGTTCTTTGCCTGCCTGTTCAAACAATCCAAGTTCGCCGAAGAAATCCCCGGCGTTGAGATAGGCGATGATCATTTCGCGACCGTCATCATCCTCGATCAGGATCGTGACCGACCCTTTGATGATGAACGACAGGGTGTCGGAGCGATCGCCCGCGCAGATGATGTTGTGCTTGGCCGGGTAGCGGCGACGCTGACAGTGCATCAAGAGTTTGTCGAGATTCTTGATCTTGGGTGTGGGAGTAATGGCAACCATGGTTGTATCCCGAAAGACTGCGCGGTGTATTGATTTGGATTTTTTGTGGGGCGCGACTGGCAATCGCTATAGCTGGCCATACGCCAGCTAATTGGCGCCAGCTTAACAGAGGCGCCCCTAATTGATTTGAGAATTTACCTACACGTATTTGTCATGCGTCCTAAGGCAGAAACCGCCGTGGCGGGGGGCTGTGCTAAGCTGGCGACCCTTTTTTCAGACAGTGGAGTCTTGGCGATGAAGGCACGCATCCAATGGGCTGGCGAAGCCATGTTCCTCGGTGAGTCAGGTAGCGGTCATGTGGTCGTCATGGATGGCCCGCCAGAAGCCGGAGGTCGGAACCTGGGTGTAAGGCCGATGGAAATGCTCCTGCTGGGCGTGGGCGGCTGCAGTAACTTCGACGTGGTCAGCATCCTTAAAAAATCGCGCCAGGCCGTCGAAAGTTGCGAAGCTTTCCTGGAAGCGGAGCGCGCCACCGAAGACCCGAAAGTGTTCACCAAGATTCACATGCATTTCGTGGTGAAGGGGCGTGCCTTGAAGGAAGCCCAGGTCAAGCGCGCCATTGAGCTGTCAGCCGAGAAATATTGCTCGGCTTCCATCATGCTCGGCGCCGCCGGTGTTGAAATCACTCACGATTATGAAATCATCGAATTGGGTTGAATCGACATCCAACCATCATAAAAGCAGTGCAAGCTCTGGCGATCAGAAGCCGACCTCTGCATAATGCGCCACTTTTTTCAGGGCAGTGATCGGTCCTCCGGCCGGTCCCTTGTCTGGACAGACAACCAAAATCGCCATCGCGAAGAGGTGTTAACCGTCCTACGCAGGTGCGTCGTTCGCATCTGACGGGCATGCTTGATCACGCGGCCAGGCCGCAATACATAGAGAGTTTTCAAACGGTGAAAAGCAAACTCAAGCTCCATGGGTTCAATAACCTGACAAAGACCTTGAGCTTCAACATCTATGACATCTGCTATGCGGAAACCCCGCAGGACCAGCAGGCCTACGTCGAGTACATCAATAAAGAGTACAACGCCAAGCGCCTCACGCAGATCCTCACGGAAGTTGTCGATATCATTGGTGCCAACATCCTGAACATCGCCAGTCAGGACTATGAACCCCAAGGCGCCAGCGTGACCATTCTGATCTCGGAAGAACCGGTGACACCGACCGACAGCCAGATCGAAGAGTCCCCGGGCCCATTGCCGGAAATCATCCTGGCCCACCTCGACAAGAGCCACATTACGGTACATACCTACCCGGAAATCCACCCGGTGGATGGCATTGCGACGTTCCGTGTGGACATTGACGTGTCGACCTGTGGCGTCATTTCACCGCTCAAGGCACTCAATTTCCTGATTCACCAGTTCGACTCGGACATCGTGACGGTGGATTATCGCGTGCGTGGCTTTACCCGCGACGTTGAAGGCCACAAGCACTTTATTGATCACGAGATCAACTCGATTCAGAACTATCTCTCCGAAGACACTCGCGACGCGTATCAGATGACCGACGTGAACGTGTATCAGGAAAACCTGTTCCACACCAAAATGCTGCTCAAGAACTTCGAGCTTGATAACTACCTGTTCGGGGACGCTACCAGCAACCTTTCTGCTGAACAGCGGGATCAGGTGGAAGACCGTGTGAAACACGAAATGCTGGAAATTTTCTACGCGCGCAACATGCCACGCTGAAGGTTTCAGCTACAAAAAAGGCGGCTCCCCATGGGAGTCGCCTTTTTTAGTTTCTGTAGAACGTGGATGAACGCACAGGCCTGCAACGCTGTGGCGTGGGTATAACCCCTTCGCCACCCTTGCACGATCAGATTCGATAGGTGCTCTTGGTCATGACCTTGGCCAGCAGGCTCATGCCGAACTTCACCGGCGCTGGAAAACGAAACCCTCCGGCCTCAAGCGCACTTTCGGCGTGCTGCTCTTCATCCTCGCGCATCTGCTTCAGAATCGCCCGGGACTTTTCGTCCTCGGCCGGCAATTGTTCCAAGTGCTCATTCAGGTGTTTGCACACCTGATGTTCAGTGGCCGCCACAAAGCCGAGGCTGACTTTGTCGCTGATCAGCCCGGCCACTGCACCGATTCCAAATGACATCCCATAAAACAACGGGTTCAGGACGCTGGTATGGCTGCCCAGTTGGTGAATGCGTTGTTCGCACCAGACCAGATGGTCGATTTCTTCCTCGGCGGCATGCTCCATCGCCTCACGTACCTGGGGCAGCTTCGCCGTCAGCGCCTGGCCCTGATATAGCGCCTGGGCGCAGACTTCACCGGTGTGGTTGATGCGCATCAGCCCAGCGACATGGCGGGTTTGCTCGTCACTCATTTGCACGTCTGGCTGCACGATAGCCGGCGATGGACGGTAGGGCTGACCACTGAAGGGCAGCAGCGTACGCATCGCGGTATCAGCTTGCAGCAGTAGACGGTCAATCGGTGAGTAGTGACGTTGGGTAGTCATGCTTACCTCCGGGAAAAATCTCGGCGGCCAGTTTAACTCAATCGGCCGCTCAGGATTTGCGTTGGGTCAGGGTATCAACCCGGCGGCCAGTTCATCTGGCGCTGCCCAAGCACATGCATATGAATGTGATAGACGGTCTGTCCCCCAAGTTCATTGCAGTTCATCACCACACGAAAACCTTCTTCGCAGCCCAGTTCAAGCGCCAGGCGCTGGGCAGTGAACAGGATATGCCCGGCCAAGCCTTTGTCTTCTTCGGTCAGATCATTGAGCGTGCGGATCGGTTTCTTTGGGATGACCAGGAAATGCACAGGTGCTTGAGGGGCGATGTCGTGGAACGCCAGAACTTGATCATCTTCGTAAATGATCTTGGCCGGAATCTCCCGGTTGATGATCTTGGTAAACAGAGTATCCACAGCTGTTTCTCCATTGGGTTAGTCGAGCTTGAGTGTACTTAAGGCGCGATTGGCGAGCCCGGTTTTTCACGGGAAAAGGCATTCAGCGGGGGCAGCAGGCCTTGTTGGTCATGCCGGCAATCGTGCGAACCAGCCATCGCGGGCCCAGTCGCGGCAACGCCGCCAGCCAGCGATTGCGGCGCCCAGGAATGATGATCGCCCGGTTTTTTTCCAGTGCGCGCACGGCATACAGCGCGACTTCCTCCGGGCTCATCAGGGTTTGACTGTCGTTGAATTTCTGTTCATTGAGCTGCGCCCGGGCGAAAAAGCCGGTTCGTGTCGGGCCAGGGCAAAGCACCGATACCTTTATTGCGCTTTTTTTCAGCTCGACCCGCAGGGCTTCGGAGAAATGCAGCACGTAAGCCTTGCTGGCGTGATAGGTGCTCATCCAGGGGCCAGGCTGGAACGCGGCGATCGATGCAACGTTCAGGATCTGGCCACCGCCCTGCAGCGCCATGCTGTTGCCTACCGAGTGACAGAGCCGCGTCAAGGCGAGGATGTTGACTTCGATCAGGTCCTGCTCGGTCATCCAGTCCTGGCCCAGGAACGGCCCGCTGGTGCCGATACCGGCACAATTGACCAGCAGGTCGATCTGTCGCTCGCCTTCTTCCAGCTCGAGCAGAAAGCCTGAAAGCCTCAGCGGTTCCCCCAGGTCACAAGCCCGGAACAACACCTCCACGCCAAAACGCTGAGTCAATTCGATTGCAATACTTTCCAGCCGATCACGCTGTCGAGCCACCAATATCAGGTCGCGACCGCGGCGGGCGAGTGCTTCGGCCATTGCCAGGCCAATGCCACTGGAGGCGCCAGTGATCAGAGCGTAACGGGTCATGCAGTTCTCCATCGCAACGGCCCGTCACCAGTGTACTGAGCTGTCACCGGCACGAAGCGCGCTTATTGTTCCTCTTCATAGTCTACAGAAGGCGCAGCAGGCTCGGCTGCTTCGACGGCTGGTTCTGCAGTGTCTTCATCAATGAGCTCGCTGCTCTCATAGCTGCTCAAGGAACTGCTGTCGTATTCCTCTGTGATGCCGCTGAATGCCCCGGCCATTGCGGCAAGGAAAGCCACCACGATCATGACAATCCACAGCGACGAAAGTACCTTGACCGCGGTGCTGTTGGGCGGCGGCGGGGGGCCATAGCGATTGGCGCCGGTGTTGCCGGGCAAGGCCATGAGTACGAAGGGGAAGACACTGCCCACGAACGGCACCAGGTTGAGCAGCCACAACCACCCGGACCAACCCAGGTCGTGCAGGCGCTGGACGCTGAACTGGATGCTTACATAAGCAAAGCCCAGTGCGATGATCAGTCCCAGCAGGCCGCCGACGATCATTGCCGCCGTGGAGCTGGAGGCGAGGATCCAGGTCAAGCCCAATGAAAAGGCTGTGCCCACCACAAACAGCATGACCAGCGTCAAGGCCATGGTCCAGCCCAGGAAGCGCAGTCGTCCGATGCGCCCATCGAAGCTGAAGGGCTTGAGCGTGCTGTACTCGGCCATTGCTTCACCCACCTCGGCTCGGGGTGGCGCGTAGGGCGATACCGGGTCGATGATGGAGTCCGGGTGGCGTCCGTTCGACGTCGGCGAATGCTGTACCTCGTCCAGGTTCAGTTCGAGGGAAGGTTCGGCTTCGATTCGCGCATCGATCCCGCTCTTGTTGAGAGCCTCCAGGTACTTCTGCGCTTCGGCCTGGGACAGGTTGCTTTTAAGCGCCACCTTGCGCCCGCTGAACAACCGCTCAATGGCACTGACATCGCTTTTGAACAGTTCAGCCAGGTTGAGCTTGGCTGTGGTGGTTTCGACACCCGGCAGCAGGGCTCCATCAAATACGATATTGAAACGGGTTTCGCTCATGCCAGGCATCCTTGTCTCATAAGGTTAAGCAATGGTTTTGATCCGGTTGATTTCAGCGGGGCCATTGGCCGCCGAGTTGTGTCGCGCGGGCCAGCGCTTGCCGGTACTCTTCATCCAGGCGTGCCACTAGCTGATCGACACTGGGCAGATCATGGATTTCACCCACGCCCTGGCCTGCGGACCATACGGTTTTCCAGGCCTTGGCTTCGTCGTTCAGTGGCTTGAGTTTGGAACCGAAATCCACCTCGCCCTTGCCCTGCAGGGCGGCCAGGTCGAAACCGGCGTTTTCCAGGCTCTGGCGCATGAAGCTGGCCGGCACTCCGGACACCGCAGGAGTATGCACGATGTCTGCGGCTCTGGATGTGAGCAACATCTCTTTATAAGCGTCAGGCGCATGGCTTTCGGTCGTGCCGATGAAGCGTGTGCCGAAGTAGGCCAAATCCGCGCCAAGCAGTTGGGCGGCCAGAATCTGATGGCCGTGGTTCAGACATCCCGCAAGCAGCAGGGTTTTGTCGAAGAACTGGCGGATTTCGGCGACCAGTGAGAAAGGGCTCCAGGTCCCGGCGTGGCCACCTGCGCCGGCGGCGACCGCTATCAAGCCGTCGACACCGGCTTGGGCAGCTTTCTCGGCATGACGGCGCGTGGTGACATCGTGGAATACCAGCCCACCATAGCTGTGAACCGCATCCACCAGTTCTTTCACGGCGCCCAGGCTGGTGATGACAATCGGCACCTGATGTTCGATGCAGATGGCCAGGTCGGCCTGAAGCCGTGGGTTGCTATGATGGACGATCAGGTTCACGGCATAGGGTGCCGGGTTTTCCATTGTTGCCAGGCCCGCTTCGATTTCTTCCAGCCAAGCCTTGAAACCACTGCTTTCGCGCTGGTTCAGCGCCGGAAAGCTGCCGACGATTCCGTTGCGGCAGCAGGCCAGTACCAGCTGTGGATTGGAAATCAGAAACATCGGCGCTGCCACGACGGGCAGGCGCAAACGTTGTTCAAGCAGAGCGGGCAGCGACATCGGAAATACCCCGGATAAGGTGGTGCTGATTGAAAGTTAGAACGGCCGAACCACGACCAGAATTACGATAGCCAGCAATATCAGAACCGGCACTTCATTGAACCAGCGATAAAAGACATGGCTGCGGGTGTTTTCGCCACGGGCGAAGCGCTTCAATTGCGCGCCGCACATATGGTGATAGCCGATCAGCAATACCACCAGGGTCAGCTTGGCGTGCATCCAGCCGCCTTGAGTGAAGTAGGCACTGGCGTTGAGACTCAGCAGCCAGATGCCGAATACGAGGGTGGCGATCATCGCCGGCCCCATGATGCCGCGATACAGCTTGCGCTCCATGACGATGAAGCGTTCTTTACTGACGCTGTCTTCGCTTTGGGCGTGATAGACGAACAGGCGAGGCAGGTAGAACAGGCCGGCGAACCAGCAGACCATGCTGACGATATGAAGTGCTTTGAGCCATAGATAGAGCATTTTTTTGTATTCCCAGATTCACGGTAGCCCGATAGTAGAGGCTAGAGCGGCCACACGTCACCTTGGCGGTTGTCGCCGGGCCGCGCGGCCCCTATCATCGACAGCTTTCCAGTGGGTTCGTTGAGGGCAGGTATATGGTCAAGGTCGGTATCGTCGGCGGCACGGGTTACACCGGTGTCGAACTGCTGCGTCTGTTGGCACAGCATCCGCAGGCTGAGGTGGTGGTCATTACCTCCCGATCCGAGGCTGGACTGGCCGTCGCCGACATGTATCCGAACCTGCGGGGCCATTACGACGGCCTGGCGTTCAGCGTTCCGGACATCAAGACCCTCGGGGCCTGTGATGTGGTCTTCTTCGCAACGCCTCACGGTGTTGCCCATGCCCTGGCAGGCGAGCTGCTGGCCGCCGGGACCAAGGTCATCGACCTGTCGGCAGATTTCCGTCTGCAGGACGCTGAAGAGTGGGCCAAATGGTACGGTCAGCCACACGGTGCGCCAGATCTGCTGGACGAGGCGGTCTACGGCCTGCCGGAAGTCAATCGCGAGAAAATCAGGCAGGCACGGTTGATCGCTGTCCCGGGCTGCTATCCAACGGCAACGCAACTGGGTTTCCTGCCGCTGCTCGAGGCGGGGCTTGCTGATGCGTCGCGTCTGATCGCCGACTGCAAGTCGGGTGTCAGCGGTGCCGGCCGTGGTGCCAGTGTCGGCTCGTTGTACTCCGAGACGTCGGAAAGCATGAAGGCGTATGCCGTCAAAGGCCACCGTCATCTGCCGGAAATCCGCCAGGGGCTGCGTCGCGCGGCAGGCAAGGATGTCGGCCTGACTTTTGTGCCGCACCTGACGCCGATGATTCGGGGCATTCACTCCACGCTGTACGCAACCGTCGTCGACCGTTCCGTAGACCTGCAAGCGTTGTTCGAGAAGCGTTACGCCAACGAACCGTTCGTCGATGTGATGCCGGCTGGCAGCCACCCTGAAACTCGTAGCGTACGCGGCGCTAACGTTTGCCGGATCGCGGTGCATCGCCCACAGGATGGCGATCTGGTAGTGGTGTTGTCGGTCATCGATAATCTGGTCAAAGGCGCGTCCGGCCAGGCTGTGCAGAACTTGAACATCCTGTTCGGGCTGGATGAGCGTCTGGGTCTGTCCCACGCTGGGATGTTGCCTTAACTCCAATCTGAGGCTGCAAGCTTGAAGCGCCAGGCTTGCAGCTCATAACGTGTAGTTTGCGCCTGCCTCTCAAATAGTTGACCGATTTTCTAGGAGAAGCGGATAATGCGCGTCATCACGCATTATGGCGGCGTAAGCGCCGGGAGATATTCAGCATGAGCGTCGAAACCTTCACCCCCACGGCTTTGCAATTCACCCACGGTGCCGCGCACAAGGTGAAGAGCCTGGTCGATGAGGAGGGGAATGATCGTTTAAAGCTGCGCGTTTTTGTGACGGGCGGCGGTTGTTCGGGTTTTCAATACGGCTTCACTTTCGATGAGGAAGTGGCTGATGACGACACCATCGTCGAACGCGAAGGTGTCAGCCTCGTGGTCGATCCGATGAGCTTCCAGTACCTGGCGGGTGCTGAGGTGGATTATCAGGAAGGGCTGGAAGGGTCGCGCTTCGTCATCAAGAACCCTAACGCCACCACAACCTGTGGATGCGGTTCTTCGTTTTCGATCTGAGGCTTTAAATAAGAACGCCGCAGCGCCTTACGGCTCTGCGGCGTTTTGTTGTGCGGCGAAAAATGGATTCAGGCGGGATAGATTGCGCCGAGTATGCGCAAACCCCGTGCGCCGGTGACACTTGGGCGATTCGCTGAAATGCCTTCAAGGCAGCAATGGGCCAGCCAGGCAAAGGCCATGGCTTCGACCCAATCCGGGTCTACACCGTAAGTGGCCGTGCTGCTGACTTGGGTGTTTGGCAGTAAGTCGGCCAGCCGCTTCATGAGTGTGCGGTTGTGCGCGCCGCCGCCGCAAACCAGCAGCTCTTGAGTGTTGGTCTGGGCATTCTGCAGTGAGTGGACGATGGTCAGGGCCGTCAGTTCGAGTAGCGTTGCCTGCACGTCTTCAGGGGCGAAGACCGGTAGGTGCGACAGGTGCTGGGTCAGCCAGGACAGGTTGAACACTTCGCGCCCTGTGCTTTTAGGGCCTTGAGTGACAAAGAAAGGGTCGCCAAGCAGAGCCTTTAGCAGAGCTGGTTCGACTTTTCCGCTGGCAGCCCACAGACCATCGCGATCAAAGTGCTCGCCCCGTTGCTGATGTATCCAGGCGTCCAGCAATACGTTGCCAGGGCCGCAATCGAAACCGGCTACGGGCTTTTCGGGTTCTATCAGGCTGAGATTGCTGAAGCCGCCGATATTCAGTACGGCGCGATTGCCGGCCCGTTCTTCAAACAGTGCTTCGTGAAACGCAGGAACCAGCGGGGCGCCTTGCCCGCCAGCAGCGACATCGCGACTGCGAAAATCGCTGACGACGGCAATGCCGGTCAATTCGCTCAACAATGCGGGGTTGCCGATCTGCACGGTAAAGCCACGGGCCGGCTCGTGTCGTATGGTCTGACCATGGCTACCGATTGCCCGGATACCTTCAGGTTTGAGCTTCTGTGCGTCGAGCAGCGTGTGGACGCCCTGCGCAGCCAGCCTTACCCAGTTTTGTTGGGCAATGGCTGAGCGAGCGATCTCATCGGGCCCGCTGCTGCATAACTCGAGCATTTCGGTGCGCAGGGAGGCGGGCATGGGGATGTAGTGCGTGGCGATCAACTTGATCGCCGGAGTCAGTTCGATCAGCGCGATATCCAGTCCATCCAGGCTGGTGCCAGACATCACGCCGATATAGTGCGCCATGGTTTAGCGCTTGCTTGAGGCGAGCATGGTGGCTTTTTCCTGGTCCATGCGAGCCATCAAGGGTTGGCTCTGAGCCAGGAAGCGTGAGCGCTCGGACTTGGCAATCGGATCGGCCATGGGGAGCTTCTGGCCCAGCGGATCAACGTGAACGCCGTTGACCTGGAATTCATAATGCAAATGCGGCCCGGTGGACAGACCGGTAGTGCCAATATAGCCAATCACCTGGCCTTGCTTGACGCTACCGCCGGTTTTCACGCCTTTTGCGAAGCCCTGCATATGGCCATACAGCGTACGGTAAGTGTTGCCGTGCTGGATGATCACGGTGTTGCCGTAGCCCCCCCGGCGTCCGGCCAACAGCACTTTGCCGTCTCCGGCGGCCTTGATTGGGGTGCCGCGGGGAGCTGCGTAGTCGACGCCTTTATGGGCGCGGATCTTGTTCAGGATTGGATGTTTGCGGCCTACGGAGAATCTTGAGCTGATGCGGGCGAAATCAACCGGCGTACGGATAAATGCCTTGCGCATGCTGTTGCCGTCGGCAGTGTAATAGCTGCTGTTGCCTTGTTTGTTGGTGTAGCGCACCGCCGTGTAGGTCTTGCCGCGATTGGTGAAGCGGGCGGAAAGAATAGGGCCGTTGCCGACGCTTTTTCCGTTGACCATTTTCTGTTCGTAAATGACGTCGAACTCGTCGCCCTGGCGAATATCCTGAGCGAAGTCGATGTCGTAGCCAAACACGCTGGCCATGTCCATTGTCAGGCTATGGGAAAGGCCGGCGCGTGCGGCCGATTGCGACAATGAGCTGTTAATGACGCCGTGAGCATAGGCTGAGCGCACGGTTGGTTTGGTGATGACGCGGTTGAACGCATAACCCTTGTCGTTTTTGCTCAGGGTGATGCTTTCCAGGTCGCTTAGTTTGGTATGCAGGCTGGTCAGTTGTCCGTCTGGGCTGAGTTCGAACTCGAGTTTCTGACCCCTCTGGAGCCGAGCGAACTGTTTGGCTTTCTTGTCGCTGGCCAGGACCTCGTGGACCAGGGTCGACGGCAGCCCAACCTTTTCGAAGAGAGTGGAGAGCGTGTCGCCTTTGGCAACTATGACCTCATGGTGGCCCGGGTCTTTCTTTTCTTCGATCGCAGGCTCCGCTTGGGCGGACGCGGGCGTGTCTTCAGCGTTGTTTTCGATCTGCGCGAAGGGGGAGGCTGCGGCCTCGTTTGTGGCTTGGACGGCTTCGGCAGCGTCTTGATCTTGTGTCAGTTGTTCAGCAGGGCTTTCCAGTTCGAGACTTAGGGTCGTCTTTTTGGCTTCAACATCGCTGGAGGGAAACACCAGGAGCGCCAGGCTAAGAAGGGCGGCAATACCACTTGCAGCGAGCAGGTGGGTCTTGGGGTAAAGCGGCGGCGCTTTGGATGGTTCTGTGGTCATAGGTAATTTGACTTTTGAAGAGATGAATTGGAAAAGATGAATGACATGATGAAGATGAAATAACTGTATAAAATATAACCAAATCACCTGCGAAGCAAGCCCGCGGACACTCTGTCCGTGGATTGGTGTCCGCGCACCCGGCAAACCTTGTATTTGGTGCGCGATCTTGTATGGTTGGGTCCCTTTGAATCTGAGCCTTGCGGGTCTGTTATGAAGTCGGTTGAAGAGCAGCTAGCGCTGATCAAGCGTGGTGCAGAAGAGTTGTTGGTCGAGTCCGAGCTGATTGAAAAGCTCAAGCGTGGGCAGCCGCTGCGTATAAAGGCTGGTTTCGACCCGACGGCACCCGATCTGCATCTGGGTCATACCGTGCTTATTAATAAGCTGCGTCAGTTCCAGGACCTGGGGCATCAGGTCATCTTCCTGATAGGTGACTTCACTGGGATGATCGGTGATCCGAGTGGCAAGAGCGCGACGCGCCCACCGCTGACGCGCGAGCAGGTTCTTGATAATGCCGAGACCTACAAGACTCAGGTCTTCAAGATCCTTGATCCGGCCAAGACCGAAGTCGCTTTCAACTCCACCTGGATGGATCAGATGGGGCCGGCGGATTTCATTCGCCTGACCTCCCAATACACCGTGGCTCGTATGCTCGAGCGCGATGATTTTGACAAGCGCTATAAAACCAGTCAGCCGATCGCCATTCATGAATTCCTCTATCCGCTTGTTCAGGGCTATGACTCGGTGGCATTGCGTGCTGACGTCGAGCTCGGCGGTACGGATCAGAAGTTCAACCTGCTGATGGGGCGCGAGCTTCAGCGTGGTTATGGTCAGGAAGCCCAGTGCATTCTGACCATGCCTTTGCTGGAGGGGTTGGATGGTGTGAAGAAGATGTCCAAGTCGTTGGGTAACTATGTGGGTATCCAGGAAGCGCCGGGTGTTATGTACGGCAAGCTGGTTTCCATTCCTGACGTGCTTATGTGGCGTTACTTCGAATTGCTCAGCTTCCGTTCCATGGATGAGATCAACGCATTCCGTGCGGATGTTGAGGCTGGGGCAAATCCGCGGGACATCAAGATCAAGCTGGCTGAAGAGATTGTTGCTCGTTTCCATGGTGAGGAAGCTGCGGCCAATGCTCATCGTGCGGCGGGCAACCGCATGAAGGATGGCGAATTGCCGGATGATCTGCCTGAGATCGAATTGACTGCGACCGAGGATATGCCGATTGCGGCCGTCCTTAATAAAGCAGGCTTGGTCAAGAATGCTGCGGCAGCGCGAGATCTTCTTGGTTCGGGCGGCGTGCGCATCGATGGTGAAGTGGTGGATCGCGCCTATATATATAAGCTGGGCGCTACCCATGTCTGTCAGGCTGGCAAGAAGGCTTTTGCGCGTATCGTGCTGAAGCCGGAATAAAAGCCGAAATTAGTGCTTGACGGCAAATTCTGGGCGTCTATAATTCGCCCCACTTCCGGCGCAGTCGAAACGGAAAACTCCTTTAGTTTCAATGAGTTAAACGATTTTCGGCAGCGCAGGGCTTCAGGTCATCGAAGCTTGGGAAGCAGTTGGTGGGGCGGTTTTCCTGGCTCCGTTAACGATTCGATCTTCTCGATCGAAAGCGTCAAAAAGAGGTGTTGACAGCAGCGAGTAACGCTGTAGAATTCGCCTCCCGCTA
>NZ_JAXUDQ010000032.1:0-269776 GCF_034555295.1 Pseudomonas sp. N-137
CCCCATGTGAGAGTAGGTCATCGTCAAGATTAAATTCCGAAACCCCTATCTGCTGACGCAGGTAGGGGTTTTGTTTTAGTAGACGTTATCGATTTTCGCTGGCACGTTGCTGTTGAACGGGCCGGTCACAGAATTTCTTGACGACCATAGAGCATTGGAACCACCTGATCCCATCCCGAACTCAGCAGTGAAACGATGCATCGCCGATGGTAGTGTGGGGTTTCCCCATGTGAGAGTAGGTCATCGTCAAGATTGAATTCCCAGAACCCCTGTCTGCTGATGCAGACAGGGGTTCTGTCGTTTTGGGCCGGTAATCGGATCGCCCCTCATGATTGCTGGCCACACACGGCAAACCCTGTGGCCATTGCTATGCTGTGATAGTCGGGGCATCTGAAAAATGGCCCGCGACGTCACTGGTCATGGGGATTCCAATAATGAAAAACCCTTATGCTCCTGGCTTCTGGTGCGCCCTCGCAGCGTTGGTGTTGCTTTCGGCCACTTATTTCTATGGCGTCATGCTGACTCACCAGATCGACAAAGCACTGATCTTCCTCGATAGCGCGGCTGCGCTGATCGGTGTGATATCCATCGCAATCGTGGCCTGGGCATCACTCCAAGGGCAACGCATCAAAAAAAAGCATCTTGAGCAGGGCAAGACTCTAGTGCTGATCTGGGATACCAAGGTTGCATTACGCCGGGTCGAAACGGTCTTCGATCGTTACTTCTGGGGCAGTTACTGGCAGCCTGGCCGCACATTCCAGGAAGTCATGGGTGAACTCACCGGTACTCCATTGGAAAAAAGTCTCGAGGCCTTGAAGACCCAATGTGCGGCATTGGACAAACAGGTCGCCGAAGACGACTGGCACTGGCTGAGCAACGCTCGTGAGCTCTGCGACGTCGCTAACGCTATGGCCCGGGAGCGCTATCAACTGGACTTCTGCGATCCTCGCGCGGACTCATCGGGCGCGACGGTGATCAATCGTGATTTCGAAGTGTTGGTGTACACCTGGACGGCACGGCTGAAGACGTTCGACCATCAACTCGATGAGATTGAAGTTCAATATTCGTAGACCCTCTCTCAAGAAAACGCTTCCCCCCTTTAAACATTGGGCCCGCTGGCATGCCTGATGGTAATCTCCCTCCACTTCGCGGCGTCGAGCCACACCCTTAGCGGTGTCAGGGAAGACGACGGCTTTTTCAACCATGGATATTGATCGGATCACTCATGAATAAATCAGCAAGCGTACTTCTGGGAATCGTTGTGGTCGTCGGTGCAATCAGCGCGGGTGGCGCCTGGTACACCGGAACGAAACTCGAAGGAGTGCTGCAAACCGCCATTGCCGACAGCAACAAGCAAATGCAAACGGCCCTGGCCGGGTCAAATGGCACGGCTTCGATCGAGCTGGTGTCATTGGACCGTGGGACTTTCAGCAGCACCGCCCATTATCGCCTCAAAGGTGAAGGCGAGATGTTTGGTGATGAACCGGTTGAATTGCTGTTCGTCGACAACATCGAACATGGCCCGCTGCCGTTCTCGCGCCTGATGACGCTCAAATGGTTGCCGGTCATGGCTACCAGCCACACCGAACTTGAACGCACGCCGTTGACCGAGAAATGGTTCGTCGCTGCCAAGGACAAGTCGCCGCTCAAAGGTGTGGTCAACCTGGGCTACGACCAGTCGACCCACGGCACGTTCGAGTTGCTGCCCCTGGACACCAAGCTGGATGAACAGTCCCAGCTCAGTTTCTCTGGCCTGAAGATCGACCTGGCCTCCAGCGCCCAGGCAGAGAAAATCAAGGCTGACGGTTATATGGACAGCTTCAAGCTGACCACTGTTGCTGAAGACCAGACGCCGGTGCAAGTCGAGCTCAACGGCCTGACGCTCGCCAGCAACCTGAGCAAGAGCACTTATGGTTATTACATGGGTGATAACGTTTTGATGCTCAGCAACAGCAAGACTACTTTTGGTGAGCAGAAGTCGGTCTTGGGCCTGAAGAACTTCGAAATGAAGAACAACAGCACCGAAAATGGCACCAGCGCATCGGGGCGTGCTGATTACAAGGTCGGTGAGTTGTCCTTCAACGATAAGGCTATCGGTTCTGCGCAGATGGCGGTCAGCCTGAAGAACCTGGACATCCCGGCCACCATGTCGCTCATGCAGGTCTATCAAACCAAGCTGCAACCCTACGAGCAGGCGGCGGCTGAAGCGGCAGCAGCCGGTGAGCCAGCGCCAGAGCTGGTGCTGAGCGAGGCTGAGGAGGCGCAGGTCAAGGCCGACCTGGAAAAACTCCTGGCCGGCGGCCCGCAAGTGGCACTGGAAAATCTGTCGTTCACTACAGCCAATGGCGAAAGCCGCGCGACGCTGGTCATCGACCTTACCAAGCCGCAATCCATGGACCTGCCGCCTGATCAACTGGGTCGTCAGTTGCTCGCCTTGCTGGATTTCAATTTGAAAGTCTCCAAGCCGATGCTGGTTGATCTGTTGACCGTGCAGGCGCAAATGGAAGGCCAGACCGACGCCAAGTTGATCGCCGATCAGGCCACTGCCACCAGCGATATGTTCAGCGCGATGGCGGTGGGCACAGAGCTGGCAACGCTTGAAGGCAACGATGTGGTCACCAAGCTGCACTACGCCAACAATCAAGTTGATTTCAACGGTCAGAAGATGACAGTCGAACAATTCACCGCGTTTGTGATGAACAAGTTGGGTGGCGGCGTAACCATCCAGTAATCGACTGGAGCAACATCCAAAGCCCGGCCTGTGCATTGCGCACAGGCCGGTTTTTTTTGCCCGCGAAAATCTGCATCGATTCTGAAGAATTATGGCGTTTTGGAAAACGACCCGCTCCAGAGTGCAAAACTAGGTCCATTAGAGCTTGGCTGGATTCCTTTGATCCGGCTTCCTGTTTGATGGGCAAGGGGGCACTGCGACCCGGCTGGCCATGTAAGGATGCTGACGAATGCCGCGTACTGTGGGTCCCTTTATTCAATGTGGTTTGCGCCCGTTGTTTCGCCTCGCGCTGTGCAGCCAATTGTGCTGGCCGGTGCTGGCGTTTGCCGATACCGCCTATGACCAGATGGTGCATGACGCTCGCGCCGGCCATTACACGCCTGCATTGACCGCCTTGCGCCAGGTCCCGGCCGATCAGGCCAGCACCGCGCAAATCAGTGACCATCTGCAGATTGCCAGCTGGGCCGGTTTTGATGCCGAGGTGGTGAAAGTCTATGAAGCCCAAGGCCGCTATCGCGACCTGCCCGTTGCGGCGCTGACTGCAACGGCACGTGCCTATCGCAATCTCAAGCGTTGGGACTCGGCCACCGCGCTCTATCGCCAGGCTTTGATAGTCGAACCTCAGAATCCCCATCTGCAACTGGGTCTGGCCTTAACCCAGGCCGACGCCGGTAAACCCGACGAAGCAGTCAGTCGTGCCAGGACTATGGTCGCAGCCAAACCTGAGGACCCGACGCGTCGACTGGCCTTGGGATATGCCCTGACCCGTGCCAACAGTCCACACGAGGCGCTGTTCGAATACGACCAGGCCTTTACTCGCGCCGGCAACAATCTCGAGGTCGCCCGCGAATACATCATTGCGCTGCAACGTGCCCGCTTGCCTGAGCCGGCCTTGCGCCTGGCTCGTCTGCAACCCGGGTTGATCGATCAGGGCGTGCAGCGGCGACTGGAGGGCGATGTTGCGGCTGAACGGGTGCGCCTGGCGGACATGGCGAGCCGCAGCGAGAAGGATCGCTTCGTTATCGCAGACCGCGCCCTGGCCGATTACGACAAGCTGCTCGCCACCTGGACTCCGGTGGCCGAGGCTCATGACGATGTACTGCGCTGGCGCATCGACCGTATCGGCGCCCTGAACGCCCGTGCTCGACGAGCTGAAGTGATTGCTGAATACCAAAGGCTGCTCGCTGAAGGGGTTGCCATTCCCACTTATGCCTTGCGCTGGGTGGCGTCCTCCTATCTGGAGCAGCGTGAACCGGAGATTGCCGTCGACCTGTACCGCCGGGTACTGACGGCACCTGACGCCGATCCGGCGGACCGCTTCGAAGACAGCACCGCGCTCTACTACGCACTGCTGGAAAGTGAAAAATCCGAAGAGGCCCGTGCCCTGGCTGAAGACTTGGCCAAATCCCAGCAACCACGCGTCGAGCTCAAGGGGCTGCCCATCGGCAACCCCAATGACGAATGGATGGACGCACAACAACTCGCCGCTCAGGCCGGCACATATGGCGCCGACCTGCCCACCGCCGAGACGCGTCTGGCGACCCTGGTCAATCAAGGCCCCGGCAACATCGGGTTGCGACTGGCCCAGGCTGATTTGTACCAGGCCCGGCAATGGCCGCGACGTTCTGAAAGCCTGCTCAAGGAAGTCGAGACCACGACCCCGCGTAACCGTGAGCTGGAAGTCGCCCAGGCCCGCGCCGCCATGGATCTGCAGGAGTGGCGGCAGATGGACGCGCTGACCGATGACGTGGTCGCCCGGTACCCGGAGAACGCCCACGTCAAACGCCTGCAACGCCAGCGCGAAGTGCACGACATGGCTGAACTGCGTATCGAAGCCTACACCGGCAAGAGTTATGGCGGCGGCAGCGGCGATGCCGGTGCAGTCACCGGTAGTCGCGACTTCGGCATTGAAACGCTGCTCTACAGCCCACCCATCAGTGAAGACTGGCGGCTATTCGGTGGCGTCGGTTACGCCACCGGCGATTTCGAAGAAGGCACCGGCCACCATCGCTGGCAGCGTCTGGGTGTGGAGCGCCGCACCCGTGACATGACGCTGGAAGCGGAAGTCTCCAACCACTCTTACGGCTCCGGTGACAAGCAGGGGGCGCGCCTGGCCGTGGCCCGGGACATCAACGATCACTGGCAGTACGGTGGCAGCCTGGATTACCTCTCGGCCGCCACCCCGCTGCGGGCGCTCAACAGCGGTATCCGCGCCAACGGCGGCAGTGGTTTTGTTCGCTGGCGTGCCCATGAAAGCCGGGAGTGGCAACTGGCGGTCAGCCCATCGCATTTCAGTGACGGTAACAACCGTCTCGAAACCCTGCTCACCGGTCGCGAAGGCATTTACAGCGCTCCGCGGCTGCAAGTGGAGCTGGGCCTGGAAGTGGGTGCCAGTCGCAACAGCGGCTCTGACGAAGTCCCCTACTTCAACCCCAAGTCAGATCTGAGCGTCATGCCGACCGTCAGCGCCAATCATGTGTTGTACCGCCGCTACGAAACGACGTGGAGTCAGCAGTTCCAGGCCGGCGCCGGTACCTACAGCCAGCGCGACCACAGCACCGGTGCCATGGGCCTGCTCAGCTACGGCCAGCGTTTTATCTGGAACGACGTGCTTGAGGCAGGTGCCGCACTGAGTTGGCTCAACCGCCCCTATGACGGCGACCGCGAAAGCGATCTGCGCCTGCTTGTCGACCTCACCTACCGCTTCTAGAAGAGTTTGAAGATGCCTGTCATTTCGCGATTCATCCTTCTGCTGGGGGTCTTGCTGATCAGCGCTTGTGCCCAGCAAGCCCCGGCGTTCACACCGCCCTCACAGCGCCCGCTGGCGGCCAACGACGCCCCGTGGCCGAAAAACCATGTGCTCGGCATCGCCTATCACGACGTGGAAGACCGCGACCCCGACCAGGCGCTCGTGGCCGTGCGTACCGAACGCCTGATCGAGCAATTGGCTTGGCTGCGGGAAAACAACTACCAGCCGGTAACCGTGGACCAGATCATCACCGCTCGCAACGGTGGCCCGGAACTGCCGCCGCGGGCGGTGTTGTTGAGTTTTGACGACGGTTACTCAAGCTTTTACACCCGCGTCATGCCGATCCTGCGCGCCTATAACTGGCCGGCGCTATTGGCCCCGGTCGGTAGTTGGATCGACACGCCGTCGAACCAGCCGGTGGACTTCGCTGGAGTGCCGCGCAAGCGCTCCGAGTTTTTGACCTGGGAGCAAATTCGCGAGGTCTCGAAATCGGGCCTGGTGGAAATCGCCGCCCACACCGACGCCAATCACAAAGGGGTACTGGCCAACCCGCAAGGCAACCTGCAACCGGCGGCGACGACCCGGCGCTACGATCCCGCCACCGGTCGTTATGAAAGCGAAGCTGATTTCCAGGCTCGCCAGCGCAAGGACGTGGTGGCCATTTCCGAGAAGATCCGCAAGGTCACCGGCTACAGTCCGCGCGTGTGGGTCTGGCCCTACGGTGCCGCCGATGGCACCGCCTTGCAGGTGATTGGCAGCGAAGGCTACCAAATGGCCCTGACTCTGGAAGATGGTCTGGACAGTCTCAATAACCTGATGAGTGGCCCGCGTTTTCTGGTGGCCTCCGATCCGGATGGTGCGCACTTCGCCGAGAGCGTCGTCGGCGTGCAGACCATGGACCCCCTGCGGGTGGTCCATGTCGACCTGGATTACGTCTATGACCCGGATCCTGTGCAGCAGGAAGCCAATGTCGGCAAGCTGATCCAGCGCATCTACGACCTGGGCGCCAACACCGTTTTCCTGCAAGCCTTTGCCGATCCGAAAGGTGATGGTCTGGTGCATTCGCTGTACTTTCCCAACCGTCATCTGCCGGTACGGGCCGATCTGTTCGATCGGGTTGCGTGGCAACTGAAAACCCGGGCCAACGCCAAGGTCTTCGCCTGGATGCCAGTGCTCAGTTTTGGCCTGGATTCGAAACTGCCCCGCGTACAACGTTGGGACCCGGAAACCGGCCGCACGGGTGTGGACCCGGATCAGTACGTACGCTTGTCGCCCTTCGATCCGAGCGTGCGACGTGTCATCGGTGAAATCTACGAAGACCTGGCACGGATGAGTTCGGTGGACGGCGTTCTGTACCACGACGATGCCGTGTTTTCTGACTTCGAGGACGCCGGCCCCGCCGCCCTGAAAGTCTATGCCGCCAACGGCCTGCCGACGTCCATCGCCGCCCTGCGGGACGACCCAGCGGCGATGCAGCGCTGGACTCGTTTCAAGAGCCGCTACCTGATCGACTTCACCCACGAGCTCACTGCCAAGGTCCGCGCGATTCGTGGCCCGCAGGTGCTGACAGCGCGCAATATTTTTGCCGAACCGATGCTCAATCCCGAAAGCGAAGCCTGGTTCGCCCAGAACCTGGACGACTTTCTTGGCGCCTACAACTGGACGGCCCCGATGGCCATGCCGTTGATGGAAAAGCAGACCCGCGAGCAATCCGGTCCCTGGCTTGAGCGCCTGGTGGAGACCGTCAAGGCCCGCCCCGGTGCGCTCAAGCGCACGGTGTTCGAATTGCAGGCCCGTGACTGGCACAGCAAACCGGTCAGCGACATCGACGGCGAACAATTGGCCGAATGGATGGGACGCCTCAAGCGTTCAGGCGTGACCAGTTTCGGCTACTACCCGGACAACTTCATCGAAGACCAGCCCGCTGTGAAAACCGTGCGGCCGGCGCTCTCCAATAAGTGGAATCCTTGACATGCTCGACAGACTGCTCGCCCTGCTGGTGCTGGCGATCGTCCTTGGGGTGCCCCTGGGCCTGATCTTCCTGGTCACCGGGCAATTCCTGATGGACTTCGTGTTCTTTTACCCGCTGTTCATGTCCGGGCTGTGGATCGCCGGCGGCCTGTATTTCTGGCTGCATTGGGAGCGTCACTGGCCGTGGAAGGACGACACCCTGCCGCCGCCGCTGGCCGGGGAACCGCTGATCAGCATTCTGATTCCGTGCTTCAACGAGGGCGACAACGTCGCCGATACCATACACGCCGCGCTGGGCCAGCATTACCCGAACATCGAGGTCATCGCCATCAACGACGGCTCGAAAGACAACACCGCCCAAGTGCTCGACCAACTGGCGGCTGATGACCCGCGCCTGCGCGTGCTGCATCTGGCGGAAAACCAGGGCAAGGCCGTGGCCCTGCGCATGGGCGCCATCGCGGCGCGCAGTGAATACCTGGTGTGCATCGACGGTGATGCGCTGTTGGCACCCAACACTTGCGCCTACCTGGTGGCACCGATGCTGGACAATGCCCGCCTCGGTGCAGTGACCGGTAATCCGCGTATCCGTACTCGTTCGACTTTGATCGGCCGGGTGCAGGTTGGCGAGTTTTCCTCGATCATTGGCTTGATCAAGCGTACCCAGCGCGTCTTCGGGCGGATCTTCACCGTCTCCGGTGTGATCGTCGCCTTCCGTCGTACGGCCCTGCACCGGGTCGGCTACTGGAGCCCGGACATGATCACCGAAGACATCGACATCAGCTGGAAGCTGCAACTGGACCACTGGAGCATCTTCTACGAACCCCGTGCCCTGTGCTGGATCCTCATGCCCGAAACCCTGCGCGGCCTGTGGCGGCAGCGCCTGCGCTGGGCCCAGGGCGGGGCCGAAGTGCTGTTCAAGAACATCCGCGGCATCTGGCAATACCGCCACCGCTACCTGTGGCCGCTGCTGTTCGAATATTGCCTGTCCACCGGTTGGGCGTTCACGTTCCTGCTGTCGGTGATCTTCTGGGGCGCCGGTAAATTCGTCGAAATGCCAGCGGCCATCGCGGTCGATCACCTCATGCCACCGGCCTTCACCGGGTTGCTGTTGGCGGTGGTGTGCCTGATGCAGTTCGCGGTGAGCATCCTGATCGATCGCCGCTACGAAAAAGGTTTGTGGCACATCATGTTCTGGGTGGTGTGGTACCCATTGGTGTTCTGGCTGATCAGTCTGTTCACCACCTTGGTGAGTTTCCCGAAAGTGCTGTTCGGGCAGCATCAGAAACGCGCGCGCTGGGTCAGCCCGGATCGCGGCATCAAACCGTTCGATGACGAAGAAGAGGAAGTGATCCGATGAAAATTATCAGGACCCGACAAAGACCTTTTCTGGTGGTCATCGATGCGCTCTTTACCGTGCTGGCGTGGCTGGGCCTGTTGTATCTGTTGGTCAACGGGCTCTGGCCCCTGTTTGACAGCCAGGCAGGCCCGCGCCTCGGTGGCTCGCTCATGGACACGCTCGGGACGTTGCAGATATATGGCTGGATCGCCTTGGTCAATGCGGTGATCCTGATTACCTGGGCGCGCTATCAGCAGCGCAAAAGCCGCAGCTTCGCCCAGCGTCGGCTGCCAGCGCCGGTGGTGGACGATCAAAGCTTGAGCGAAAGCTTCAAATTGACCGACGCGCGTCTGGACACGTTGCGCCGGCCCGGCTCCAAGATCATCCATAACAACCAGGACGGTGATATCAGCCACGTCGTGGCGCATTTCCATCTGCTGAGCCCGGAACTGCAACCGCCGCCACTGGCACCACTGGAAAGGCCCCGGGTGATTCACCTGCCGGTCGATCACTCGGTGTAAGCGCTGCCGCAGGCTGTGATTGTTGATCTTGTTGCTTTCCAGTTCCTCGGAGATTTCCTTCAAAACGCCGCGTTCGCTCCCACAGAGTACGGTCAGCACAAATCAAAATGTGGGAGCGAGCCTGCTCGCGATAGCGGTATTTCAGTCAACATGGATGCCAACTGAACCATCGCCATCGCGAGCAGGCTCGCTCCCACAGGGGGATGGGTGATGTCGCGAATCACGGTCAACGCAGATCGATGTGGCGGATTCGAAGTTCATCGTAATTGTCACTGAAACCTGGCAGGCGCTGCGGCTATAGTTCGCAGGCCGTCCATGGCCTGATCTGCATAAGGTGCCCGGTATGACTCGATCGACTTCCCTTACTCCCTGGCTGGCGGCCATCGCCCTCGTGCTGTGCGCACAAGGGGCGGCCCAGGCTCAGGAACGTTTCACCCTCAGCATGCCAGGTGTGTCGGATAACCGGCTGTTCACCGCGGCGGCCGCCAGTGACGCCAACAACTGCGGCGGTAAGAACATTTCCCCGGCCTTGAGCTGGACAGCGGGCCCGCCCGGCACCCTCAGCTACGCCATTGTCATGCACGACCCGGACGGCCAGAAAGGCCAGGGAGTCGACCACTGGGTTCATTACGGCATCAAGGCCAGCACGCGGCATATTCCGACCGGCATGGGCACCCAGTCCGCCCTTGAAGGCGTAAGCGGTACCAACAGTAAAAACACCCGCGGCTATATAGGCCCTTGCCCACCTATCGGCGACAGCGCTCACCATTACCTGATTCAGATATACGCGCTCGACCTGCCCCCGCACGCCTTGCCAGCCGGCCTCACACGCCCTCAACTGATGGAAAGAATCAACGGTCACGTCTTGCGCAACAGTAGCGTAGTGCGTCGCTACCACCGCTAATCCAAGCAACAGCTCCCTGTGGCCAGGGAGCTTGCTCCCGCTGGGTCGGGCAGCAACCCTCAACCACAAAATTGGCATCACGCGCCAAAAGCGAGCACTATCGAGCCCCTGTTCATTCATACCGGAGGATGGCGATGACGCAGAAACCCGACGGCATCGCCCGCCTCAAGAACTGCCCCACCAAAGGCGACGAAATACGCCGGGCCATCGCCCAGAGCCGCAAGGATTTCCTGCCTGCTGAAGAGGCCGAAGACGCTGAGCCAGACCAACCACCGGCACGGCCCATGGACGACGGCCAAGACGCCTGAACCGTCCTTCTCAAAAACTTTTCTTGTTTAAATCTGCCCATGACTGCCACAACTCATCTGCCAGACGCCCGATTCAGCCGATCCGACTACAAAACCCTGGGCCTCGCCGCCCTGGGTGGCGCGCTGGAAATCTACGATTTCATCATCTTCGTCTTCTTCGCCCTGGTGCTCAGCCAACTGTTCTTCCCGCCGCAAATGCCCGAATGGCTACGCCTGTTGCAAAGTTTCGGGATTTTCGCCACCGGCTACCTGGCACGGCCCCTGGGTGGCATCCTCATGGCGCACTTCGCCGATCGCCTGGGGCGCAAGCGGGTGTTCAGCCTGAGCATCCTGATGATGGCCTTGCCTTGCCTGCTTATCGGCGTGATGCCGACCTACGCGCAAATCGGCTATTTCGCCCCGTTGCTGCTGCTGGCGCTGCGCATCCTGCAAGGCGCGGCGGTGGGCGGCGAAGTGCCGAGCGCCTGGGTGTTCGTGGCCGAACATGCACCGCTGCAGCATCGCGGCTACGCGCTGGGTTTCCTCCAGGCTGGTCTGACCTTCGGCTATTTGCTGGGCGCCCTGACCGCCACGGCGCTGGCGCAGATATTCACGGCAGCAGAAATTCTCGATTACGCCTGGCGCTTGCCGTTCCTGCTGGGCGGGGTCTTCGGTGTAATCGGCGTCTGGCTGCGCCGCTGGCTGAGCGAAACGCCGATCTTCATGGCCCTGCAAGCCAAGCGCGAGGGCGCGACGGAACTGCCGCTACGCACCGTGCTGCGGGACCATCGCCACGCCTTGTTGCCCGCCGCCATCCTCACCTGCGTGCTGACGTCCGCCGTGGTGGTGTTCGTGGTCATCACCCCGACCGTGATGCAAAAAAGTTTCGGCATGACCCCTAGTCACACGTTCGCTTTGAGCAGCCTGGGCATCGTCTTCCTGAACATCGGCTGCGTTCTGGCCGGCCTCATCGTCGACCGCATCGGCGCCTGGCGCACTGTCATGCTCTACAGCCTGCTGTTGCCGATGGGCATCGCCGTGCTCTACGCCAGCCTGATCAGCGGCGGCGCCTGGCTGGGCCTGGCCTACGCTGTGGCGGGCCTGGGTTGCGGCGTGGTCGGTGCGGTGCCATCGGTGATGGTCAGCCTGTTTCCGCCGAAAATCCGCGTGTCCGGCATCTCGTTCACCTACAACATTGCCTATGCCTTGTGGGCCAGCGTGACGCCTTTGGTGCTGATCGCACTGATGCCGTGGAGCCCATGGGTGTGCGTGGGGTATTGCGTGGTGATGGGCGCGGTGGGTGTGGCTGCGGCGGCGTATTTTCCCGCCCGGCATTCGAAGACCGCGCAGGCCTCGTTGGCCTGTGAATCGTAAGGACTCTGCCCCAGGTGCACGACTACACTCATGAATGACCCCGTTTCCAACTTGAGGAGGACGGCCATCATGAAGGCGCACAAGCACGACCTGCTGGAACAAGTCCTGATTGCCCACGGCGGTCTCGAGCGCTGGAACACTTTCAACACTGTCCAGGTCACTCTTGTGACCGGCGGTTCGTTGTGGGCCATGAAGGGGTTAACGCAAGACAATGCTCCACGGCAGATGACTGTCTGGCTGCATGAACAGCGCGCCTCGGTCATGCCGTTCGGTGCGCTGAACCAGCGCACCGCCTTCACGCCTGATCGCATCGCCATCGAAACCACCGAGGGCAAAGTGATCGCTGAGCGTTCGGACCCCAGGGCTTCGTTCTTCAAGCACGAGCAAACCACTGCGTGGGATCCGCTTCACCGTGCCTACTTCAATGGATATGCGCTCTGGTCCTACCTGACCATGCCGTTCCTGTTTACTTTTCCGGGTGTCACCAGCCAGGAGCTGGAACCCTGGAAGGAAGGTGGCCAGGTCTGGCGCCGCTTGCGGGTGAACTTCCCGGACACCCTCGCCACTCACTGCCCGGTCCAGGACTTCTACTTTGGCGATGACTATCTGCTGCGCCGGCATGATTACACCGTGGACGTGAGCGGTGGCCTGCCGGCGGCCCAGTATGTGGAGGACTACATCAAGGCCGATGGGCTGTGCATGCCCAGCAAGCGCCGGGCGTATCGGCGGGATGCGGACGATCAGGCGGTGGAGGGGGAATTGCTGGTGGCGATTGATATCAGTCAGGTTCGTTACGCATAACCGGCTGCTCAAAGACGCTCGCGCAGAAAATCCACAAAGGCGCGAGTTCTTGCCGAGCGGCGCCGGTCTTGGCTGAACACGGCGCTGATGGGCAGCGCTACGGGTTGATAAGCCTCCAGCAGGCTGGACACGGTTCCCTGGCGAACATCCGCGGCGAATAACCACTGCGGTGAAAGCGAAATGCCCAGCCCGCTAAGAACCATCTCGCGAATTGCCTCGCTGCTGTTGCTGGTGACATTGCCCTTGATCGTCACTCGGTGCTGTTTGTCCTGCTGGTCGAAACGCCAAACGTCGTAATGCTCCAGCAGCGTGAAGCCCAAGCAATTGTGGCGGGCAAGATCCGCCGGCTCCAGCGGTGTGCCGTGTTGTTGCAGGTAGGCGGGAGCGGCATACACCCGGCGCGGACTATCGCCGAGGGAAACCGCGACCAGCCCTTCGTTTTTCACCACGCCGATACGAATGGCGACGTCGATGTTTTCTTTCAGCACATCTTCATTTTGGTCGTTCAGTTTCAGGTCGATGTGAACCTGTGGATGGCGCGCCAAAAACTCCCTCATCAAGGGCGCAATGCACAGCCGCCCGAAACTCACCGGGGCGGCCACACGCAAAGGGCCGGCGATCTGCTCCTGGCCACGGGTGAAACTGAGCCGGGCCGTGTCGAGGCTGCTGAGTATTTCCTTGCTGTGGATATAGAAACGCTGGCCTTGGTCGGTCAGCGCAAGATGGCGAGTGCTGCGGGCAAACAACGCACCGCCAAGGTGTTGTTCCAGCGCGCGGATCTGCTTGCTAACCGCTGGTTGACCCAGGTTCAGCTCCCGGGCGACCGCCGAGAACGAACCGCGCTCTACCACTCGCACGAACATCTGCATCGCGTCGAATAGATTCATCGGGATTTGGCCTCTGGTTGGAATAAATCCTATCCATAGTTGCTTACTTATCGGAATGCGTCGACGGCCGCAACATGTACTCACCCACTCATTGGAGGTTTACTGTCATGAACAACACCATGTTCGCCGCCATTGCCCAAACCGCTCAGGCTCCGCTGGTCGTTCGCCACATTCCCCGGCCTGTTCCCGGCAAAGGACAGGTATTGATCAGGGTTCACGCCGCAGGGATCAATCCTCTGGATACCAAGATCGCGGCAGGTGGCGGCGCTCATGCCCGCCAGCCGCTGCCCGCCGTACTGGGTATCGATCTGGCCGGAACAGTCGTTGAGCTGGGAGAGGGCGTGCACGATTTCGCCCCCGGCGATGACGTGTTCGGCATGGCCGGCGGCATCGGCGGCGCCCAGGGTGCGCTGGCCGAATACATTGCCGTCGATGCTCACCTGATTGCGCTCAAGCCCGGTTCGTTGAGCATGCGCGAAGCGGCAGCCTTGCCATTGGTCTTCATCACCGCCTGGGAAGGGTTGGTAGACCGGGCCAATGTTCGGGCCGGCCAACAAGTGCTGATCCACGGCGGCGCGGGCGGCGTCGGTCAAATCGCCGTGCAAATTGCCAAGGCCCGCGGCGCCGAGGTCTATGCCACCGGCTCGGCCACCAGCCTGGATTTCATCCGTGAACTGGGCGCGACCCCTATCGACTACCGGGCGCAGGACACTGACAGTTATGTGGGCCTGCACACCGATGGCGAAGGTTTCGACATCGTTTACGACACCGTCGGCGGCTCGACACTGGATGCGTCCTTCAACGCAGTGAAAACCTATACCGGCCACGTACTCAGTTGTCTCGGCTGGGGACAACACAGCCTGGCACCGTTGTCGTTCAAGGGGGCGAGTTATTCCGGGGTGTTTACCTTGATGCCGTTGCTGACCGGCAAGGGGCGCGAGCACCATGGTCGGATATTGCGCGAAGCGGCGGCTTTGGTTGAGGCCGGGGTACTGCGCATCAAGGTAGACCCACATCGGTTTGGCCTGGGAGACGTGAATGAGGCGTTTGCGCAAGTAGCGCAGGGGCGTGGGCAAGGGAAGACGGTGGTAGAGATGGCGGGGGAGTGACGCGGTCTGCAACTGTTATCCGGAAGCCGCACCCATAAAATCGCCCCGGTCTGCAACGGCCGGGGTTTTGCCGCCATCCGCTGCCGCCAAAACTTGAGAACCCGTCCAAACTCCGTAGAATGCCGCTGTCACTATGCCACTACCTTTCAGGGACGAATTCAGACATGCGCGTTTTTGCCATATTCCTGGCCCTCTGCCTTATGGCGGGCTGTGCCTCCAAACCCGATTACTATGTCTCCGCCACTCCGGTAACGATTCCCCAAACCGCCACCTTCTGGATCGACACCTTCGACGTTGAAGTCGTAGGCAAGAACGATCGCTTTTTGCCTGACGAAAAGGTCCGTGAGCAATTGCACACCGACCTGATCGGCCGCCTGCTCGAGGACAATCGCTATGCCTCCAGCAAGGAAACCGCCGACTATCTGCTGGACGTCAACAGCGTCTACGCGCGACGTATTCAAGACACCCAAGGTGGCTTCATGAGCAAAATCGTTGCCGATGGCACGTTCCTCGCCAGTGTCGATTTCAGCTATCAGGTCAAGGTGAAGAAGGCCGGCGCCGAGGTCTTGCACTTTGCCCAGGCCCGTCAGGGGCTGATGCCGGGCGGCGCGATCGGGCAATTTCAGAACATGAGAAGCATGGTGGGCGCTCTGACCAACAGAGGTAACTCGGATGTCGAAGGCTTTTACACCGGCCAACTGAGCCGCTTTATCGCCGACGACCTGCGGGCCATTCCGTCCCGCTAGGCATGCTCGCGTATTAAAAGAATATCGTGGTCGTTAACCCGAACCACGAGTGCCTCGCGTCTGACCCTGTGAACGGATCATTCATTCACGAGGTTCAACCCATGTCCTGTCCTCCTTCATTCCTACGTCCTGCTGCCCAGGGCTTCGCCGTGACCTTGCTGGTGGCATTGGCCGGTTGTGGGTTGTCTTCGTCCCGGGAGGCTGCCACGCCGGCCGAACCACCGTCTGCGTCCCCCGCCCCGGTGCGGCAAAGCGAAGTTGCTAACGTGCGCGAGCCTCTGGTCAAGCGTATGGCCGCTCCGGCTTCGATGCCCTCGCCAAGGGTGAGGACCGATGCTGTCGCGGGGGATTACCGCGCCGAGCCCCGCGAGCAGTATGAAAAACTGCAGGACAATCCTATTCATAGTGTTGCCGAAACGCCGGTCTCGACCTTCAGCGTCGATGTCGATACCGGCAGCTACGCTAATGTGCGACGTTTCCTCAATCAAGGTAGCCTGCCGCCCGAAGGCGCCGTACGACTGGAGGAAATGGTCAACTATTTCCCTTACGACTATGCCTTCCCCACCGACGGTTCTCCCTTCGGCGTGACCACTGAAGTGGCCCCGTCGCCATGGAACCCTCACACGCGCCTGTTGCGTATTGGCATCAAGGCGAGCGATCGCGCCGTGGCGGACCTGGCGCCGGCCAACCTGGTGTTTTTGGTGGATGTTTCCGGCTCCATGGACCGACGCGAGGGCCTGCCGCTAGTCAAGAGCACCCTGAAGTTATTGGTGGAGCAATTGCGCGAGCAGGACCGGGTGTCTCTGGTGGTGTACGCCGGCGAATCCCGGGTGGTGCTCAAGCCGACCTCGGGCCGCGACAAGGTCAAGATCCGCAACGCCATCGATCAGTTGGACGCCGGCGGTTCCACCGCAGGTGCGTCGGGGATCGAGCTGGCCTATCAGATGGCTCAGGAAAGCTTTATCGACAAAGGCATCAATCGCATCCTGCTGGCCACCGATGGCGACTTCAATGTCGGTGTCAGTGACTTCGACAGCCTCAAGCAAATGGCGGTGGACCGACGTAAAAGCGGTGTATCCCTGACCACGCTGGGCTTCGGTGTGGATAACTACAATGAACACCTGATGGAGCAATTGGCCGATGCCGGTGATGGCAACTACGCCTACATCGACAACTTGCTTGAAGCGCGCAAGGTATTGGTGGACCAGCTCAGCTCCACCCTGGCGGTGGTGGCGCGGGATGTGAAGTTGCAGGTGGAGTTCAACCCCGCTCAGGTCAGTGAGTATCGGCTGTTGGGGTATGAGAACCGCGCGCTCAAGCGTGAGGATTTCAACAACGACAAGGTTGATGCGGGCGAAATAGGCGCCGGGCACACGGTGACCGCGTTGTATGAAATTGTTCCGAAAGGCGAGCAGGGCTGGTTGGAACCGTTGCGTTATGCGAGCACACCCAAGCTGGAGGGCAAGGCAGGGGAGTTGGCGATGCTGCGCGTGCGCTACAAGCCCGTTGAAGGCGGGAGCAGTCGATTGATCGAGCATCCTGTCGCCAGTACGCAAAAAAATGACAAGGCCAGCGACGACTTGCGCTTCTCGGCCGCTGTGGCCGCCTTCGCCCAACAGCTCAAGGGGGATGGCCGCTACACTGGGACGATGAGCTTGAAGGACACCGCGCAATTGGCCCGTTCCGCCCGGAGCGATGATCCGTTTGGGCTGCGTGCCGAATTTGTCCAGTTAGTGGAACTCGCGCAGAGCCTTGAGCGCTGATCCTGACCACGACGAGGATCAAATGTGGGAGCGAGCCTGTTCGCGATAGCGGTGGATCGATCACGATCATTATTGACTGATCCGACGCAATCGCGAGCAGGCTCGCTCCCACGGTATTCTCTTGTCGCCTGCCAGAACTGTGTTGACCGCAAAGGAGTTCGTCACCGACATGCCCGCTCCGCATGATTGTCCCAGCGACGAATCGCTGCTGGCCCGCTACCGCGATGGCGACGGGGCGTGTTTTGAAGTCCTGTACGCCCGCCATCGACAGGGGCTATATCGTTTTCTGGTGTCCTTGAGCAACAAAGCCGAACTGGCCGAGGAAGTCTTCCAGGAAACTTGGCTCAGCCTGATCCGCAGCACTACCCAGCCACAAGGACGGGCGAGTTTTCGTACATGGTTGTTCCAGATTGCCCGCAACCGCTTGATTGATCACTGGCGCAAACACGGTGTCCGCAACCCGCTGCACGACAGTTACGACGAACAGGTTCATGTCCAGCCCGACGACACCAGCAACCCCGAACAGCAGTTGAGCCTGAGTCGCGATCAGGCCCGCCTGGACGCCGCGTTGCAAGCCTTGCCCGAAGACCAGAGGGAAGTCTTCCTGCTGCGACTGCACGGCGACCTGGAGCTGCCGCAGATCGCCGCCCTGACCGGCGCCCCGCTGGAAACGGTAAAAAGCCGCTTGCGTTACGCCCAGCAGAAATTGCATCGACTGCTGGCCGAGGAGGTACCCGCATGATTGATTCCAAACACACCCCGAAGCCCGATGACGAAATGCTGATCGAGCATTTTCGCCAACACACCAGCGGCGAACCGCCCGTGTCCCTGGACGCTTTCATCCTGGCTGCCGCCCGTCGCGAAGCCCCGACGCCTACGCCCAGTCTGTGGAAACGCTGGCTACAGGCCTGCCAATGGCCGCGCTGGCAGATGGCATTCGCCACGGTCGCCGGGGTCGCGTTGATGATCGGTCTGGTGGTTCGCTCGCCAGTACCTCAGAGCGACCTGTCCGCGCCAGCTCCGATGGAGTTTTCCGCCAATCGACAGGAGTCCGCGGTCGCCGCCGCACCGCCGCCCGCCATGTCCGCTCCCGCGCCGATAGCCCGCATGGCAGCACCCCAGGGCGAAATCGCTCAAGCCCCGGCAAGCGCTGACCACGCCTTGGCGGAAAAGCCTGCGGCGAAAATGAGCAAACGCGTGCCCGCTGCACGGCCGTCGCTGGAGCAGGAACTGCTGGAAATCCTGCGCTTGCGCGAGGCGGGTGAGGACAAGGCTGCTGATGAAAAGCTGCTGGCGCTGCATCAGCGCTTTCCCGAGGAGGACTTGCCGGCGCGGTTGGAGGCGTTGCGCAAGCGTTGAGTGAAATCAGCGTCCACAAAAAAGCCCCAGGTCGCAAGACCTGGGGCTTTTGATTCTGCAGATGGTGCACCAGGCGGGATTCGAACCCACGACCCCTGCCTTCGGAGGGCAGTACTCTATCCAGCTGAGCTACTGGTGCGACGCGGGCGCCATGATACTCATATGCAATGCGGGCGTCCATGCTGCTGATTTGCCGGTGTTTTCATAAGCATAGGTGGGTATGGGCTACGCTGATCAGAAAAAGCAGGCAAATTCAGGTTTTTTGTTCTTTTTTTCGAACAGCCTATTGTCCTTCCCCCCCCATCGGCCCTAGGATTCGTTTGAGATTTCAAACGCTCTTGTCTGGGTGCTGAACCGCACGTCTGTGCTTATGTGCGTTATTTCTGTGCTTCAGCCCGGTGGATGATTTCCCTGACGGCAGCCCCTGAGGCGCCTTTCTACAAATCTAATTCGCTCCGCGCGCGCGCGGTGCTGTTAAGGAAAGCCGACATGCAGCTTAAAGACACCCAGTTGTTCCGCCAGCAAGCCTTTATCGATGGCGCTTGGGTCGACGCGGACAATGGTCAGACGATCAAGGTTACCAACCCGGCAACGGGTGAAGTGCTGGGCACGGTGCCGAAGATGGGCGCTGCCGAAACCCGGCGGGCGATTGAAGCCGCCGACAAGGCGTTGCCGGCCTGGCGCGCCCTCACCGCCAAAGAGCGCGCCAACAAGCTGCGCCGCTGGTACGAATTGCTGATCGAAAACCAGGATGACCTCGGTCGCCTGATGACCCTGGAACAGGGCAAGCCGCTGGCCGAAGCCAAGGGCGAAATTGTTTACGCCGCCTCGTTTATCGAATGGTTCGCCGAAGAAGCCAAGCGCATCTACGGTGATGTGATTCCTGGCCACCAGCCCGACAAGCGCCTGATCGTGATCAAGCAGCCAATCGGTGTGACTGCTGCCATTACCCCATGGAATTTCCCGGCTGCGATGATCACCCGCAAGGCCGGCCCGGCTCTGGCCGCGGGCTGCACCATGGTCATCAAGCCGGCTTCGCAAACCCCGTTCTCGGCGCTGGCGCTGGTTGAGCTGGCCCACCGTGCCGGCATCCCGCAGGGCGTGCTGAGCGTGGTCACCGGCAGTGCCGGCGACATCGGCGGCGAGCTGACCAGCAACCCGATCGTGCGCAAGCTGTCGTTCACCGGCTCGACCGAAATCGGTCGTCAGTTGATGGCCGAATGTGCCAAGGACATCAAGAAAGTCTCCCTGGAACTGGGCGGCAACGCGCCGTTCATCGTGTTCGACGACGCGGACCTGGATAAGGCCGTCGAAGGCGCAATCATTTCCAAATACCGCAACAACGGTCAGACCTGCGTCTGCGCCAACCGTCTGTACATCCAGGATTCGGTGTACGACGCCTTCGCTGAAAAACTCAAAGTGGCAGTCGCCAAGCTCAAGATCGGCAATGGTCTGGAAGATGGCACCACCACCGGTCCCTTGATCGACGGCAAGGCAGTTGCCAAGGTGCAAGAGCACATCGCTGATGCGGTCAGCAAAGGCGCGACCGTGCTGGCTGGTGGCAAGGCCATGGAAGGCAACTTCTTCGAGCCGACTATCCTGACCAACGTACCCTCGAGTGCCGCCGTGGCGAAGGAAGAAACCTTCGGCCCGTTGGCGCCGCTGTTCCGCTTCAAAGACGAAGCCGAAGTGATCGCGATGTCCAACGACACCGAGTTCGGCCTGGCCTCGTACTTCTATGCCCGCGACCTGGGCCGTGTGTTCCGCGTGGCCGAAGCCCTGGAATACGGCATGGTTGGCGTCAACACCGGGTTGATCTCCAACGAAGTCGCGCCGTTCGGCGGCATCAAGGCCTCGGGCCTGGGCCGTGAAGGCTCCAAGTACGGCATCGAGGATTACCTGGAAATCAAATACCTCTGCCTCGGTATCTGATTCTGCTGCAAGCGCAAAGGGCACGAGAGCGCTGTCCCTTTGCGCGTTTCACCCGTTCTGTTTCTTGTGGCCGGAACGCTGTGACAGTCGATCATCGCATGCTGTCGCAGTTGCCTCCCGTCCATGTACGCCTTGACCCACGCCGACCGATGAGCGGCGAATGAGGACATATTCAATGAGCAACAAGACCAACGCTTCCCTGATGAAACGCCGCGAAGCCGCTGTACCACGCGGTGTTGGCCAGATTCACCCGATCTTCGCCGAATCGGCGAAGAATGCCACGGTAACCGACGTTGAAGGCCGTGAATTCATCGACTTCGCGGGCGGTATCGCGGTGCTGAACACCGGCCACGTACATCCGAAAATCATCGCCGCCGTGACCGAACAGCTGAACAAGCTGACCCACACTTGCTTCCAGGTGCTGGCTTACGAGCCGTATGTGGAACTGTGCGAAAAAATCAACGCGAAGGTGCCGGGTGATTTCGCCAAGAAAACCCTGCTGGTGACCACCGGTTCCGAAGCGGTGGAGAACGCGGTAAAAATCGCTCGCGCCGCCACGGGTCGCGCCGGTGTAATTGCCTTCACCGGTGCCTACCACGGCCGCACCATGATGACCCTGGGCCTGACCGGTAAAGTCGTGCCGTATTCGGCCGGCATGGGCCTGATGCCCGGCGGCATCTTCCGCGCGCTGTACCCGAACGAACTGCACGGCGTGAGCATCGACGACTCCATTGCCAGCATCGAGCGTATTTTCAAGAACGACGCCGAACCACGTGACATCGCGGCAATCATCATCGAGCCAGTACAGGGCGAGGGTGGTTTCTACGTGGCGCCCAAGGAATTCATGAAGCGCCTGCGCGCCCTCTGTGATCAGCACGGCATTCTGCTGATCGCTGACGAAGTACAGACCGGCGCCGGTCGGACTGGCACCTTCTTCGCCATGGAACAAATGGGTGTTGCCGCCGACCTGACGACTTTCGCCAAATCCATCGCCGGCGGTTTCCCGTTGGCCGGTGTCTGCGGTAAGGCCGAGTACATGGACGCTATTGCCCCTGGTGGCCTGGGTGGCACCTACGCCGGCAGCCCGATTGCCTGCGCTGCTGCGCTGGCGGTGATGGAGGTGTTTGAGGAAGAGCACTTGCTGGATCGCTGCAAGGCGGTGGGCGAGCGTCTGGTGACTGGCCTCAAGGCCATCCAGAAGAAATACCCGGTCATCGGCGAAGTCCGTGCCCTGGGTGCGATGATCGCCGTGGAGTTGTTCGAAAATGGCGATACCCACAAGCCGAACGCGGCGGCCGTGGCTCAGGTTGTGGCCAAGGCCCGCGACAAGGGCTTGATCCTGCTGTCCTGCGGCACCTACGGCAACGTCCTGCGGGTGCTGGTACCGCTGACCTCGCCAGACGAGCAATTGGACAAAGGCTTGGCAATCATCGAAGAGTGCTTCTCCGAGCTCTGATTGTACGAGCCCTGAGCTGTGCGCTGACCCACAAAAAACCCGCTTCGCAGCGGGTTTTTTCATATTCGGGAACATATTCCCAAGGGTAGAGCTGTCTGCAACGGCCACCATTGGCTAAGGTGCAAGTATTGCGAGGGAGCGATGCTGCATGACTGCCGTGGATTTACCCGCTGTACCCCGTGTGTTGATCGCCGAGGCCGATCCGGTGTCTCGGGAGCTGCTTGAGCAGGTGCTATCGGGCATACGCTGCGATGCCCGGGTGGATACGTGCGGCGAGGGCCAGCAGGCCCTGAATCTGCTTGCGCACAACGCCTATGACCTGGTGATCGCCGATTGGGAATTGCCGGGCGTCGATGGCCTGAGCATCCTGCGGGGCCTTCGCCAGCAGCATCGAAAACCGGTGTTGCCGTTCATTCTCATGAGCCGGCGCAACGACAGCGCCAGCGTACGTGAGGTCTTGCCGCTGGCGCCTGCGGCCTACCTGACCAAACCCTTGAACCGGGAAGACCTGACCCAGCGTTTGCAGGGGCTACTGTTGAGCAGCGCAGAGGATTGCTCCACCGACGTGTCAGCCCCGGAGCAGACCCTGACAACCTTTCTGGAGCGTCGACGTGATTCTTCCGAAGGCGCGCCGCTGATGACCGATGTGCAAGTGGCAGTCAAGCGCAGCCTCAACCCCGGCGGTCTGGACCTGAAACTGCTGGAAGAAGAAATCCGCACCGACCCGCAAATTACCGCCGTGCTGATTGCTGCGGCCAACAGCGCTGCGCAGCATCAGGGCGGCGGCCTGGTGCAGACGGTCGCGCAGTCGCTGCATCAGCTTGGTACCGGGCAGAGCATGAACCTGATTCTGGGGCTGACCCTCAAGCGCTGTGCCCGGCTCAGTGTCCCGTGTCTGGCGGACTATGCCGAGCGTTACTGGGAGTTGTCGCTGCACACCGGTGAGTACGCCCGGATGCTGGCGCGGCTGCTGGATCTGGAGCAGGAGCGTTGCTATTGCGCCGGGTTGTTGCATCGCTTGGGGGACTTGGCGTTGTTGCGATGCCTGGAGGAATGGACGCAGGCCGGCGGCGAGCTCGACGAATCGGAGGAGGTGGGCAATTTGCTAGATCAGTTCGGTGCCAGCTTCGGTTCCGCGCTGCGCACCCGCTGGCGTCTGCCGCTGGAGCTGCGGGAGTTGATTGCGGCGGCCTATGGCCTGGGCGGCGGGGTTTACTCCCGCGAGGCACTGGTGATGAACATGGCGGCGCAAATGGCCCATCTGACCGAGCATGAAGGGCTGGAAGAGCTGGCCCGTGGGCGCACGGCGCGTTTGCTGAAGATCGGATTGCCGGAGTTGATGCGATTGCGCCGCAAGTAAGGCCGCTGACCAACCCTGTGGGAGCGAGCCTGCTCGCGATGAGGGGTGTGCCATTCACCGATGCGCTGGCTGTCAGTCCGCCATCGCGAGCAGGCTCGCTCCCACAGGGGGTATGACTGGAGTTTTGCTGACGCCTTGGCGACGAGATTGCTCAAGCCGCAATGATGCGATTTTTCCCCTGGCGCTTGGCTTCGTACATGGCCGCATCGGCGCGGGAGAACAGGGTGTCGAGGCTCTGATCTTCGGCGGTAAGGCTGGTCAAGCCTTGGCTGACGGTGATGCCGAAGCCTTTCTCCCCGCTGCGGAAAGCCAGGCGCTGAATCTCGCGCTGCAGACGCTCGGCGACTTGCAGTGCCATGTCCGGGGCACAGCCAGGGAACACCGCGGCGAATTCTTCACCACCGATTCGTCCAAACAGATCACCGCGTCTGAGAACGGAACGTCCGCTTTCGGCGATTTTCTGCAGCACGTTATCGCCTTCCTGATGACCGTAGGTGTCGTTGATCACTTTGAAATCATCGATGTCCAGCAACAGGAACGCCATGGGTGTGCCCTGCAGTCGTGCCTGCTCGAATTCACGGTGAGCGCATTCGAAGAAGTGGCGGCGATTGCTGCTCTGAGTCAGAACGTCGGTGGTTGCCAGTCGTTGCAGTTCGCTTTCCAGCAGCTTCTTTTCAGTGATGTCTTCGGCAATGCCCACCACGATCACCGGTTGCCCCGACTCAGCCTTACGGTTGATGAAGCATTTGTCGCTCAGCCAGCGGATCTGGCCATTGGCAGCGATGATGCGGTACTCACGATCCTCCACGGCACCTTTGACCAGCACTTCGGCCAGGCTGCGCTCCGCGTATTCGAGGTCGTCGGGGTAGATTGCGTCGCGCCATTCATTGAAATCAGCCAGCACCAGACCTGCCGGCCGACCGAAGATTCGTTCATAGGCGGGGCTGACATACAGGACCTGTCGGGTTTCCCAGTTGAACGCCCAGAGCACCGCGTTGACGCTGACCAGCAATGAGCTGAATAGCTGCTCACGCTCGCTCAGGCGCGCGACTTCGCCCTGGGCGTGCATCAGCGCCATGAGCGTCTGGGCCGCTTCGGGCCAGTGAGGTTGGGACGAATCCTGTAGGTTCTTGTCGACCATCGGCACAAATCTCAAAGAACGTGCACTGCTGTGGATTGGCACGCGCTTGCTCCAAAGCCCGCCAGTATGGCGAAGTGCTCTTTGAGATAAGGGATTCGGGGCGAAGTTCCTTTTCAGGCGACGAAGGGCGGGGTGCAGTGTCGGAGTTGCCGAAGGCTGCGATCTTTTGATCCTGATCTTTCGTTCACCTGGATGCGCCACCTGCGATCAAGACCACGGCGCAGGTTTGTTGCTGCCGGGTTGCCGTGAAGGCAACGAACTCTTGTTTCAGGCTCATGGCGTCTCTCGTAGGCCAAAGCATGAGGGCTTTCCGGCGAAATTCTTAGGGGGTAGAGGCCATCGCGGGGTGACGTTCTCCAACACGCTACTGGCGTATCAGGGCATGCTCATCAAGGCCATTCTCAGACGCTTGATCAGTTTCGGGGTCTTGAGACAATCGGCCGGGCGTTTGTTACCCAGGGCGGGCACGGTCTGTTCCAGCCACCAGAACCCTTCCTTGAGCCCCCTTTTTCCGTAGAGCACCACTGCCATGTCGAGGTTGTCATCCATGGCCTTGGCCAGCATGCGGGCGTTGTCGTCGAGGTAGTCCTCTTCGTACAACCGCACGAAAGTTTGCCAATCGGCATCGCCGACGTATTCGTCTTCCAGTCCCATTTTAAAAACCTGCAAAGGAAATCAAGTTGCTGCCGGTCGGGTTTCGCGCCGACGGTGCCAGGATCCCATCATAACCATTGGCCTTGGCCCAGGCGCCTATTTGATGAGTCTGGGTGTATTTGTTGCCGGTAATGCTCTTTAGCGAAACCCCCAGTTGTTTACGCACATCAGCCCGGGTCAGATCCAGAACGTTGTTGAGTTGCACTTTCTTGCTTACCAACACCCGGGTGGAAAGGTCCACACCCCAGTGGTTGACCTCGCCCATGGCGGTCTTGCGTGAGTTGGCGCCATAGACACCACCCAGTCCGGGGGCGGTGTAACGATGTCTGGAGGCAACGTTCCACTTGTGCGCCGTCCAGGTTGTGCTGATCCGTCCTGGCTCTTCAAAGCGATAAACCGTCCGGTTGACCTTGCGGCCCTTAGGTGGCGTCGAGCACTTCATCAGACCCGAGGGGTCGATCCAGCTCACCGGGTTTGGCGCGTACTGGTAGAGGTTCAGCCCACCGGCCAAACCGATGGGGTCCGGTGTGGTAAAGCGACCGATGTCCGGGTCGTAGAAGCGCAAGGTGTTGTAGTGCAGCCCGGTTTCCCGGTCCAGGTATTGGCCCTGGAAACGCAGGTTCTGCTCTTCGATGTAATACGGTTCGCGTAGCTCTTCTACGGTGTTGCCCCACACCTGGTAACGGGCCCGCCAAAGAGTGTGTCCGTCGGCTTCCGAGAGTTGTTCGGGCAGACCGTTGGAGTCGTTGTGGTAGTAACGGATTTTCTGGTGTTCACCCAGGCCGTCGACCCTTGCCAACGGTTCGTGGCTGTCGTCGGCGTAGATGTACAGGCTGGTCTGGTTGTCGCGGTGTTCCTGCAACAGTTGCAGTGCATCCCAGGTGAAGCGGGTGCGGCTAAGCAGGGTGGCATGGCGGTCGTATTCGGCTTTTTCGATGCGCCGGCCCAGCGGGTCGTAGGTCATTTTCACGACCGAGCCGTTATCGTTTCTAACCTCCACCAAACGCTGTTCGGCGTCGTAGCGCATGCGCTGGACACCCCGCCGGGCGCTGCGCTTTTCCACCATGCGGCCGAAACCGTCATAGCGGTAGCGCTTGTCCTGATAGGTCAGCAAACGGTTATGAGCGACCCGTTCGGTGCCCAGGCTATCGAGCAAGTTGGCGGCCGGATCATAGGCGAAGCCTTCACGCTGGCCCTGGAGGTTGTCCTGGCTGGCGAGAATGCGTCCGGTGGCGTCGTAGTGCAGCAGATGGCGATGAGGGGCGTCAGGCTGGCTGTCGAAGCGTTCTACCAGTTGATCACTGCTGTCATAGCCAAACAGTGATTGCGCCGCCGGTGGTAACAGCGCGGACTGGCCCTGTTGCCGACGTTGGCGTGCGCGCAGGCGACCGCTGCGGTCGTATTCGCTGCGGGTGCTGAGGCGCCCTTGGGTGCGCAGCACTTCACGGTGCAGGCGGTCGCGTTCGAAGTCGCTGATGACCTGGCCGTCAAGGTTGATCTGGTGCAGGTGGCCGCTGCCGTAATGCAGGCGGTTTAGCCAGCGACCATCGGGGAGCCGCGTCTGGGTCAGATTGCCCAGCTCATCGTAGCGATGCTCCAGGCGTCCGGCCCAGCCTTGCTCGGCGATCAGTTGCCCAAGAGCGTCGTAGTTCAAGCCGATGCTTTGCTGCTCACCGGTAAGCGCGGTGAAGGTGATGGCGTTGACCTGATCGAGCGCGTCATAGCGGTACTCGGTGCGCCCGTCTGTAGTGACTTTGGCCACCAGCCGACCCATTGCGTCGCGCTCCAGCTCATGGGTGATCGATGCTTGCGGCGCGAGGTCCAGGTCGGTGCTGCCCGCAACCGCGAGCACTTCCATGCGGGTGACGTTGTCCAGTGGGTCGTAGGCGTAGCGTTTGAGGCTGCCGTCCAGGCTGTGCTGGGCGGTCAAACGGTCGCCAGCGTCCCAGGCAAACCGGTAGCATTCACCGTTTTCGTTGGTCAGCGCCAGCAGGCGGCCGTAGTTGTCGTAGCTCAGCTCTACCCGTCGACCATGCGCGTCGGTACGCACGCGCAGTTGCCCATTGAGGGTGTGCTGGAAATGCGTAGTGTGCCCGGCGGGGTCGCTGTAGCCGATCAACTGGCCGCTCGCATCGCGCTGATATTGCTCGGTACGTCCGTCCGGTAATTGCTTGGTCAGCAGCCTGCCTTGGTCGTCATAGCTGAAAAGCGTCCGTTCCCCCAGTGCGTCGGTGCTGCTGAGCAACGTCCCGCGCTCGCAATAACTGAACCGTGTGGTGTAGCCGGAACAATCAGTGTGCTCGCTGAGCTGGCCAAGGGGCGTCCAACGCATGGTTTTGCGTTTGCCGATGGCGTCGACAACTTCCACCACCTGACCGTGGGCGTCATGGCGATAGCGGGTGACGTTGCCCAACGGATCGGTTTCGCGAATGCGGTTGCCACGCGAGTCATAGCGGTACTGCCAGGTATTGCCCGCGGCATCGGTTTCGGTCAGGGGCAGCGCCCAGTGTTCGAGCCACAGTGTTGACTCGCTGCGTCCGAGTGGGTCAGACGTCTGGCAAAGGTTACCCGCCTCGTCATAACTGAATTGATGTTGTCCGCCGTTGGGGGCGGTTGCCGCCACCAACTGGCTTTCCTCGTTCCACTGGAAGGCCCAGGTACGGTCCAGGGCATCGGTGGCTTCGGTGATCTGATACCGCCTATCCCAGCGACGGGTGCTGATGCGATTCAAACCGTCGGTGATGCGCGTAGTCCCGGCAGCCAGGTCGTAGTCAAAGGCGTAAGTGTCGCCCGCGTCGGTCCAGTGGCGAACAACCCGCCATTCTCGCTTTTCGATTAAGGCCCATTCGTAAAAGCAGCGCAGCCCGGTGGGCAGTTGGTGCTCTACCATGCGCCGTCCGGCATCGTAGGCGTAGCGGCGTTTCACGTAACCGTTGGATTGACGGACCTCGGTCAGATCACCCTGGGCGTCGTAATCGTAGTGCATCAGCACTTCACGGCGTTGATCAGCGTAAAGCCGGTCTATCCGGCTGACCCGTTGCGGCCAGCGTTTGTGGTACGCCAGCGCGATGCTGGTCAGGTCGAAGGTGTCTCGCAACTGTACCAACCGACCTGTGTCGTCGTAGTCGAGGTAGATGCGGTTGTCATTGCGGTCGCCCAACTGACTCAGGCGCAGCAGCGATGCATGGCCCGGGGTGGGTTCGAACAACCGGTACAGGCCGTCTGAGCTGTCGATCAGCAATTGGCCATTGGCATGCCGTCGTACGCTGAGCCCTTCACCGGGACTGAACACGGCGCCGCCCAGAGGGATGGAACCCATGTCGATGCGCCGGCCCTGTTCATCGGTGTAGACCAGCGTTTCACCGCCCTCGGGGTGAGGCAGGATCTCGACGCGCACCTCGTAGGCTACGCTCCAGCCCGCACCGAACATACCTTCGCGGCGCTCGTCGCGGCTGTTGTAGAAGCGTTGCCAGTCGATTGGCAAGATGCCGGGCAGGACGAAGTCCATCTCCTCGACATCGCCCAGAACTTTGGCCCCGGTGGCGGCATGCACCGGGTTCGACGAACCCATAGTAGCGTTGGCCGCGGCGCCCATCGCGCTGCTGACCGCCATCGACGCCGCGCCGCCCACCAGCATGCACGGCAGGTTACTCAGGAACTTGCCTTTGCCGCCCTTGAGCATCAGCAGCGCGGTGACTGCCAGACCGACGCCCGGAGTCTTGCCGCTGCGAATCTCGCGCACCACCACCGAGCCGCCGCCAATGGTGACATCGGGTGAAATCAGCCCGGATGACACGACCTTGGCATCGCAGGTGCTGCGGTCGCCGCTGCGCACTGCTGGCTGGCCGTTGATGGTGACTTTGTCCGATCCTTCGGCCAAAAACTGCGGCGGCATCGGCGGATGTTTCATGCACGCGATCATATCCAGCGGCTTGGGTACGGCGCCGGGCGCGGGTGTTGCAACAGTGGGGCGCCACATCTGCGAGAAAAAGTTCTCGGCCATGTCCAGATAGCTGGGCTCGGCTTGCGGCTCAAGTGCCTCAAGCTCGGTGCCTGCTGGTGCGACATGGGATTGAATCGCCCCAGCGGCGCGAGCGGCTGGGATGTTGTTGGTCAGGGTGTTGGTTGAGCCGGTGAGGATGTTCGCTTGCACCGTGGGCGGGAACAGCGCGTTGCCAATGCCTTCGCAGATATTGCTCAGCCCTTCGTCGGCCCCGGTCTTGCTCATGGCAAGGCCAACGACGGCACCCACCACGGCGCCGAGCAGGAAGCAACCTAACCCGCCTGTGGCGACTGTGATGCCCGTAGCCGCCACCACCGCAGCCGTCGCTAGGGCGGTAATCGCAATGTTGGCTGCTACCTCCAGCACGCCTCCAAGAATGTCAGCCATCATTGAGGTGTGGTCCAGCGCATCGCCCAGCCGGGCGGCCCAGAGAGCGTCAGACATGCAGTTCGCTCATCAAGCCGGAACGTCAAACAACAACGAGCCCTTGATCGTCGCCCAATGCGCTGCTTCAGCATCACCGAGCTTCTCGGCTTTGACGTAGCTCAAGGCAAGCATCTTGCGCGTGCCGGGCAGTACCAGGGCGAGCTGAAACTGGAAGACCTTTTCGTTGCCCTTGTTGAACTGGCTGCGCAGCTCGATGCCTTCGACTTCCTGATTGGCGCCCAGGCGCACGGCGACGCCCGGTTGAGCGCGCAGGTCCTGGACCTGTTTTTCCAGGCGTTTGAGCTGCTCGTCGAGGTTGCTCTGCAGGGTTTCGCCGTCGGCCAGCAAGCTGCGGCTGACGATCAAGGAGGTGCCCAGTTCAGGGAACTTGAGGATGTTGATCGTTGCATCCAGCAACTCGCTGGGCGGCAGCTGGAACTGGAATTCATTGATGCGGTAAGTCATGGCGCATAAATCTCGAGGTTAACCCTTGGGGAACGCGGCAGCGATATTGGCGTCGATGCTGGCCTTGACGCCCTGGCCGTCGGGCGTGGCACCGGGGCCGCCGCCGTTGTTCAGGTGCAGCACGCCGCCGGTGTTGAATTCGGCATCGCCGCTGGCATAGAAGCTGATTTGCACGCCGGTCAAATTGATCTGGCCGCTGGCGTTGAGCTCCAGAATGCTTTCGCCGCAGACCAGGCGCAGGTTCTCGCCCACTTCAATGACGTAGCTCTGGCTGATGCTGTCGGTCTTGCGCAGGCCCACCGACAGGATGTCTTCCTGCTTGACGATGCGCAGGCGGTTGTTGCCGATGGTCACCGTCTCGTTGTGGCCGATGCTCTTGTTGCGGTCGTGACCCACCGAGTGGCTTTCATCGACCTCCACCACAATGTCCTGGTTGCGCTCGGCATGGATGTACAACTGCTCGGCGCCTTTTTTGTCTTCCATGCGGATTTCGTTGAAATTCGCTGGGGTGCCGCCCTTGCTCGAACGGCTTTTCATGCCGCTCTGGGTGGCGTTTGCGGGCAGGTCATAAGGCACGGTCTGTTCGGCGTTGTAGACGCGACCGGTGATGATCGGCCGGTCGGGGTCGCCTTCCAGGAAGCTGACAATCACTTCCTGGCCAATGCGCGGGATCTGCATCGAGCCCCAGTTTTTCCCGGCCCAGGACTGTGACACGCGAATCCAGCACGAGCTGTTTTCGTTGGACTGGTCGTGACGGTCCCAGTAGAAATGCACCTTCACCCGGCCGAACTGATCGGTCCAGATTTCCTCGCCCTTGGGGCCGACCACCAACGCGGTCTGCGGGCCTTTGACGATGGGGCGATGGGTCGTGGGCAGCGGCCGGTAGCTTTGTTGGGCGACGATGCAGGTCAGGCTGCTTTCGAACTGGGCCGAAGGCGCGCCGCCGCCGGTTTCACCGCTTTCCTGGGACACGTAATAGCGGGCGCCGACGATCAGGTATTCGCGGTTCTGGTCCTGGCGGGTGAAGCCGGTGAGGCTGAACAGGTGGCCCGAGCCCAGGCCGCGAGCGTTGCCGGCCAGCTCCACTTGCTCGTGCAGGGTTTGCAAGGCTTCGATGCGGGTGCGGGCGTAGTGTTCGCCGTCTTGGCTCTGGACATAGGTGCCGGGGTAGTCGTACAGCGGATAGTCGCCGGCGGTGTGCGGGCGCGGCATGGCCGAACGCACGTCGATGCGCGCGCTGGGGCGCTGGAAGTCGTAGTCGTTGAGTTCCAGCGAGCCGGGCTGCACTTCCTGGGCCAGGTGCCAGTCGTGGATATGGTCGCGCTCGCGCTGCTGTTCGTTCTTGGGGTAGTAGGGCACCGAACCGTAGCCGGGCACCGTGGTGTGGGCACCATAGGCGTCGGCCAGCACCAATACATGACGGCCCTGTTCGTGGCGGAAGAAGTAGTAGATCCCTTCCTGTTCCATCAGGCGACTGACGAAATCGAAGCTGGTTTCGCGATACTGCACGCAGTATTCCCACTCGCGATAGGGGCGGCTGAGGGCGTCTTCGAAGTCGGAAAAACCCAGGTCGCGAAACACCTGCTTGATGATCTGCGGGATGGTCAGGTTCTGGAAAATCCGGCAATCGGAGGTACGGGTCAGCAGCCATAGCCAGGGCCGCAAGGTCGCCTGGTAACTGGCGAACTGGCCTTGGTCAACGTTCTGGCTGAAGCGCGAAACGATGCCGTGGAAATGCCGCTCGCCGCCGCCGTCCAGTTGCAGGCTCACGCACATGGGTTTGCCGAGCACCTGGTTGAGGTCGATGGCGTTGTCCAGCGAGTGCAACTGCAACTCGTAGTTGAACAGCCGCCCCAGCTCTTCGCCGCCGCCCATGTCCTTGAGCAACAGCACCTCAGGTCCCAGGGGGCTGGTGATTTTGGCCAGGCGTGAGGCTTGGTTGAATAACATCGAGTGTCCCGTGCAAGTTGTAATAGCTGAAGGAACGCAACCCCCACTGTGGAAGATGCCACTGTGGGAGCGAGCTTGCTCGCGATGGCGGCGTATCAGTCAACATTGATGTTGAATGTACTTGCGCTATCGCGAGCAAGCTCGCTCCCACAGGGTTTTACGGTGTTCCTTACCGTCAGGCCGCGTCGCTGAAATCGTACTGCAATTCGTTATCCCGGGCGCTGATCCGCACGCCGGCCAGCGCCTTGCCTTCGAGCATGCGGGTCAGGAACTCGCGGCTCATGTCCGGCAGCAGGCTGTTGGTCAGGATGGCGTCGATCATGCGTCCGCCGCTTTCGGTTTCGGTGCAGCGCGAGACGATCAGGTCGATCACCGCGTCGTCGTAGTCGAAGGCGACTTTGTGGGTGTTCTCTACGCGCTTCTTGATGCGGTTGAGTTGCAGGCGGGTGATGGCCTTGAGCATCTCGTCGCTGAGCGGGTAGTACGGAATCGTCACCAGGCGACCCAGCAGGGCCGGCGGGAAAATCTCCAGCAGCGGCTGGCGCAGGGCCTTGGCGATGTCCTCGGGCTCGGGCACGTTCTGCGGGTCTTTGCAGACCTGGGCAATCAGTTCGGTACCGGCGTTGGTAGTCAACAGAATCAAGGTGTTCTTGAAGTCGATCACCCGGCCTTCACCGTCCTCCATCACGCCTTTGTCGAACACCTGGAAGAAAATCTCATGCACATCCGGGTGGGCTTTTTCCACCTCGTCCAGCAGCACCACGCTGTACGGTTTGCGCCGCACGGCTTCGGTCAGTACGCCGCCTTCGCCATAGCCGATGTAGCCCGGTGGCGCGCCCTTGAGGGTGGACACGGTGTGGGCTTCCTGGAACTCGCTCATGTTGATGGTGATGACGTTCTGCTCGCCGCCATACATGGCTTCGGCCAGGGCCAGGGCGGTTTCGGTCTTGCCCACGCCAGAGGTGCCGGCGAGCATGAACACGCCAATGGGCTTGCTCGGGTTGTCCAGGCCGGCGCGGGAGGTCTGGATGCGCTTGGCGATCATCTGCAAGGCGTGGTCTTGGCCGATGATGCGTTTTTTCAGGTGCTGGTCGAGGTTGAGCACCGTTTCCAGTTCGTTGCGAGCCATGCGGCCCACCGGGATACCGGTCCAGTCGGCGACCACCGAGGCCACGGCCTGGTAGTCCACGGTCGGCAGAATCAATGGGGTTTCGCCTTGCAGCGCGGTCAGGCGCTGTTGCAGGTCCACCAGTTGCTCGCGCAGGGCGTGGCTTTCGTTGTCGCAAGCTTCGCTGTTGTCTTCGCTGTCCACCACGCCGACGCGCTCGCGCAGGGTGGCACGGGTGGCGAGCAACTCGTCCACCAAGGCTTTCTCTTCGGCCCAGCGGCCTTCCAGCTCGGCCAGGCGTTCGCGTTCGGCGCTCAGCAGGTTTTCGCTCTGGGTCTGACGGCTGCCAATGGCAATGCCGATGGCGTGTTCACGGGCGATGATTTGCAGCTCGGTTTCCAGCGCTTCGATGCGCCGACGGCTGTCGTCCACTTCGGCCGGCACCGCGTGCAGGCTGATGGCGACACGGGCGCAGGCGGTATCCAGCAGACTCACGGATTTGTCCGGCAACTGGCGCGCCGGGATGTAGCGGTGGGACAGTTTGACCGAGGCCTCCAGGGCTTCGTCGAGGATCTGCACCTGATGGTGTTTTTCCATGGTCGAGGCCACGCCGCGCATCATCAGCAGCGCCTTGTCTTCGGACGGCTCGGCCACTTGCACCACCTGGAAACGCCGGGTCAGGGCCGGGTCTTTTTCGATGTGCTTCTTGTACTCGGCCCAGGTCGTGGCCGCTACCGTGCGCAGGGTGCCGCGGGCCAGGGCCGGCTTGAGCAGGTTGGCCGCGTCACCCGTGCCGGCAGCGCCACCGGCGCCCACCAGGGTGTGGGCTTCGTCGATGAACAAAATGATCGGTTTGGGCGACGCCTGGACATCTTCGATGACCTGACGCAGGCGCTGTTCGAACTCGCCTTTCATGCTCGCGCCGGCCTGTAGCAGGCCGACATCGAGGCTGCGTAGCTCCACGTCCTTGAGCGATGGCGGCACGTCGCCGGCGACGATGCGCAGGGCAAAGCCTTCGACCACGGCGGTCTTGCCCACGCCGGCTTCACCGGTGAGGATCGGGTTGTTCTGCCGGCGGCGCATGAGGATGTCCACCAGTTGGCGGATCTCTTCGTCGCGACCGACGATGGGGTCGAGCTTACCGCTGCGCGCCTGTTCGGTGAGGTCCACGGTGAAGCGCTTGAGGGCTTCCAGTTTGCCCATGGCGCTGGGGGCCATGGCGCCGCTGGCTTCGCCCGGCACGGCGCCGGCGTTGAAACCGTCGCTGGCGGTCAGGGCGTTTTCCGGGGAGTCGCCGACGTATTCGTCAAAGCGCTCGCTCAAGGCCTCGACCTTGACCTTGTCGAACTCCGACGACAGCCCCAGCAACGCATGGCGCAGGCTTGGCGTCTTGAGAATACCAAGCACCAGGTAACCGGTGCGCACCTGGCTTTCGCCAAACATCAGGCTGCCGTAGACCCAACCGCGTTCCACGGCTTCTTCAACGTGGGAAGACAGGTCGGTGATGGAGGTCGAGCCCCGTGGCAGGCGGTCCAGGGCTTCGGTCAGGTCGCGGGCCAGGCGTGCCGGCTCGATATTGAACTGGCGGATGATGCGGTGCAGGTCCGAGTCCTGCAGTTGCAGCAACTGATGAAACCAGTGGGCCAGTTCCACGTAGGGGTTACCGCGCAACTTGCAGAACACGGTGGCGGCTTCGATGGCTTTGTAGGCCACGCTGTTGAGTTTGCCGAACAACGCGGCGCGACTGATTTCACCCATGCTCATGGCTCCTTGAGGTCTGTGAGGTGTTGGCCTGTTCGGCGTAATGCCGGGCCAGTATTAAATCCTTGGCATCTGTTTCGGGGCGTCCCAACCAGGTGTTGAACCCCAGGCGCAAACTACCGTTGAGTTGCAGCGCCGGTACTTCGGGTTGTTCCAGGATCAGGTTCAGGTCCCAGTCCAGTTCATGGCCCAGGTATTCGGCGACCCAGGCCACCAGCTCGTTGAAGGGTTGGCTGCCGGGCAACATGCCCATGTAGTCATCGAGCTTGAGTGGCCCCAGGCGAATGCGGAATTTGTGCTGGCGATCCCACACGTAGCGGCCCAGGCAAAAGTCCACGCCCAACTGATGGGCGCTGACGCCCACGCGGCTGCGTTCTGGCAGTTCCAGCCATTGGCCGACGTATTCTTCGATCTCCACCGGCAGGCTGAAGTACTCGCTGATGATGGCCTTCAGGCCGTCCGGGTAGCGGGTTTGCGCCGACAAGTGGCCGCTGTAATGCAGCTTCGCCGTGTCGGGGATCAGCCCCTGCTTGAGCAGGCTCGGCATGCCCCGACCACTGAGGGCGGCCAGGCGCGCCGACCAGTAGTCATCGTCCGGGCGATCATGGCTGACCGTTGGCCGCGCTTCGGCCCAGGCCCGGTAGAATAGGCTGAGCAGGCGATGGTGGAACACATCGAGGAACCGTTTGCTGGTGCTGTCGGCGTTGTTGCGCTGACGTTCGCGCACGTATTCGGTGATGTGCAGCGGCAGCGGGCCGTTGGGGCCGCCGAGGCCGAAGAAGAACTGCTCCAGGCGTGCCGGCGCACCGTCGAGGCCCGGTTGCACCGAGGCCAGGGTCGCCGGGGCGAAGGTGCATTCGGCCTGTTGCCCCAGGCGCAGCGGGTCATCGGCCAGGCGCAATGAATGGCCCAGGCGCGGCAGCTCGGGGGATTCGCACTCGATACGGCGCAAGGCCTGGAAGAAGTCGTATTCCCAGGGCTCCTGGTGCATCGCGTCCAGGGTACTCAAAGGGTCGGACGACGTCCGGGCTTGGCTTTCCATCGCATGATCTCGCCGCGTTCGGTGGTACGGATCACCGTTTCGGTAAAACTGTTGATCGACACGTAGCGTGCCAGGAAGCGCTCGAACACCGCACCGAGCAAAAACACCCCAGTGCCGCGAAACGCGTTTTCATCGAATTCCAGGGTGATTTCCAGGCCCCGACCAAACACGATCGGGCCGGGCATCGGCAGGCGTCGGGTGCAGGCCTTGCTGCTGACTTCGCGCAGGCCTTCGATCTGCAACTGCACCGCCGCATCGTTGCTGTCGCCGTACAGGCGCAGCAGTTCGCGCAGGGCGGCGGCGCCCTGGCCTTGCTCGCTCAGGGACAGGTAATTGAGCGAGAGCTGGCTGATCAAACGCCAGGCCTTGGCGTCGTGGGCATGGCTGGCCCGTGGTCGACTGGGGCCGGCGACGCAACGAATCGCGCCGACGGGCGCGCTGTCGGCCAACGTGAAATCAGTCTTGCCGTTGCCCACACTCATGAACAGCGGTAGGTCGCGGTTGGTGCACAGCGCCGTCACGCCCAGTTGGCGCAGGTCGTGGCGATAGGGCGCCTGCTGGCTGTCCACCAGGCTGACGAAGGTTTCGCTGCCCACGTAGGTCGAGCGCGGGCCGTTGCGTCGTTGGTCGCTGGACAATACTCGTGGCTCACGCCGTATTGTGTAATAGGCCTGGTCGCGGCCATAACGGGACGGATCGCGCACGGCATAGAACGGCAGGAACGGCTGCTCCGGCCCGGTGCCGTGGCCGGTGAGGCCGGTCAGCGAATGCACTTCGAAATCCATCGGTCGGGTGCGGTCGGCGATGACGTGATGTTCGTTGACCCGCTCCGAGAGGTGGATGCGATCCAGGCGCTTGGGGAACAGGTTGATCGCCGGGGTGCAGAACGGCAGGAACTGCGCGGCGCCGACGCTGCCCTCCAGGCTCGGGTCGTGCCGGTCGAACAGCACGATCAGCTCCAGCTCCTGACCGTCGCAGCGCTTGACCGCGCGGCTCAATTGGGTGAAGTCGACGAACAGGAACCGATGGGGCAGGGCGAAGTATTCCTGCAACAGGCGATAGCCCTGGAAGGCGCGCGAGACCACGGGCAGCGCGGCATCGGCATCGTCGAAACCCCGCGAGCACAGCGCGTCCTGAGGCAAGCGTTCAACCCAATCGCCGCCGGGCTTGCGGGCGAACACCGCGCAAGCATTGCTCAGCAGTTGTTCGTAGAGACGGAAGGGCTGTTCGTCGGCACCGCTGAGGTACAGCGGCAGGTTGTCCAGGGGCAGGCTGTTGAACGGCAGTTCGGCGCCTGTACGCAGGGTCAGGCGCAGGCCGGCCTTGGCCTTCGGTTCGCTGGCGGCCAGGCGTCCGAGCACGGCGGACGGGTTGCCGAAGTACTCGGCCTGGCTGACCTGCAACGGCCACAGCGTCACCGCGTGGGCGGTGCGGTACTCGCAGCAGGTCTGGGTTTCACGCCCCAGGGCGGCGCGCAGGACGGTGTCCCGGGGCAGCGCAAAGCCGCCGCTCAGCGAGCCCTCATCGGGGTCGGTCTGCAGTTGCACCACGGTCATCGACGGCGTGGGCGCCAGATAGTGGGGGTAGGCGATTTCCAGCAGGTTATGGGTGAAGGTCGGGTACTCGGCATCGAGCTTGAGCTGCACCCGCGCCGTCAGGTAGGCGAAGCCTTCCAGCAAACGTTCGACGTACGGGTCGGCGCAGTCCATCCCGGACAACGTCAGCCGACTGGCGATCTTGGGGTATTCCTTGGCGAACTCCGCCGCGCTTTCGCGCACGTGGTGCAGTTCCTGGTTGTACAGCTCCAGCAGGCGCGGATTCATGGGCGTCTCCGCTGGTCGGCTTGGACCACGCGCACGTGGCCGGTTTCCAGGTCCAGGTCGGTTTGCAGCATCAGGCGCAGCGGCACGGGCTGCGCCCAGAGGTCACCCTCGATCTCGAAACTCAAGGCGTTGTGGTTCATCTCGGCGGTTGCTCGGGCTCGCACCCTCAGGGTGTGGCGCAAGATGCGCGGTTCGAACGTGGCGATGGCTTGGTGGATCAACGCTTCCAAGGCCGGAAGGTCGACGTTCGATGCGCTGTTGCCGGCCAGCGCCGGCAACCCGAAATTGACCACAGACGTGCCTGCCGGGGTGTGCAGCGTGGCGTCGGTATCGAGCAACGATGTGGTGTTGAGCAACCACGCCAGGTCACGCAGCACCGAGGCTTTCAACTGGGTGAGCGACAACACGCGCTTGTCGGCGCTTTCCTTGGGGTTGCTCGGATCGTCGTCGGTCAACCGGTCCAACAGGGACGGTTGCAGGCGATCGCGGGTGGCGATTTCGGTTACCACCGAAAGAGCGCCGTATACATTTTTTGATCCCATTGGCCAGGGCCGCAGGAGGCGAATTGGCTCACATCCGAGACCTCCAATGTTTCCTTGACCAGGCGTACTGCTTGAATTTTGGTCAAGCAATCGCGGCTGGGAGCGGGCATGTGTTCGCTGCGTTCGACCAAGAAAATCGGCACTTGGTTGAAGGTCTCCACACGCAGTTGCTTGTCCGGGCCCAGGCTGAACTGGCAAGGCCATTCCATATCGAGCGTCAGGTGGCTCTGGTCAGGTTTAACGAGCGTGCAGCGACCTTGAACGTCGATCAGGCTCACCGGATATCCGACGAAAACTGCTTGCGTCAGGGCTGCCGGAGCGACTGTTTCCTGCCCGGCGCACGCGCTTAGACTGACGAGGCTTACCGCCAGCGCCGAAAGAAACAAAGGGCTGCGCATCACGAAAGCTCCCAGAACCAGATGGCCTTGGATCTTGAGAACAGATCACCGCTCTTGGTCAGGCCACGGTTCCACAGGTCGATGTGATCACCAGTAGGTCGACCGGCAGTGTCGCTGTTCTGTTGGTAGCAGTCTTTGAAGAAGATGATTCCGGTTTTGCCCATCAGTGTTGTGCGGTCTGCCACGCTGGTGGTGTAGACCTTCGGTGGGCCTAGGCGGTTCTTCCTCCATAGCCAGTTGGCCAATGACTCCGCGCCGCGGGCATGTCCATGGGCGCATTTGGGATCCAGCGTATAAGTCGATGAGTTGACCGGTAAGGTCTTTTCTCCGCACAAGGCGATGCTCATACGAATAGCGCACTGGTTGACATAGGGACCGTCGCAAGCCGGACTGGCGGACGGGTAGGGCGGATAGCTGTTCCACAAATTGATAAACGAAGGCTTGGCCATGACTCAGATACCGGGTGGGAAAGGATTGGATTCGAGCAAGCACCAAACACCCCCGGCGCCTGGCACCGGGGGCGTGTTCGATCACACCTTGACGTTCTGACGGATGTTCCAGCCGAACTTGACCGGGCCGCCTTCCTTGGTGCCGTCGGCTTTTTGCGGCTGATAGTCGACCATCACCTTGGCGAAGTTCAGGGTGACGTTTTCGGTCAGGCGATCATCGTTGCCCGAGCCGCCGGTGCTCAGGGACGTGATCAGCACTTCTTCAAGATTGATGATCATGTACTCGACCTGGCTTTCACCACCGGCCTTGCGCACGGTCAGCTTGACCTTGTCGATGTGCTTGCCGCTGGCGCAATGCATCATCAGGTTGGGCGATGCCTTGTCGACGAACTTGGTCAGCGACAGGTCCTGCACGTTGACCTTGCCCGCGCCACCGCCACTGCCCACGTGCATGTTGCCGGACTGGGACATGCCCCAGCTCCAGTTCAGGACATCGATCTCGTCCTTGTGGGCCTTGTCCATGGACTCGCCCTTGATGTCGCCGATCTTGATGAAAATATCAACAGCCATGTTTTCTCCCTGTGTGGTCTCTACCACATTGTTTGATTGACGCCGACCTTGCGAAATCTGTTCTGCTGAACGCTACGAAGGCGATCTCCAATTCACTGAAGACCCCCTGTGGGAGCGAGCCTGCTCGCGATGACGGCGTGTCAGGCAACGCAGGTGGCGACGGATCCACCGCTATCGCGAGCAGGCTCGCTCCCACATGTTTACCGCGTACCGTTCAACAGGTTTTTACGCACCCTTGGCCGAAGGCAGTTTCGATACCAGGCGCAGCGACACAGTCAGCCCTTCGAGCTGATAGTGCGGGCGCAGGTAGAACTTGGAGTTGTAGTACCCCGGGTTGCCTTCGACTTCCTCGACGATGACCTCGGCGGCGGCCAGTGGGTGCTGGGCCTTGGTGGTCTCGGTGGAGTGCGCCGGGTCACCGTCGACGTAGTTGAGGATCCAGTCCTGCAACCAGCGCTGCATCTCGTCCTTCTCTTTGAAGGAGCCGATCTTGTCGCGCACGATGCACTTGAGGTAATGGGCGAAACGGCAGGTGGCGAACAGGTACGGCAGGCGCGCGGCCAGGTTGGCGTTGGCGGTGGCGTCCGGGTCGTCGTATTCGGCCGGTTTCTGCAACGACTGGGCGCCGATGAACGCGGCGAAGTCGGTGTTTTTCTTGTGCAGCAGCGGCATGAAACCGTTCTTCGCCAGCTCCGCTTCACGGCGGTCCGAAATGGCGATTTCGGTCGGGCACTTCATGTCCACGCCACCGTCATCGGTAGGGAAGGTGTGGGCTGGCAGGTTTTCCACTTCACCGCCGGATTCCACGCCACGGATGCGCGAGCACCAGCCGAAGTGTTTGAACGAACGGTTGATGTTCACCGCCATCGCATAAGCGGCGTTGGCCCAGGTGTACTTGGAGCTGTCGGCGCCGTCGGTGTTTTCTTCGAAGGCGAAGGCTTCCACCGGGTCGGTCTTGGCGCCGTACGGCAGGCGCGCCAGGAAACGCGGCATGGTCAGGCCGATGTAACGCGAGTCTTCCGATTCACGCAGCGAACGCCAGCCGGCATATTCCGGCGTGGTGAAGATCTTGGTCAGGTCGCGCGGGTTCGACAGTTCCTGCCACGAGCCCATGCCCATCACGGTCGGCGATGCGGCGGCAATGAACGGCGAGTGCATGGCGGCGCAGACCTTCGACAGCTCGCCCAGCAGCTCCACGTCCGGTGGCGACTGGTCGAAGTAGTAGTCGCCCACCAGGCAACCGTACGGTTCACCGCCGAACTGGCCGTATTCTTCTTCGTACATCTTCTTGAAGATCGGGCTCTGGTCCCACGCGGTGCCCTTGAATTTCTTCAGGGTCTTGTGCAGGTCGGTCTTGGAGATGTTGAGCACGCGGATCTTGAGCTGCTCGTCACTCTCGGTGTTGTTGACCAGGTAGTGCAGGCCACGCCAGGCGCTTTCCAGCTGCTGGAAGTCGGGGTGGTGGATGACCTGGTTGACCTGGGCGGTGAGCTTGGCGTCGATGGCGGCGATGATTGATTCGATCGACTTGATGGCGTCGTTGGACACCAGGTCAGTCTGCGCCAGGGCCTGCTCGGCCAGCGTGCGCACGGCGGTTTCGACGGCTTCGCGAGCGCGCTCGGTCTTGGGCTTGAATTCTTGCATCAGCAGCGAGGCGAACTCGCTGGGTACTTCGGTGGTGCCCAGGGCCTGGGACTGATTTTCACGTGCTGATTCGTTCATGATCATTCGTCCTGATTAAGCCTTGGGCTCGTTATCGGCGGGCTTGGGCGCGCTGGCCAGGGCCTGCAACAGGGCAGGGTCCTTGATCGCTTTCATGATGATTTCTTCGGCGCCAGTCTTGCCGTCCATGTAGGTCAGCAGGTTGGCCAGTTGGGTGCGCGCTTCGAGCAGCTTGTTCAGCGAGTCGACCTTGCGGGCCACGGCCGCCGGGCTGAAGTCGTCCATGCTTTCGAAAGTCAGGTCCAGGCTCAGGTTGCCTTCGCCGGTCAGTTCGTTGGGAACATGGAACGCCACGCGAGGCTGCATGGCCTTGAGGCGCGAGTCGAAATTGTCGACATCGATTTCAAGGAATTTGCGATCGGCCACAGGTGCCAGAGGCTCGGCGGGCTTGCCGGCCAGGTCCGCCATCACCCCCATGACAAAGGGCAACTGGACCTTTTTCTCGGCGCCGTAGAGCTCGACGTCGTACTCGATCTGCACTCGAGGCGCACGGTTGCGCGCGATGAATTTCTGAGAACTTTGCTTCGCCACGTTGCTGCTCCTGGTCGCTTGAGCGACGGTGTTGGCGTCATCGGGGGTGCCGGTGACGTGACTGCGTGATCCGTTCGCTTTTATTCGCTGTCTGGGCCGCGCAGGTTTTCAAATTGACTCATGCCGTCGGGAATCAGGTTGCGCACGATGGTCGCAAAGTCGGCGTTCACCAGAATCTTGGCCCGATTCAACAGCACCGGCAGGGGGCTGGAGGGCTCTTGACGGGCGTAGTACGCGAGAATCCGGTCCAGGCTGCGCAGCACGTCGTCGCGGCTGTTGATTTCGCCAGGGGCGGTGCTGCGTGGCGCGCCCGCGCTCGGCGCGGGGGCGTGTTCAACCGGCGCGGTGTTGTCGTCGCCGCTGCTGATGACTTCGGGCAGGGCGCTGTCGCCGCTCTGTGGGGCGAACTGGCCGAGAATCTGCAGGGCCATCTTGAGCGGTTGCTTCAGCGGGCCAAGGTCCACGCCTTGGGCGGAACCGACTTGATCGCTGACGTGTTGCTCGATGGCTTCGGCGGCGCTGCGGGCTTCCAGCAGGGCGGCGCGGGTGATTTCCAGCTGCTCGGGATCACTGTCGAGCAGGGCTCCGGCGAGCTGTTCAGCGCCGAGGCTTTCATTCGGGAAACTTTGCAGGCCGCTGGCATTGGCGGCGGCGCGCAGGCTCACGGCACCGAAGGTGCGCGAGCGGGCCAGAATGCTTTCGCGCAGCAGGCCAATGGTGATATCGGATGTCAGGCCGGCGAGGGCGTTGATGCGCACGGTGGGATCGTTGTCGTCCTCGGCGTCCAGGCGCGGATGCAGCTCGGCCCAGTACTGCTTGAGCAATTCGCTGGTCAGCGTCAACACACGGGCCAGGCCCGGTATGCCTTCCAGGGCCAGGGAACTTTGCAGCAGGAAATGGGTGATGCGCAGGTCTTTGCTGCGTTGCAGCAGGTCCAGGCTTTGCTGCTGGATGCTGCGCCACTCAGGGGGTTCGGCAGGCAATATCGAATCGCCCATGCTGCGCTCGGGCTGACCTTGGGAATCGCGTTCCAGGCGCAAGAAATCCGCGTCATATTCCAAATCTTCACCGCACGGCGAAGTCGCGGATACGGCGGCGAGCAGCAGAGGCACATCCACTTCGTTCGATCTCCCTATCGCCCGCTGAATAACTCGGGCAGTGCACACGCAAGTTCCGAATGGAACTCCACATGTTCCTTGAGGCTAATGGCTCTTTAGATGCTTAATGATCTTAAAGTGCCATCACGTATATTCAAGAAGTTGTGCATTTTTGGTGTAGTACTTATGGCTTGTCAAGGTAAGCTATTTCCCCTGTGTGACAGTTGTGAGGCGCTTAACAACCTGCGCGACCAGTAGGTCAAGGCAGGCACTGATGCAGGTTTTTTGTCATGCAGGCGGGTTAATATCAGCAATCATGCTGGCAAAAAGCCGTTTCGCAGTCGGTTGCAAAGGTTTGTCGGCGAGTCGTTCGGGCGTAGATCCCGGCACTCGATCGCATGCGCAAGTGTTCAGCAAGGAGGCAAGATGGCGCTGTGTTTGACTATCACTAGTTATCACAAGATTACCCCGGGCCAGTGTTCTGAAAAGTCCATGGACCAGGGAGTGATGGCAATTGGCCGTAATTCCGATAATGACTGGGTATTACCGGACCCTGAGCGCCTGGTTTCCGGCAAACATTGCGTTATTCAATACAAAGACGGGCGTTATTACTTAACCGATAACAGCACTAATGGTGTGGAATTGGTCAAGGCCGGTGTCCGTTTGCGCAAGGGCAACAGTGAGCCGCTGCAAGACGGCGAAGTTATCCGCATTGGCGATTATGAAATCCAGGCGCGGGTGGATTTCAACCTGCCAGTCTCCGACAGCAATCCGTTCGCTGAGGCGCCCAGCAGCTTCGAAGCCTTGATGGGACATCAGGGTGCCGGCTTGAATACACCTACGCCGATGCCCGTGGCTCCCCCGGCCCATTTCCAGGGCGCCTCGGCCATGGACACCTTGCCCGACCTGTTCGACTTCCTGAGCCCGGGCAGTGTCCCGCCGGCCACCCAGCCTGACCATGTGCCGGCCCAACAGCATGATTTCCGTCCACCGACGCCCATTGCTGCTCCCAGCCCGCCGCCGGTGATCGAGCCTGTGGCGCAGGCCTCGGCCTCGGTGATACCGGAGGACTGGGACCCGTTCAGCGACAAGCCCGCGCCCGTGGCAGTTGCTCCGATTCCTGTCGCTGCGCCACCGGTTGCGCCACCGCCCGTTGTCGAGCGGCCTGTCGTAGAGCCGCCTGTCGTAGAGCCGGTGCCGACACCCCCGCCTCAGGTCCACGCCACCGCCGAACCTGCGCCGCTGCGCGAGGCGCCGGTGACCAGCGTTCAAACCCCGGCCACGCCGCCCAAGCCGCTCGACGCCGCCCAGCCCGACCTGTTGCAAGCCTTCCTGCGCGGCGCCGGGCTGGATCAGTTGCGCCTGGACCAGGCCCAGGCCGAGGCGCAGATGGAAAGCATCGGGCGCAGCTATCGGCTGATGGTCGAAGGCTTGATCGATGTCTTGCGTGCCCGCAGCAGCCTCAAGGGCGAGTTCCGCATTCAGCAAACGATGATCCAGCCGGTGGAAAACAACCCGCTGAAGTTCGCCCCCAATGTCGAGGAGGCCATGTTGTTGCTGCTGCGCCATGGCAATCAGGCGTTCATGGCGCCGGATGTGGCGGTGCGTGACAGCTTCGACGACCTGCGCGCTCACCAACTGGCAGTGATGGCCGGCGTGGAAGCGGCCATCAAGCATTTGCTGGCGCGCTTTGAGCCGGCGCAACTGGAAGAGCGCATGGGCAAACCCGCTGGTCTGTCGAGCATTTTCAACGGCTCGCGACAGGCTCAGTACTGGCAGCAATTCACCGAGCTCTACAGCAACATTTCCCGGGAAGCCCAGGAGGATTTCCAGGACCTGTTCGGACGCGAATTCAGTCGCGCCTACGAAGAGCACAGCGCGCGACAGCGCCGCCTATAACACTTTTAAAAGCAATCAACGGATAGCTCAAACGTCATTGAGGACGCAGGATGATTTTCAGGTTTTTACTCGCAGTCGCCACCGTGCTTCTGCTGACGGCATGCGCCAAGGATGCGGCCGATCCACAGTCCGAAGAGGCTGACACCGCCGCCGTCGAACTGCACTTTCACGCCATTGCCGGCCTCAACCCCGGCGCCACCGGCCATCCGGCGCCGGTCCGGGTGCGAATTTTCGAACTGAAAAATGCCGCCACCTTCGCCCGCTCCGATTATTTCGCCCTGGCCGAACGGGCCCAGGCGACCCTCGGTGCCGACCTGATCGATCAGGACGAAGTGCTGGTCCAGCCCGGTCAGCAGTTGAGCCTGCAACGCGATCTCGATCCGGCTACCCGCCATATCGGCGTGCTGGTGGGCTATCGCGAACTGGACCGGTCACTGTGGCGCACGGTGATGAATGTCCCGCCGCGCCAATACACCGAATACCAGATCAGCCTCGACGTGCGCGCCGTGCGCAGCGCCGTCGTCGTTCCCCCATCCAGCCCTGCCCAATAAGCAATCGGAGCCCCCATGTCCTGGAACAATCGCGTGGTCTGGTCGGAAGGCATGTTCATTGGAACGCAGCACTTCCAGCAGCATGACCGTTACCTGGAAAACCTCATCGACGCCCGTAGCCGTCCGCTGTCGGCCGGCGCCTGGGGTTTTTCCCAATTGCTGATCGACCAGGGCCTGCTGGCCCAGGGCAAGCTGGCGATCGTTTCGGCGCGGGGCCTGCTGCCGGACGGCACACCGTTCAACATCCCCGAGGATGACCTGGCGCCGACTCCGCTGAACGTCGATGACAACCTGCGCGATGGTCTGGTGTATCTGGCTTTGCCGCTCAAGCGTGCCGGTGCGCGTGACACCGTTGACGAAGGTGAAGCCCTCGGCGCTGCGCGCTACGTGAGCCAAGTGTGCGAAGTGCGTGACGATAACGCACCGTTCGAGAACCGCGCGCCGGTTGCCTTGGGTTCGCGGGCCTTGCGCCTGTTGACCGCGCAGGACGGCATCAGTGACTACGCCGCCATCGGCCTGGTACGCATCAAGGAGAAACGCGCCGACCGCGCCCTGGTGCTGGACGACAGCTACATCCCGCCGCTGCTGGATGTGGCCGCCTCCAAACCGTTGGCCGCGTTTCGCAGCGAACTGTTGGGCCTGCTCCATCAACGCGGCGAAGCCCTCGCCGGGCGGGTGGTGGCGTCCGGTGCCGGGGGCGCCTCGGAGATCGCCGATTTCATGCTGCTGCAATTGGTCAACCGCGCGCAGCCGCTGATCCAGCACCTGAGCCAGTTGAGCCCGTTGCACCCCGAACGGTTCTACAGCGAGCTGGTCAGCCTGGCCGGTGAGTTCTCGACCTTCACCGCCTCGGGGCGTCGGCCGCAAGAATATCCGCAATACCAGCATGATGACCTGGCGCTCAGCTACGCGCCGGTCATGCAAGCCCTGCGTGAGGCCCTGTCGATGCTGATCGACAGCAAGGCCACGCCGATTCCGATTGTCGAGAAAGCCTACGGCATCCACGTGGCGATGCTGGCCGACAAGACCCTGCTCGAGAGCGCCAGTTTCATCCTGGTGGTGCGTGCCGATGTCCCGGCCGAAACCCTGCGCGGTCGCTTCGGCCAGCAGAGCAAGGTCGGTTCGGTGGAGCACATTCGCGATCTGGTCAACCTGCAGCTGCCGGGCATCGGCCTGCTGCCGTTGCCGGTGGCGCCACGCCAGCTTCCGTACCACGCCGGCTCCACTTACTACGAACTCGACCGCGGTAGCGATCACTGGCAGCAATTGAGCAACTCCGGCGGGTTCGCGTTCCACATCGCCGGCCAGTTCCCGGGGCTGAATCTGGCTTTCTGGGCGATCCGAGGATAAACCGCGATGAGCAACGACGATCGTACTCAGTTCATGCCGACGCCCGGTGGCCGTGGCGCCGACCCATTCCGCCCGGACTCTGGCCGTCCGGACCCTGGTCGTCCACAGCCGGCGCCCGCACCGCTATCGATGCCGGCCGCCCCGGTCCTGACCGGCAAGGCCCAAGGCCTCAACCCGCTGGAAAGCGCGGCCGGTCCGCTGCTGGCGCTGTTGACGCGCCTGCGCAACACCATTGCCCATCCGGCTCCGGCCAGTCTGCGGGCGCAACTGTTGGCGTACCTGCGTCAATTCGAGGAGCGCGCCGAAGCCGCCGGCGTGGTGCGCAATGACGTGCTGCTGGCTCGTTACGCCCTGTGCACCGCCCTGGATGAAGCCGTGTTGAGTACCCCCTGGGGCGGCACCAGCGACTGGGGCAAACAGAGCCTGCTGATCACCGTGCACAACGAAGCCTGGGGCGGTGAGAAGGTGTTCCAGCTTCTGGAGCATTGCCTGCAAAGTCCACGGGAACGCTTGTACCTACTGGAGCTTCTGTACCTGTGCATGTGCCTGGGTTTCGAAGGGCGCTACCGGGTGATGAACGACGGGCGCAGCCAACTGGAAGCCTTGCGCGAGCGCACCAGCGCGGTGATCCGCAGCGCCCGTGGCGACTACGAGCGTGAGCTGTCGCCGCACTGGCGCGGCGTCACCGTGGCCCGGGATCGGCTGGCGCAATTCATGCCGCCGTGGATCGCCGTAGCCATCGGCGCGGCCTTGTTGCTAGCGCTGCTGTTCGGTCTGCGCATGAAACTGGCTTCCGATGCCGAGCCGGTGTTCAAGAACATCCATGCCCTGGGAGAAATCCCGGTGCAGGCCATCGACCGCCCCGTGGTGCAGCCCAATGTAATCGAGCGACCACGCCTGGCCGGTTTCCTGGCCGATGAAATCCGGGCCGGTCGGGTCGCGGTGGAAGATGCCGTGGATCGCTCGGTGGTGACCATCCGTGGCGATGAACTGTTCGCCTCGGGCAGCGCCAGCATCTCCGACGATCTTGAGCCGCTGATGCTGCGCATCGCCGATGCCATTCGCAAGGTCAAGGGCCAGGTCCTGGTGACCGGCCACAGCGACAATCGCCCGATTGCCACCCTCAGGTTCCCATCCAACTGGGCGTTGTCCGAAGCGCGGGCCAAGTCGGTGCTGCAAATCCTTTCGGCCAAGACCGGCCAGGCCGAGCGCTTCAGCGCCGAAGGCCGCAGCGACACCGAGCCGTTGGCTTCCAACGCCACCGCAGGGGGGCGTGCGCGCAATCGTCGGGTTGAAATCACAGTATTGGCGGAGGGGGTCGAGTGAAGGCGTTTTTCAGTTTTATGATCCGCTGGGTCATCCCGCTGCTGGGGCTGATCGCCCTGAGCCTGATCATCTGGTTCGTCGGCCCGTTGCTGGACTGGCTGGTGCCCGAAGGCCGTCGTTGGGCGTTGATCATCCTGGTGTTTGCGGTGTGGATCGCCTACCGGGTGTTTCGCATCATCCAGGCGCGCCGGCAGGCCGCCGAAGTCATGCGCAGCCTGGCCGCACAAACCCCGCCCGACCCTACCAGCATCGCGACGGCCGAAGAACTCGAAACCCTGCGCCAGCGCATGGACGAAGCCTTGGCGCTGTTGAAGAAAGCCAAGCTGGGTGGGGACGAGCGCCGCAACCTCTACGAACTGCCGTGGTACGTGATCATCGGCCCGCCGGGTTCGGGCAAGACCACTGCGCTGGTCAACTCCGGGCTGCATTTCCCGTTGGCCGCGCAACTGGGCGCCGGCGCGGTACGGGGCGTGGGCGGCACGCGCAACTGCGATTGGTGGTTTACTGACCAGGCGGTGCTGCTCGACACCGCTGGCCGCTACACCACTCAGGACAGCGACGCGACTGTCGACAAGGCCGCGTGGCTGGGCTTTCTCGGGCTGCTGAAAAAACAACGCGCCCGTCGCCCGATTGACGGTGCGTTCATTGCCATCAGTCTGTCGGACCTGCTGCTGGGCAGCGACGCCGAGCGCGCGGCTCATGCTGCGGCGATTCGCTTGCGCATCCAGGAGCTGTACACCCAACTGGGCGTACGCTTCCCGATCTACCTGATGCTGACCAAGCTCGACCTGGTGCCCGGGTTCATGGAGTTCTTCGACAGCCTGAGCAAGGAAGAGCGCGCCCAGGTCTGGGGCATGACCTTCGCCCTGGACGATGGCAAGAGCAACGACAGCCCGTTGGCGCATCTGCAAAGCGAATTCGCCGGCCTTGAGCAGCGCCTCAACGACCGCCTGGTGGAACGCTTGCAGCAAGAGCGCGACCCGGCGCGGCGCGACTTGATCTACGGTTTCCCGCAACAGTTCGGCGCGCTGAAAGATTGTCTGCAAAGTTTCCTCGAAGGCGTGTTCAAACCCAATGCCTTCGAAGAGCGTGTGCTGCTGCGCGGGGTGTATTTCACCAGCGGCACCCAGGAAGGCAGCCCGATCGATCGCTTGATCGGCTCCATGGCCCAGAGCATGAATCTGGACCGTCAGCACCTGGCACGCCAGACCGGCACCGGGCGCAGTTACTTCATCGAAAAACTCTTCACCGCCGTGGCGTTCGCCGAGCGTGGGTTGGTGGGCGTCGATCCCAAGGTCGAGCGTCGACGCAAGTGGATCGCCCGGGGCGTATTGGCCTCCACTGTGGCTTTGGTGCTGGTGGTTTCGACGTTGTGGTGGATCAGCTATCGGGCCAACCAGGCGTACATCACCCAGGTCGATCAGAAAGTCGCGCCGCTGGGTCAGGCCGTGCAGAGCCTCAGTCCGGCACAACGCGATGTCCTCGCCGTATTGCCATTGCTCAACGCCGTGAAGCACCTGGCCGACGACGCGCCCGATTGGGCCGAGGGCCTGGGTCTGTATCAGGGCGACATGCTCGAAGCCGAGTCCGGCAGTGTCTATCGCAAGTTGCTGATCGCCGTGTTCGCGCCACGCTTGCTGACGCGTATCGAAGAGCAACTGCACAGCGGCGGCAGTTCGGATTTCCTCTATGAAGGATTGAAGGCCTACCTGATGCTCGCTGACAACGAGCACTACGATGCCGACTTCATCAAGGCCTGGGTTGCCCTGGATTGGGACCGCAGCCTGCCGCGTGATCTGCCGGCCGATCAACGGCTGGCCCTGGGCGAGCATTTACAGGCGCTGTTCGAGCGTCGTCCGCCCACCGCCCGCCTGGACCCGCGCTTGATCGAAGACCTGCGCCGGCAATTGCAGCAACTGCCCGTGGCCCAGCGCGTCTATGACCGGGTCAAGCGCCAGAAACTGCCCGAGGGCATCGCAGATTTTCGCCTCAACGAAGCCGCCGGGCGCGACGCTGCACTGGTGTTCAGCCGCAAGAGCGGCAAACCCTTGGGCGAGCCACTAAGCGGGTTCTTCACGGTCAAGGGCTACCGTCAGGGCTTTTTGCTCACCAGCTTGAACCAGGCTGGAACGCTGGCTGAAGAGCAATGGGTGTTGGGTCGCGACGAGGCCGGGCAGCAGGACGTCGCCAGCCTGGCCGCCGAAGTGCGCCGCCTGTATTTCCAGGACTATCAGCGCCAATGGGACGCCTTGCTGGCCGACATCGACTTTGTGCCGATCACCAGCGTGGCCCAGGCCGCCGATGTCTTGCGGGTCCTGTCCGGGCCAAGTTCGCCGTTGAAAAAACTGCTGGTGGCGGTGGCGAAAGAGACCGACCTGCAACAGGAGGAACGCTTGCTGGCGGCCCAAGGCGAGCAGGTCGAAGGCGGTGTGGACAAGCTCAAGGAGCGCCTGGGCAGCTTGCTCGGCCAGGAGCAAGCGGCGCAAAACGCACCCCAGGCCAGCGTTGATCCGGTCACTGCGCATTTCGCCGAGCTCAACAGCATCGTCAGCAAAAACGAAGGCGAACCGGCGGCTATCGATGGCCTGCTCGCCGACATGAATGCCTTGTACGTGCAGGTCAGCGCCATGGTCGGCGCCAGCGGCGACGCCCTGCTCGGCGAAGCCAAGAACCAGGCCCAGGCTGCTGCCACACGGGTCAGCCTCAACGCCGAACGCCAGCCGCCGCTGGTGCAAGGCCTGGTCAAATCGGTGGTCAACTCCACCACCAACAGCATGATGGGCGGGGTGCGCAATCAACTGAACGCCGCCTGGACCAGCGAAGTGGTGAACATCTACCGCCAATCCCTGGCCGGTCGTTATCCCATGTCGCCGGGCAGTGCGCGGGACGCAACCCTGGACGACTTCGGTCAGTTCTTCGGCGTCGGCGGGGTGATGGACAACTACTTCCGCAAATACCTGCAGCCCTACGTCGACACCTCGACCCCGGCCTGGCGCTGGCAGCCGGGTGCGGCACAGAAGCTCGGTATCGCCCCTGGCGTGCTGCAAACCTTCCAGCGTGCGGCCACCATCCGCGATGCGTTTTTCCGTTCCGGCGGCACCCAGCCGATGGTGCGCTTCGAGCTCAAGCCGGTGGCGATGGACTCGACCATCACCCAGTTTTTGCTCGACCTCGACGGCCAGCAACTGAGCTACGACCACGGCCCGAGTCGTCCGACCGCCATGCAGTGGCCCAACCCCGGCAGCATCGGCGTGGTACGGATCTCGATCCTGCCGCCCTCGGCCAATGGTCGTTCTGGTATCACTCTGGACGGCCCGTGGGCCTGGTTCCGCCTGTTGGAACAATCGGACCTGACCGCCGGCAACTCGCCAGACCGCTTCAACCTGCGGCTGCGGGTCGACGGCGCCAGCGCCTCTTACGAGCTGCGGGCCAACAGTGCCTTCAACCCGTTCAAGAGCCGCGTGCTCAGCGGCTTCAGCCTGCCGGAGCGTCTATGAGTACACCGGGCTTCTATGGAAAGTTGGCCAGCCGCGGGGACTTCGTCAGCCGGGGCTTGCCCCAGAGTTTTATCGGCCCGTGGGATTCGTGGCTGGCGGCGGGATTGCTCGCCAGCCAGACCGGCCTGGGCGAGCGTTGGCTGGATGCCTATCTGGTCAGCCCGCTGTGGCGCTTCATGGTCGCGCCCGGGGTCTGTGGGCCCGACGCCGCCGTGGGCGTGGTGATGCCGAGTATCGATCGGGTCGGCCGCTATTTTCCGCTGACCGTCGCGGTGTTGCTGGACCCCGACGCGGACCCGGCGTCCGTGGTGGGCGGTGCGGACGAGTGGTTTGAGCGGGTGGAGAACCTGTTGCTGAGCACGTTGAGTGTGGAGGCCAGTTTCGAAGCGTTCAACGAACAGTTGGAGACCCTCGGCAGCCCGATGTATCTGCCGCGCACGCCGGGCAGCCGCTTTGCCAGCCTGCATCGCTTCGACGCCACCGACCCGCAGCGGCGCATGAGCGCCCTGGCCGAAGCGGCCTGCGAAGGCGTGAGCGTGTGGTGGGGCCAGGGTTCGGAACGTATCGCGCCCGGTCTGATGCGCTGCCAGGGTTTGCCGGCCGCCGCTGATTTTGCGCAATTTTTGCTCGGCCAAGAAGGTGTTGTGTAGATGCGTCCAAGTGCTGGGAAAGCCTTCAAGTCTGCAAGCAAGAGCCATGTCGGCATGGTTCGCCAGGTCAACGAAGACGCGTGCCTGGAACTGCCGGAAAACGGCCTGTGGGTGGTCGCCGATGGCATGGGTGGGCACGCGGCGGGCGACTACGTCAGCAGTCTGATCGTCGACAGCCTGCGCGGCATTGCCGCGGGCCGTTCGCTGGACGAATACGTCGCCGCGCTGCACAGCGACTTGCTGCGGGTCAACGCCGCCGTGCGTGAAGAAACCGCCAACCGTGGCGTGACCATGATGGGCAGCACTGTGGTGGTGCTGGTTGCGCGGGACCTGCGCGGCATGTGCCTGTGGGCCGGTGACAGTCGTTTGTATCGCCTGCGCGACGGCAAGCTCGACAGCATCTCCCGCGATCACAGCTACGTCCAGGACCTGCAGGACAGTGGCCTGCTCAGCGAAGCCGAAGCCCGGGTGCATCCACGGGCCAACATCGTTACCCGTGCCATCGGGGTCGAGGCGCAACTGAATCTGGCGATGGTCGAGTTGCTGCTGGTGCCCGGCGACAGCTACCTGCTGTGCAGCGACGGCCTGACCAAGACCGTCGAGGACGATGAAATCCGTGAAGTCCTGAACCACGACGATCCCGGTGAGATCGCCAGCAGCCTGGTGTCCCTGGGCCTGATGCGTGGCGCGCCGGACAACATCACTGTGGTTGTCGTGAAGGTGCCGTCATGAGCTTGACCTTGAACATTGTCATCCCTGGCTACGACATCGAAGGGCCGATCGGTGAAGGCGCGATGGCCAGCGTCTACCTGGCGACCCAGCGCTCGCTGGAGCGCAAGGTGGCGCTGAAAGTCATGGCGGCCGCGTTGGCGGCCGACCCGACGTTCTGCGAGCGCTTCCTGCGCGAAGGCAAGACCCTGGCGCGTCTGTCCCATCCGCACACGGTCACCATCCATGACATCGGCAACGTCGGTGAGCTGTATTACATGGCCATGGAATACCTGCCCAACGGCACGCTCAAGGAGCGCATCGCCGCCGGCCTGTCGCCGGAGCAGGGCCTGATCTACATCCGCCAGATTGCCTCGGCCCTGGGCTACGCCCATGGCTTGGGCCTGGTGCACCGTGACGTCAAGCCGGCCAACATCCTGTTCCGCGCTGACGGTACGGCGGTGCTCTCGGACTTCGGCATCGCCAAGTCCCTGGACGACCGCACCCAATTCACCCAGGCCGGTTTCGCCGTCGGCACGCCCAGCTACATGAGCCCGGAACAGGCCCGTGGGCAAGACATCGACGGTCGGGCCGACCTGTATGCCCTGGGCGTGGTGCTCTACGAAATCCTTGTCGGCAAACTGCCGTATACCGGCAACGACGCGCTGTCCACGGCCCTGGCGCACTTGACCGAACCGCTGCCGGAGTTGCCGGTGCATCACGGTCATTACCAGGACGTACTGCGCAAACTGCTGGCCAAAGACCCGGCGGAGCGTTTCCCGGATGCAGCGGCTCTCTTGCGGGCGCTGGACAATCTGCCCGAGGAGTCGGCGCAAGCGACGCTGATCCGGCCGTTGCCGCTGCCCGTGTCGACGCCACCGAGCGGCGATGACCTGGCTGGATTGACTCCGGTGTCCATCGATATTCCGACAGGGCCGGCACAGCCGCAATCCCAGCCCAAGCCAACCCCGCCGCCGGTGAGCCCGACTCAACGCTCTAGCGTTTCGTCGCAGCCCAAGACCCCGCTATTCGCCCTGGCCGCCGTCGCGGTGGCCGTGGCGCTGGCGTTGGGGGGTGGGGCTTATTGGTGGCTGTCGGGCGATGGTGGAGAAGCCACGAAGCCGCCGATTGTCTCGACGCCGCCGGTAAATCCACCACCGGTGAAAACTCCGGAAGTGCCCCCGGCAAAACCGCCTGTGGCAACGCAGGCCGATGGCGGCCAGCGTCCATTGTTGATGGCTGGCAAGAAAACCCTGTTCCAGCGAGTGCTGAGCAAACCGGGCGCCAAGCTCACTGAAGAAGCGGGCGCTGCGCCGGGCAAGGCGTTGCCGGCGTTTTCCGTGCTGTACGTGTATGAGCGTAAAGACCTCGATGGCAGCCCCTGGTTGCGGGTCGGCGCGGCCACGGACGGGCGCAGCGACGGCTGGTTGCCGGCCACGCAGGTCAGCGACTGGAAGCAAAGCCTGGTGCTCAAGTTCACCGAGCGTTCCGGCCGTGCGCCGGTAATGTTCCTGCGCCAGCCCGGCGAAGTGGAAAAGCTGCTGGCCGACCCTTCAGCGGCCAGGAATGTCTTGCTCAAGGCCCAGCAGAACCGTGAAGACAATCAGCAAGTGCTGGCCCTGGAACCGGCCGCCAGCGCCGTGCCGCAGAATCAGTTCTACCTGTTGCCGATCTTCGATTCCCGCGAAAGCTTCGATGAGACCGGCCAGCCGGTGCAGTTGCTGAACGTGGCCTCCATCGATCCCGGCAACACGCCGAAGGCTACCCCCAACACGCCCATCAGCACCGCCAGCGCCGACGCGTTCCGTACCGCCGTGGTGCTGGTGGTGGACACCACCGTGTCGATGCAGCCCTACATCGATCAGGTCCGCGACGTGGTCCACGAACTGCAAAGCCGCATCGCCGAGCGTGGCGAGCTAGACAGTGTCAGCTTCGGCATGGTGGGTTTTCGCAGCAGCACCCAGAAAACCCCCGGCCTGGAATACGTCGCCAAGACCTTGATCACCTTGGAGCAGGGCCGCGACCCGCAACGCTTCATGGAGATGGCGCGACAGGTCAAGGCGTCCACGGTGTCGAGCCATTCGTTCAACGAGGATGCGTTTGCCGGCGTCATGGAGGCGGTGGAGGGCATGGACTGGTCCGGCTATGGCGGGCGCCTGATTCTGTTGGTCACCGACGCTGGCGCCCTGCGCAAGAACGATCCGTTTGCCGCCACGCAAATGAACGAGGCCGAAGTGCGGCAGGCGGCGCTGGGTAAACAGATCAAGATCTACGCTCTGCACCTGCTCAGCGACGCTGGCAAGAAAACCCACGGCGGTGCGCAGAGCCAATATCGCACCCTGACCGCCGACGCCAACCCGCAGATCGGTGACCTGTACATTCCGGTGCCGGGCGCCGATGTGCGCAAGTTGGGTGAGCGCGTCGACGAGATCGGCTCGGTGTTCGCCGACCTGGTGCACCAGGTGCGCAGCAACAAACCGCAAAGCGTGCCGCAGTTGGGCGCGGCGCCGAGCCTGAGCGATAAATCGGCGGCGGTGGGCTACGCGATGCACATGGACTTTTTGGGACGCAAATCCGCCAGCCAGGCCCCGCAATTGGTCAGCGCCTGGACTGCCGACCGTGACCTGACCAACCCGGCGCTGCCGGCGTTCCAGGTGTGCGTGATGCTGACCAAACTGCAACTCAACGACTTGCAGCAGTCGCTGAAGCTGATCGTCGATGCGGCGCGCAAGACCCAGACTTCGCCCAAGGATTTCTTCCAGGAAATCGCCAGCGCCAGTGCCTACATGAGCCGTGATCCTTCGGCGTTGCGCAAGGGCGGCAACCTGGCTGATGGCGGGATTCTCGGTGAGTACCTCGAAGGGCTGCCGTACCGCAGCAAGTCGCTGAACATGACCCAGGATTTGTGGCTGTCCCTGAGCGTGGCCGAGCAGGAAGATTTCATCGACGAGCTGGATTCGAAAATCCGCCTCTACGAGACCTTCCACAACGATCTGGCCAACTGGGTGCGGTTCGGCGATGCCGAGCCGGGCGATGCCCTGTACCGCGTTCCATTGTCGACGCTGCCGTGATGCTGAATATGAGCGCCGTACACAAAAGCCGGGGCGTCGGCAGCCAGCGCTACAGCCTGGTGATTCCACGGCTGCAATTGCGTGCCGGCGAACAACTGGCGGTGGTCGGCCCCAGCGGTTGCGGCAAGAGCACTTTGCTGGATCTGCTGGCCTTGGTGCTGGCGCCGGATCAGGCCGGGCAGTTTGACTTCACACCGGCCAACACGCCGTTGGACATCGCCGCGCTGTGGCGTGCGGGGCAGCAAGGCGCCTTGGCGGACCTGCGCAGCCGGCATCTAGGTTATGTGCTGCAAACCGGTGGTTTGCTGGGTTTTCTGGACGTGCGCGGCAACATCGAGTTGTCGCGCAAACTGCTTGGCATGGCGGATGACGGCAGCGTCACGCGCCTGGTCGGTCAACTGGACATCGCCGACCAACTGGGCAAGAAGCCGGCGGATTTGTCCGTCGGCCAGCGCCAGCGGGTCAGTTGCGCCCGCGCCTTGGCGCATGGGCCGCGCCTGTTGCTGGCGGATGAACCCACCGCAGCCCTCGACCCACTGAGCGCTGAGCGGGTCATGCGGTTGCTGGTGGCCCAGGCCCGCGATCACGGTGTGTGTTGTGTGGTCGCCACCCACGATGAGTCACTGGCCCGCGCCAGCGGTTTGCAGGTGCGGCGCATCAGTTGTCGTCGCGACGCCGATGGTGGCGTCACCGCAACCCTCGGGGAGGCTTGCTGATGCGCGGCGCGCTGGTGGCTTCCCTGGCCTGGCAGGATTACCGCAACGATGCCTGGCTGTCGGCCTGTTCGGTGCTGGCGCTGGTGGCGGTGGTGGCGCCGTTGCTGGTGCTGTTCGGCCTGAAATTCGGTCTGGTCAGCAGCCTCACCGAGCGCCTGGAGAATGACCCGGCTACCCGGGAAATCATCCCGCTGGGCGGCGGCCGGTTCAGCGCTGAGTTCGTCGAGCAATTGGGCCGGCGCAACGACGTGGCGTTTGCCCTGGCCCGCACGCGGCAGATTGCGGCCACTGCGGATTTGAGCCGCGAGGCTGAGCCCGTCACCGTCGAGATGATCCCCACGGCGGCCAATGATCCTTTGTTTGAGCGCCTGCCGGTGCCGCAAGGCCTGGATCAAGTGGTGCTCAGCCACACCGCCGCCGAAAAACTCGGCGCCAGGGCCGGTGATTGGCTGCAGGCCAGTTTCGGTCGGCAGGTGGCCGGTCGTAGCGAGGCGCAGCGCACGCGCGTGCAGGTGTTGCACGTACTGCCGCTGCAAGCCTTTGCCCGGGATGGTTTGTTCGCGCCGCTGGCGCTGCTGGAAGCGGCCGAGGATTACCGCGACGGTCGCGCCGTGCCCGCGTTCGGCTGGCCGGGCGACGCGGTGGGGCAGAGCGCGCAGCGGGTCTACCCGGCGTTTCGCCTGTACGCCCGCAACCTGGGTGATGTGGAGCCGCTGCGCGAGTATTTCGCGGCGCAGAACCTGCTGGTGTCCACCCAGGCCCAGACCATCGCACAGGTGCAATCGCTGAGCCGCAACCTGTCGATCGTGTTCTGGATCATCGCCGGGTTGGCGTTGGCGGGAGCGTTCGCGGCGATTTTTGCCGGTGCCCTGGCGGCGGTCGAGCGTAAGCGCCGGGAACTGTCGGTGTTGCGCCTGCTGGGGGTTTCTACGGCGGCGCTGTTGTTGTTCGTGGTGTTGCAGGCGCTCTACAGCGCCGCACTGGCGGCCTTGTTGAGTGCCGGGCTGTATGGCCTGGCGCAGTCGGGCCTCAATTATTTATTTGCGCAGTTGCCGGGCGAGTACGCCAGCCATCTGTTGCCGCGTCACTACACCTTGGCCCTGGTGGCCGTGCTCGGCGTCAGCGCCGTGGCGGCGGCTTGTGGTGGCTGGCGGGTGGCGCGCATCCAGGCGTGTGAAGGAATTCGCGATGTATAAGTTATTGGGCGCCGCCGTGGCGCTGAGCCTGGCCGGTTTAACCTGGGCCGACGAAAGCACCGAAAAACTGGACAACCCCAAACCGCTGCCCGGTGACGTCAGCCTGCCGCTGCCGTGCGAAGGGCAAATGGTGTTCCGTTACGTCTACATCCTCGCCCAAGGCACCCTGGATGATCGGGAGATCAGCCTTGGCTACCCGTTCAGCGAGGGCGAGGCCGGCTATAAGCAGTCGTTCATTTCCGGTTACCGTCGGGACTTCATCAACGGCCAGTTCACCCTCAAGGACCTGCCCAAGGACTGGAACAAAACCATCGCGCCGTTGATGCCCAAGGCTGACGCCAAGACCCCGCTCAAACCGATGCTGTACTTCATCGGCAAATACGAGGTCACCGCTCGCCAATACGCCCAGGTCATGGCCCAGGCGCAGTCGTTGGCCAGCGGCGAACCCGCGCCGGCCTGCGAGACCCTCAAAACCGAGCTGCCCCAAGGCATGGCCGGGCGTTTGCCCAAGGTGAAACTGTCCAAGTTCGAGGCCGAACGTTTTGCGGCGGTGTACAGCGCCTGGCTGATGAAATACCACAAGGATCTGCTGCCGGTGAGCGGTCGCGGCACCTCCGCCGAAGACGGCGGGCTGGGCTTCGTGCGTTTGCCCACCGAAGTCGAGTGGGAATTCGCCGCCCGTGGCGGGCAAGCCGTCAGCCGCCAGGACCTGGAAGGGCGCTTGTTTCCCCGACGTCTGGAAGGCAGTGAAAGCGACGGGCCACTGGCTGACTGGGCGGTGTTCAATCAGGTCGCTGGCGGCACCGGCCAGGCGGCGCGGCTGATGCCCGTCGGGATCAAACTGCCGAATCCCATCGGCTTGTTCGACGTGATCGGCAACGCCGCCGAGATGGTTCAGGAGTCCTTCCAACTGGTGCATGCCGGTCGCCGCCAGGGCGCCTACGGTGGCTTCGTGGTCAAGGGCGGTAACTACCTGGAAGGCGAAGGCACGCTGTTCACCGGAATGCGCCGCGAGTATCCGTTGTTCGCCGCCGACGGCACCGAGCAAAGCAACGAAACCACCGGGTTCCGCGTGGCGGTCGGGGCATTGTCGGCGCCGCGCTCACGTTACAAAGAGCTGTTCGCCCAATGGGAGAAAGAAGGCCGCCTCGCATCCCTGACTGATGCCATCGATGAAGCCGAAGACCCGACCAAGCGCCTGGACAGCATCATCGCCGCCAGCGTCGACCCACGCCTGCAGGCCGAGCTGGGGCTGGTCAACGAAGAGCTCAAGCGCAACGTCTCGCTCATCGCCCAGCAGCGCGAGGAAGCGGCGGGCAACCTGATCCAGTCGGCGGCCCTGGTGGTCGAGACCATCAATAACTACAACATTCGCCTGACCAATTTGCAGAACAGTCGCCAGCAGGCCTTGGACGCCAAGGACGAGGCCAGCGCCGAGCTGTTCGCCACGGCCATCAACAACGGCCGCAGCGCGCTCGAGGGCGCCGTGGCGATTTACATCGACAACCTGGCCACCGGCACGCGTTACACCGATGCCGTGATCCAGGCGCAGTTTCAACGCATCAAGGAGGAATTGGAGCGCAAGCCGGTGCTGGGCAAGAGCCTGGTGGCGCGCGCAACGTTATTCGTTCGCCATGTCGGTCAGTATCGTCAGCAAAAACGAGCCGACCCGGCGGCGATATTGAAGGAACTGCTCGCATCGAGCAGTCAGCGGTCTTGATCGTTGATTGTCAGCGAGCTTGGAAGGGACTCAGACGGCGGTGGGCCGTGCTGAGCTGGTCAACACTTAAAAAGAGAACACAATCATGCTTTTCTCCCGTAAACCTTTTGCTTCGGTTTCCAAGCGTCACCTGCTGATGGTCGCTGTCGGCTTCAGCACCGTCCTGACCGGCTGCGCTACGTCGCCGACTTCCAAGGTCGCGTCGAGCACCAAGGTCGAGTACTACCCTAACTGCTACGAGCCGGTGCAGCACTTGCGCTCCACCGAGGGGAACATGACCAAATCGGTACTCACCGGCGCGGCCGTCGGTGCGGTCGGTGGTGCCCTGTTGGGTGCGCTGACCGATTCGGAAAACCGTGGCCGCAACGCCGCCATCGGCGCCGCCGGTGGTGCCTTGGCCGGTGGCGCAACCGGTTACTACACCGAGCGTCAGAAGCAGATCGCCGATGACAACCAGCGCATCGCCTCCTACGCCGCTGACGTCAACAAAAGCGCCGCCGATATCGATCGCAGCACCGCGTACGCCAAGGCTTCGCAGCAGTGCTACCAGAGCGCGTTCACCAAGCTGGTGGCCGACCGCAAGGCCAAGACCGTCAACGAAACTGAAGGCCGCAAGCGCCTGGCAGAAATCGTCTCCGGCCTGAAAGAGTCCAACGACCTGATCGTCGCGGTCAACGGCAAAGCCGCCGAAGACCTGAACAACTACACCCAGGCCTATGAAAAAGACCTGCAACAAGTGGGTGTGCAGCGTACTGACGTGGTGACCGTAGCGACCGCCGAAACCAAGCCGGTTGTCGCTTCGACCAAGACCAAAAAAGCGGTGAAACCGGCGAAAAAGCCGGTGTTGCCAACCGTGCCGAAAGAAGCGGTCACCACCGAAAAAACTCTGCAGACCGCCAAGGCCAAGCAGGATGAAAGCAAGCAGGTCGCCAGCGCCGGCACCAGCCAGGTCAACAGCATGTGCAAAAACCCGGACCTGGGTGACTGGGCACCGGTGCCTTGCCCAAATGTTTGATTGACTGTTGCTGATCATTCCCTCGAGGGAGTGATCAGCGCACAAAAACCTGTGGGAGCGAGGCTGCTCGCGACAGCGGTGGTTCAGTTGACATCAATGTTGACTGATACACCGCCATCGCGAGCAGGCTCGCTCCCACATTTGTTTTGTGTTGGTTTGAATATCCGCGACTGCTCTCAATCCCCTGTGGGAGCAAAGCTTGCTCGCGAGGCGGCCTGACAGCCGGCCTGGCTCTCCCGGTTGTACGTCGATCAAACTGTGGGAGCGAGCCTGCTCGCGATGGCGGCCTGATAGCCGGCCAGGATTTGGTTGACTGGGTACATATCCGTTGCTGCGGTAGCGGCTGCTGGCGGTTCCGCCCTTACGGCGGGTCACTTTTGGCAAACGCCCCAAAAGTAACCAAAAGGTCTTGCCCCACCACTCGGCACCTCGCTTAGGCTCGGTGTGCCCTCACTCCGGCATTGCTCCGTGGGCCCGCCGCGAAGGGCCATCCATGGCCCAGCGCGGCTATCCCGGCATCCATGCCGGGATGCCCACTACGCAATACCTGCGTTCGGCCAGCGTGGTTAACGGGGCCCCCAGATCAAAATCAAAAGCGAGGCGGCCTGACAGCCGACCTATCTCATGCGGCTGTGCATCAATCGGACCTGTTTGAGCAGGCACTTGTGGGAGCAAAGCTTGCTCGCGAGGCGGCCTGACAGCCGGCCTGGTTCTCCCGGTCGTACTCCAATCCAATTGTGGGAGCGAGCCTGCTCGCGATGGCGTCGGCACAGTTTGCATCAAAGCAAAGCTCTACCCCTTGGTCCCAGGCGCCGCCATCTCCTTCGTTTCCAAATGATCCAACGCCCGTTCAACCAACAACTGAACCCCATCGGCCATGCGGCTGATCGCCAGGGCTACACAGCGGCGTGAGTCATCGACATCGTCAGCCAGGTCGGCGGCGATGGTGCTGATGGAGAGCAGGTCTTCTGAGGCGTTGGCGAGCAGGGTTTCGGTGTCGATGTGGGGGGCGACAATGAAGAGCTGGTTTTTGTCAGGTTCGGACGGTGAGGAAGGCTGGGGTTTGAGGTAGTAATCGAGGGCGCGGGTGGCGGCGTCTTCGAGCTTTTTTTCTTCGAGGGCTTCGACGCGGGATTTATGGCCGCTTTGCGGCGGATTCGGTGTTGCTTTGAACATAATGATTTCCCTGGAGGTGGAGCTGACACCCATCGATTGCACTTCGAAAAAGGTGGCAGCTGTACGTAGGTGTGCAAGACCGGTCCAGGAACCCGGCAGACCCGAAAGTCTCCCACGCGCAGCCGCCATAACAGTCGGCGAGCATAGAAAAATGCTCGGCGAATAGCCATAACGAATGCGTTCCTAGATCGGACTTGCACGTCCGTGTCACCGTTTTTTGCGATGACGGACAAAGGTTAGCGGCGCTCGAAATCGCTGCCTAGTTCATGAACAACGCTGCGTATTGAAGGAAATGTCCGAGGGTTTGGCGGGGGAAAAGATCAAAGGATCGCAGTCTTCGGTAGCTCCTTCAGAAGTGGGTGTAGGAGCTACCAAGGCTGCGATTTTTTGATCTCTCGCTTGGAATTCCATGCCCTGCGCAATTGATCAAGACTTGTTGGGCGACAACTCCGCCATCCCCTTGAGCAACTCGATCGGCAGCGGAAAAACGATGGTGGAGGTCTTGTCCCCGGCAATGGAGCCCAGTGTCTGCATGTAGCGCAGTTGCATGGCGCCAGGCTGGCGACCGAGCATTTCGGCGGCTTGCATGAGTTTTTCCGAGGCTTGCAACTCGCCTTCGGCGTGGATCACCTTGGCCCGTCGTTCCCGCTCTGCTTCGGCTTGCCGGGCGATGGCGCGGATCATCGATTCATTGAGATCCACGTGCTTGATTTCCACGTTGGCCACTTTGATACCCCAGGCGTCGGTCTGGGCGTCCAGCACTTGCTGGATGTCGCTGTTCAGTTGCTCGCGCTCGGCCAGCAATTGGTCCAGGTCATGTTTGCCGAGAACGGCGCGCAAGGTGGTCTGGGCCAGTTGGCTGGTCGCCATGAGGAAGTTTTCGACCTGGATAATCGCCTTCTGTGGATCGAGCACGCGAAAGTACAACACCGCGTTGACCTTCACCGAGACGTTGTCGCGGGTGATCACGTCCTGCGCCGGTACGTCGAGGACAATTGTGCGCAAGTCGACGCGGATCATCTGCTGCACCACGGGAATCAGCAGGATCAGCCCGGGCCCTTTGACCTGCCAGAACCGGCCGAGCTGAAAAACCACCCCGCGTTCGTATTCGCGCAGGATCCGGAACGTTGAAGCCGCCAGTGCTATCAACAGCAACAACAGCATCGTGAAACCGATTTGCATACCCATATCAGGCTCCTTGTGAATCAGCGGCGGCCACTTCCAGTAGCAGACCCTTGCGTGCGATGACCCGCACGGCCTGGCCAGGCCGCAGCGGCATCGCGCTTGTCACCTGCCAGCGTTCGCCTTCCAGCTGGATCCAGCCATGATGGTTATTGCCGGCCTGTAACGCTGTCACCGCCGTGACGCTGCCCAACAACGCGGCATCGCCGCTGACGGGTTGGCGCGGTCGGGTTTTCAATGCGCGGACCAGGAGGGCTATCAGCAAAAAGCCACTGATCAGACCCAGGACGATCATCAGTGGGACCGGTATATCGGCGTTGGTCAGGATGATCGCGCCAATGACGCACAGAATGATGCCGCCCAACCCGGCGACTCCGTAGTTGGGCAGGGCGGCCTCGGCGATCAGCAAGGCCACGCCCGCGGCAATCAGCCAGAAACCCAAGGGATTGGCCGTCAGTAGCGCGAGTCCGTCGGCCGCCAATGCGGGCCCGCTCATGGCCAGCAATGCGACCATCAAACAGCGAATGTTCACTGGATCCTCCGCGATGTGATTGGGAACTCTATCTAGAGTCTAGTTCACGCGTGGTTTGATCGAATTTTGATCAGTCTGGCGGTCGTCAAGAGGCTAGACTGCGGGGAGTAACCCAGCCATCCGATCTATGCTCAGGAGTCCCGCATGGAATCCCCGATCCACAGCCTGCCCGCGCTGTTCAAACAATTGGGCCTGTCTGACGACCCCGTTGATATCGACAAATTCATCACGACCCATTCACCCCTCAAGCCTGAACTGCACTTGGCTGACGCGTTTTTCTGGAGCACAAGCCAGCAGCAGTTACTGCGTGAAGAAATCCTCGAGGACGCGGACTGGGCGGAAGTGGTGGACCAGTTGAATGTGTTGCTGCGCAAGGGACGCAACGAGTGACACGGAAGCAGAACCTGTGGGAGCGGGCTTGCTCGCGAATGCGTCATATCAGCCAGCATCACCGACAACTGGCCCAGCGCTTTCGCGAGCAAGCCCGCTCCCACAGAGAAAGGTTGTTATTCTTTGCTGTTATTAATAAATAGCTTCTTATTCCTTAATCAATCTGGCTCACCTCCCTATACTCGCCTGCAACAGACACGCGGGAGAGCACCCATGCGCAACGAATCGATTCGCTACCTGATTGTGCCGGGCTGGCAAGGATCGCCGCAAAACCACTGGCAAACCCATTGGCAGAACAGCCTGCCCAACAGTGCCCGGGTCGAGCAGGCCGACTGGTTGACCCCTCGGCGTGAAGACTGGGTGGCGGCGCTGGCCGAAGCCATTGCCGCCGACAGCAGGCCGGTGATCCTCATTGCCCATAGCCTGGGTTGCATCACGGTTGCCCATTGGGCGGCCAGCGCGCCGGTGCAGTTTCTGCAGCAGGTGCGCGGGGCGTTACTGGTGGCGCCGGCGGATGTCGAACGGCCGGCCTGCGCGCCTGCGTTGCGCAATTTCGCGCCGATTCCCACCGATCTGCTGCCATTTGCGAGCCAGGTGGTCAGTTCCGACAATGACCCCGCCGTAAGCGTTGAGCGCGCGCTTGAACTGGCGCGTCATTGGGGCGCCGAGGCCGGGATTTTGGCCGGGGCGGGGCATATCAATGTCAAGTCTGGCCATCAGCGTTGGGAGCAGGGGTTCGCCTATCTCTATCGTCTGCAAACCCGCATGGAGCACCACGCCCTGCGTCGCGCCTGAATTTTTTTGCCCTCCCGTCTCCCGGCGGTTGGGGCGGGAGTCTGCCATGAGCTTGCATGAAACACTGGGTCAGCCGTTGCTGACGTTTCCCGACGCACAAAAAAGCCCCCTGAGCATTCGCGCCAAGGCGTTGGTGTTCGTCGACCCGCGTTCGCGGCAACTACGCCACGCATTGGAGCAACTGGCGCCGCGCTCGATCGCGGTACTGATTCGCGGCCAAACCGGTACGGGCAAGGAGTTGCTTGCCCGTTACCTGCATCGTGAAAGCGCTCGCGGTGGGCTGTTCGTTTCGGTCAATTGCGCTGCGATCAGCCCGACTTACGCCGACGCCGAATTGTTCGGTTATGCCGTCGGCAGCCACAACGGCTCGGCCAGTAGCCGCGCCGGCTGGTTCGGCTCGGCCAATGGCGGCACCCTTTATCTGGATGAGATCGGCGATTTACCGCTGCCGATCCAGCTAAAATTGTTGGCGGCTCTGGAGAACCACGAAGTCATCCGCGTCGGCGCCCACCAGCCCAGCCCTGTGGATGTGCGCCTGGTTGCGGCCACCAGCATCGATCTGGCGCAAGCAGTGGCAGCCGGTAAATTCCACCAACGGCTCTATGACTATCTCAGTGAAGGTCAACTCGAGTTGCCGGCTTTGCGCGAGCGGGTGGGCGATATCCTGTCCCTGGCCGAGTACTTCCTGGGCATCTACAGCCAGCGCCTCGGCCTGGCGGTGCCGCTGATCAGCGAAGCCGCGCAGCACGCGCTGGAACGGCACGACTGGCCGGGCAATACCCGCGAGTTGGAGAACGTCATTCATTTTGCGTTGCTGGTGAGCACCGGCGATCAAATATTGCCAGAACATCTCAATTTACCGCATCAACCGACACCCGCAACGGTGATTGAGCAAATGGTTCTTGAGTTGATCAGGCAAGGTGACCGGCAACAACTTGAGCGATTAAAGACATGGATCGCCGGGATCTGATGCCTGCGTCAATAATGTTACTGAATCATTTGAGCGCTGATGATTTTTATATTGTCGGCGTTGTTGTTGCGCGGATCCCGTAAATGTCGGGGCTGTTTCATTTTGCGGCCAGTTATAAGTTGTCATTCAAATAATTTGTCTGGGTTTTGATCTTGATTGGTGGCGCCGTAGTGATGGTTAATTAAATGGCGCAAGCAATGTGGCGACCAAACTGGAAGGCTGCCACTTATCAATCAAGTAACGGACTAAGGATTTGAAAATGGAACTTAAGAATAATGAACCTGGCGTGGCGACATGGTCGGACCTGAAAACCTTTAAGATTTTTTCAGTCTCGGGCGGTAATCAGTTGTACCGCAACGGTTATCAGCAATTGAAGGTTAAAGTGGTTGTCGAGGTCGAAGACTGGCTCTGGGGCAGTGTCGCTCTAAGCCAGTCCGAGCTGGACTCCATTGTTCTGGTCGATGCATTGACCGGATTGGCATTGACCAAAGACCGGCACCGCGAAGACATCAAAGACTGGAGGTACACCGAGCGGGAGGACAGCCGTTTTCGCCAGCTTCCTCCGAATGGCCCTATCCAAGGCTCGGTGCCGTCGGGTGAGTTTGTTTACACCAAAGATTTTTATGTCACGACCCGTTCCGACACACCGATAGATTTACAGCTGTGCATCACGCGGGCCGATGGCAAAAAATTTCTATCTTCCAAGGCCAGCGAGTTTGGCTCTCTGGTATTGATTCCACTGGCGCCCGCTGTTTACCGAAGTGAGCAGTACTCTGTTCGCGCCATCCCCGCCTACTATTCCAGCCAATCGCCTGATATCGCGAAAGTCGAGGGTTTTGTCCTGGAGTTGATCGTTGACCAGCAGCGAATGGAATTTGTGGCGGACTTTTATATGCGGACGCATCTTCAGATAGGAAGCCCGGACAATCGATACTCGGGTTATTACGTGGTGGGCTATGGCGATGGCCGCGCAATACGAACGTCAGCCTATTTGAGTTGGGAACGGCCGGATGCGGTAGGAAGGAATTTAAGCGAAAAGGGCGCGGTTGCATTCGTTCTCGCGTTCGGAAAAAAGGGTGGGCCGGTGTGGGTCCGAGAGAATAGAAACAGCGCTGCACTGGAAATGCGTGATGTATTTGGAAATTTCCATCAACTGCGCGTCGGGATAACTGAAGAGACGTTGGCGGTCTGGGTCGCCCGGTAAATCAGAAACCATGTTCAAGGAAGAATAGATGAGTCGCTCAGTTTCATTCAAAGAGCAGTTAACTTCGGCTGCCTTCAGGTTTGATAGTTTCATTCGCTCGGGTGTTGATCTTCGTACCGGTAGTTATAGTTGCAGCGTGGCGCTGGATGCAGCGCCCACTGACGCAGCCGGCGGGTCGAAGGTACCGCTTACCCTTTCATATGATTCTTTCAATAATCAAAACATGGGTTTAGGCACCGGCTGGTCCCTGCGCACCTGCAGCTATGAGCAACGCCGACGCAAGCTGACGCTGTCGAACGGCGTGACCTATAAGCTTCTGGTCAGCGAAGGCCAGGCCACGTTCAAGGATAAAAAGCTCGATAACCTGAACGTTACGGTGCAAGGCGATGAACTTGTCATTGAGCACATAGATGGGCGGACCGAAATACTCTCGCGCCCCTCTGCAACGGCTGAGGAGTGGCTGCTGACGCATGCGTATTGCCCCAATGGCACGCAAACGCGCTATGCCTACAGGCTCATCTCCGGACAGCGACGGCTGACGGAGGTTTATCACCAACATCACCGCCTGTTGAGTATCGACTATGCCCAGAACGGAGGAACGCCACCGACCATTACCTTGTGGCCGGATATGCCTTCAAAAAGACTCCAATACCGGTTCGCGCTCAACAATGAACTACTCCAGCGCATCATTCTGGTCACGGCCGAAAATAATCAGTTGATGTGGTCCTTTGGTTATCGGCGAATCAACGGTTTTTTGCTGATGACCAACGTCCAACAGCCAAGCGGCGCGCAGGAAACGCTCAGTTACAGGCCTGAGGGACATCGCTTGCCTACGGGGGCGCCGGTCTCTTCGTTGCCGGTTGTCGTCCAGTCGGTCATGTCCCCCGGCGGGGGGCAGCCGGCCATGATGAGCAAATATGAATACTCGCGCAGAAACTTTCTCGGGTTCGATTCGCGGGCGCTCTGGACCGCTGACAGTGATGTGCTTTATGGCTTGAGCGGGCAGTACGAGTACGCTTGCACCCAGATACAGATCGCCCTGGATGAAGGTGGTCAGCGTGAGGCGTCTCGCGTCACGCGTACCTACAACCGCTTTCATTCGATGATTTCGCAAAGAACGATCAGTGGCGGCAAGATGCAACTGCGGGAGATCGAATACCACGATGTCCCCAATAGGGCTTTCGAGGATCAGCCCCCACAGTTCCAGATGCAACGCGTGGTGCGCGACAGCTTCTTTGACAGCAGCGATGCCGCGGATGCGGGGCGCAGTAGAATCAGAAGCGAGGTCACCCGCACGTCCTATGATGAACATGGGAATCTGCTGGAAAAGACCAGTCCGAGCGGAGTGCGTGAAGTCTATGAATACTTCCCCGCACAAGGGGATGCTGACTGCCCTGCCAGTCCATTGGGCGTGCCGTCCTTGCTCAAACAGAAGTCCATTTTCGCTTCCCCTGACTTCGCTGCCGCGCCTACAACGGTGGTCCGTTACACCTACGCTGAGCTGCCTTCGTTACGTCCCGGTGGCGGCCGTTGTGTGCAGCTCGCCAGTGAAACACTGTACGAAGACGGCGTCAGCGAGCCACGGGTGGACTGTCGATTAAAGTACGTCAATGACGTCAATGACGTCTTCCATGCGAGGCTGCAAAGCAAAGTTGAAACGGTAGGCGGTGTGCGGACTGAATACCATTATGCCTACCAGCGTGAAAACGGGCATGTCCGCACCGACCAGACCTTTAGCGCCGAAGGCGTGAGGCACTTGCGACAGAGCTGGCATGACGAGTGTGACTGGCTGATCAAGACCCGTGAATCCGGGGGCAGCAGCGTCAGCATGAAATACGATTCGCTGGGGCAACTGATCCGTGAAACGGTGATGCCAGGCACCGACAGCGCAGCGTCGCGTCAATTCACCTATCAACCGTTCACACCCGAAGATCCGTTTGTCACGGTCATCGTCACGGATTCGCGGGGTGTCCAGACAGCGACCCGCAGTGACGGGGTCGGCCGCACCATCAGCGTCCAGAAGCAGGATGTCGATATGCCTGGCGCGCCCATGCGCCTGATCTATCAGGCCGAATACGACAGCCTCGGGCGCCTGAAGGCGGATGAAGAAACCGACTGGTTCGAGGGCCAGGCGAAATCACTGAAGACCCTGTACGAGTATGACCCGTGGGGACATCAGAGCCGCGTCCGTCGCCGTGGACAGGTGATCGTGCATGATGAGGTCGACCCGGTAGCGCTCACTCGCACACAGTGGATGGAAGGCGCCGGCAAGACGCGTACGTTCACGAACGTTTTTGGCAAACCGTCGCGCATCGAACGGGTGGACCTGTCAGGCGTTATTCGAGAGGTCACCGCCTACGAATACGATGGGCTGGGACGGTGCATCAGGCAAAGGGCTTCTGACGGGGCGGTGACTCGCTTCAGCTACGATCTGGCGGGGAGGGTTCTGAGTACGGTTTTGCCCGACGGTACGGTCATCAAGAAGCAGTACGCGGTACACAGCCAGGGTGACCATCCCACGCAAATCAGCGCCAATGACTACGTGGTGGGTAGCCGAACCTACGATGGGCTGATGCGTATTACGCTCAATCGCTCAGGTGGTCGCACTGAACGATTGGTCTATGAAGGCTCCAGCAGGAACGCTTCGCAGAGGATCACTGCGGCCGGCAAAGTCCTGCGGTTCACCCTTGATCCGTTGCTCGATGATTGTGTCACCGAGCGCGCAGGCAGCCAGGCGCCGGTTTCGACAAGGCATCGTTTTGATCCGCGCACCGGCCTGCTCCAGGAGTCGGCCAACGCGCTGGTGCAGCGACGCATGGAATATTCTGCGTCCGGTCGGCTCAAGCAGGAGAAATGGGTAACTGCGCTCGACCGGTTCGAAAGTTCGCAAACCCACTCGTTGATGGGAAAGCCGATTTGCCATACAGACGTCAACGGCGCGGATCGCACCTGTCTTTATGACGAGACAGGACGGTTGTCGGGCATCACCCAAGGCCGAGTCTGCGTCGCCTACTCGTACAACGCTCAAGAGCAACTCAGTTGTATCACCGTCACCGACGCTCAATCGGGCCTGTCGATGGTCACCGACCTGGTGTACGACGAGTTTGGCCGCGAGGTTCTTCGACGTTCCTCCTCCCAGGAAAAAGACGTCCTGGAGTTGGCCCAGTCGTTCGGCCCCGGCGATAAGCTCAGCCAGCGCACGCTCAAGGTCGGGAACGTCCTCCTGCGCCTGGAATCGTTCACCTATGATCTGCGTGGCCGCTTGGAGCGTTACGCCTGCAAGGGTGAGCAGGCGCCCGTGGATACGCAGGGAAAAGTTATCGTTTCCCAGGATTTCACTTACGACTATCTCGATAACATTCGTCAGGTCACCACCCGTTTCGTCGGTGGCGAGAACATTGCGAACTATCGGTATGACCTGGCTGACAAAACGCAACTCAGTGCCGTCATCCACAGTCATCCCGACTATGTGGCGGGCAATACAACCTTCAGTTATGACGCGGACGGCAATATGCTCAACGATGGGCAAGGGCGCAGGCTGCTTTATGACGAGTTGGGCCGCCTGGAAAGCGTGACGTCGGCGGACTCCAGATCGACGTTGGCCCGCTATCGGTATGACGCCGCGGATTGGCTCCATGCCTTTGAGCTGACGGGGGAGAAGGCATACCGGCGTTTCCACCATCAAGAGCAGTTGTGCAGCGAAGTGGCGGGTGACGAGAGGCGCAGCATCGTGCGCGAAGGGCGGCAGTTGCTGGCCCTGTTGCAAGGCCAGGAGACGGCGCTGTTTTGCACCGACGCTTACGGCAACGTCCTGCAGGCACTTTCCGGTGCAGACACCACCACGCAGGCTTATTCACCCTATGGGCAACGCCCGGTGTCCGACGGGTTGGGTAGCCTGTTCGGTTTCAATGGCGAGCCGCTGGACCCCGTGACGGGATGTTACCTGCTGGGTAATGGCTACCGGGCTTACGATCCGGTACTGATGCGATTCCACCGGCCCGACAGTTGGAGCCCGTTCGATGGCGGCGGCCTCAATCCTTATGCCTATTGTCTGGGAGACCCGATCAATCTCAGCGACCCGACAGGCCATATTTCTGCCTGGGGTTGGGTCAAGATAGGTCTTACTGCTGCTTTTGCTGTGGCTTCCGTCGCATTGACCCTTGCGACCCTTGGCGCATCCGCACCTTTGGTCGGGGTGTCATTTTCGGCTGCGGCGGCGTTGACGCTGGAAGTGGTGTCAGGCGCGGCATCGATTGCATCGGTGGTGTTGACGGAGGCAGCCCCGGATGCCGTCGCCACGCAGATTCTCAGTTACACCAGTATTGCGCTGGGTATCGTGTCTGGCGGGGCTTCCCTGGCGGGCAAGGTATTGGGCAAAGGCACAAGCGTCGCGTTGCAGAAAACCGTCGAGGCACTCGGTGATACCGTGACATTGAATCGTGGCAATGCCTTGCGTGCGGTACGTGTTGGGGAATATGCCAAGGCCGCGAGCCGTCTGGTTCCTGAAGGCGGGCGGCGTAACTTCATCGCTGTGCAAAACGACCTGAGGAATGTACTGACAGCCAAGGATGTGGTCGGTTACGTCAAGTATCCGGTTGACGGCGTCAGGTACACGATCGATAGAGACCGGTACATCGAAAAAGCCAAAGAGTATCTCCAGCGCGCGGACGAATTTTTCGGCAGCCAGTCGCTTTGGCAGGCACAGGACGAAATCTATGGTGACGTCAGGAAGCGAAGCGCCGATATCCGATTTGCCTGACGAGGAAATTACGCCTGCTCATTTATGACTTATGGGTATAAGTACCTCAACAAAAGATATTGTTAAGGCATAAAAAATATCGGTATCGTCCACATCACGCCAGCGATAGCACTTCGCTGGCACTTCCATTGTTTGACCGTGGTCCATGACGACGGTGATCTTCGATAAGGACACTGCATGAAAAAGGTTCTGTTATTCACCGCGTTGGCAGCGGCCCTGACCTCGGGTCTGGCCCAGGCGGCGGAGAAACTCGTCGTGGCGGCCACCCCGGTGCCCCACGCTGAAATCCTTGAGCTGATCAAGCCGGCCCTGGCCAAAGAAGGCGTGGACCTGCAAATCAAGGTGTTCACCGACTACGTTCAACCCAACGTACAGGTTGATCAGAAGCGCCTGGACGCCAACTACTTCCAGACCCTGCCGTATCTCAAGAGCTTCAACGAAGGCAAAGGCACCGATCTGGTGACCGTGATCGGCGTGCATGTGGAACCGTTCGGTGGTTACTCGAAGAAAGTCAAAAGCCTGGCCGAACTCAAGGACGGCGCGACCATCGCCATCCCCAACGAAGGCAGCAACAGTGGTCGCGCCCTGATCCTGTTGCAGAAGGCGGGCCTGATCGAGCTCAAGGACCCGAAAAACGCCCTGGCCACGCCCAAGGACATCGCCAAGAACCCGAAAAACTTTCAGTTCAAGGAGCTGGAATCGGCCATGCTGCCGCGTGTGCTGGATCAGGTCGACCTGGACATGATCAACACCAACTACGCCCTGGAAGCGGGTCTTAACCCGGCCAAGGATGCGCTGGTGATCGAAGGTTCGGATTCGCCCTACGTGAACTTCCTGGTGGCCCGCCCGGACAACAAGGACAGCCCGGCCATGCAGAAACTGGCCAAGGCCCTGACCAGCCCGGAAGTGAAGGCATTTATCGAGAAGAAATACAGCGGCGCGGTACTGCCGGCGTTCTGATCGAACAGCAAGGATTTTAAGTTTCAACGCCGACGGCTTTGCCAGCGTCGGCGTTTTTTTTGTGCCGACGCTCAGAACCCGTCTTGATCGATGTAGCTATGCAGGCGGTTTTTTCAATGCGCGGCGCAGGGCCACGAGCAGTTTGACGATGTCGCGTGGGTCGAGGTGTTGCGGGGCTTTCACGTCAGCCATTGTGATCTTCCTTGTGATGGGGGCCAGGCAGTCTGGCCATAAGCTGCGGTTCCTTGGAGAGGTCCGTCGAGAAATAGACCCGTCCTACAGCCAGTGGAAAAATAGCCTTCTTACTTGGCCCCTGCAAATACCGTCGATCAATCCGGCCAGCTCCAGGCCGGCGCATCCAGTATTCCCTGGCCGACGATCCCGGTCTGGCCCAGATCTTTCTCCAGCACGATGCAATTGCAGTCGTTGTCCTGCTGCAAGGCGGTGATCAAGCGCCGGGCATGGGAGACCACCCAGACCTGACAGTGCGCTGAAGCGCGGATGATCAACCGCGCCAGGGCCGGCAACAGGTCCGGGTGCAGGCTGGTTTCCGGTTCGTTGAGCACCATCAGAGAGGGTGGGCGCGGGGTGAGCAGTGCGGCTATCAGCAGCAGATAGCGCAGGGTCCCGTCGGAAAGTTCGGCAGCCGACAGCGGGCGCAGCAAGCCATGCTGATGAAACTCGATGCCGAAACGCCCGCCTTGCAGTTTCTCGATATGCAGCCGGGCACCGGGGAATGCGTCGCTGATGGACGAGTGCAGGGCTTGATCGTCGCCGATCTCAAGAATGGTTTGCAGGGCAGCGGCCAGGTCACGCCCGTCGTGGTGCAGCACCGGCGTGCGGGTGCCCAGTTGCGGCTGGCGCGCCGGGGCGTCGGCGTCGCTGCGAAAGTGGTCATAGAAGCGCCAGCGACGAATGAACTCGCGCATTTGCAGCACCTCCGGTGAGGTGCGCAGGCTGCCGACCTGGTCGAACAAGCTGTCAAAGGTGGGCGTGTACTGAGCCAGGACGTCCCAGGTGCGACCGTCCCGGGCACGGATCATGGGCCCGTTGCGATCCACCAGCAGGCTGGCGGGACGAAACACCGGGCCGGCCCAGATGCATTCGCGCTTGATTTCAGGGTCCAGCGAAAACGCGGACAAACTCGGTTCCGGCAGGCCGAGGGAAATCGAATAGCTGAAATCTTCCCCGGCAAAACCCAGGCGCAGACGTTTCGTGCTGAGCCGCACCGTAGCTCCGATGGGCACCTCGCCGTTGCGCATACGCCGGCTGATCACTTCCGGCCCGGCCCAGAAGGTCGAGTCCAGCCCGCCTTCGCGGGCCAGGGCGTTGACCACGCCACCCTGGGCGGTCTCCGCCAACAGGCGCAGGGCACGATACAGATTGGATTTGCCACTGCCGTTGGGGCCGGTGATCAGGTTCAGCCGGCCCAGGGGGATCACCAGTTTGTTGATCGAGCGGTAGTTGGCCACCGCCAGTGTCTTGAGCATGTGCAAATTTTTCCCGCTGCCGCAAAGGCACTAGTCTGCCTGATGGGTGTATCCATTGTGATCCTGTGGCAGGTGTTGAACCCTGTTCTAAGCTCACAGTCGTATCGTCACTGGTACGTCCGTACAACGCAAAGGAGTCTGCATGGCTGGTCCTCGAAGTAAAGTTCTGGTTGGCCTTGGCTTGTGTGTGGTGTTGGCCGGATGCGGTGATGAAAAAACCGAGGAAAAGGCCCTGCCGAGGGTTTTCGTGCAACAGGCCGTGCCCACCGAATATGCCGCCTCGGTGACCCTCACCGGTGACGTCCAGGCTCGGGTGCAGACCGATCTGTCGTTCCGCGTGGCCGGCAAGATCGTCGAGCGCAAGGTGGATGTCGGTGATCGGGTTTCGGCCCGACAGGTGCTCGCCCGGCTCGACCCCCAGGATCTGCAGACTCGTGTCGACTCCGCCCAGGCTCAGGTGGCTGCCGAACAGGCGCGGGTCAAGCAGAGTGCGGCGGCGTTCGTGCGCCAGCAAAAACTCTTGCCCAAGGGTTATACCAGCCAGAGCGAATATGACACGGCCCAGGCGCAACTGCGCAGCAGCCAGAGTGCGCTGACCGCTGCCCAGGCCCAGTTGGCCAACGCCCGCGAACAACTGAGCTATACCGCGCTGATCGCCGAGGCTCCGGGCATCATCACGGCACGGCAGGCGGAGGTCGGCCAGGTGGTGCAGGCCACGGAACCGATCTTCAGCCTGGCCCAGGACGGAGAGCGCGACGCCGTGTTCAATATCTACGAGTCACTGTTGCGCGAACCGCCCTCGGATCCCGCCATTGTCATCAGCCTGCTGGACAACCCGGCCATCAAGACCACCGGTACGGTGCGCGAGATCACCCCGGCGGTTTCCGCTGAAACCGGCACCGTGCAGGTCAAGGTGACGCTCAGTGAGTTACCCGAAGGCATGCGCCTGGGTTCGGTGGTCAGTGCCACCGCCAAGTCTGCCGGCAAGACCGCCGTGGAACTGCCCTGGTCGGCGCTGACCAAGAACCTTCACGATCCGGCGGTGTGGCTGGTGGACGATGCAGGCAAGGCGCAGTTGCACAATGTCATCGTCGGCCGGTATCTCACCGGAAAGGTCATCATCAGCGACGGGCTCAAGGGGGGTGAGACAGTGGTCACCGCGGGTGGGCAATTGCTGCATCCCGGCGTGCGCGTAGAGATCGCTGAAAATACCCATGAGAAATCCCCGACGGGAGTCCAGCCATGAAGCGTTTATGGATGGTCTCGACTGGCCTGTTGCTGGCGGCGTGCTCGAAGGAAGAGCCGCCACCTGAGCCGGTGCGCCCGGTGTTGTCCATCGAGGTTCGCGCGCTCGACCAGCAAGCCCTTGGGCGCTTCGCGGGCAGCATCCAGGCCCGTTACGAGACCAATGTGGGGTTCCGCGTGCCGGGACGGATCGCCAGCCGCAACGTCGATGTCGGCGCCGAAGTGAAGAAGGGTGATTTGCTCGCTACCCTCGACCCCACCGATCAACAGAACCAGTTGCGCGCCGCCCAGGGCGACCTGGCGCGGATCGAGGCGCAGTACATCAATGCCCAGGCTAATGCCCGTCGCCAGCAGCAGTTGTTCGACCGTGGTGTCGGCGCGCAGGCGCAACTGGACATTGCCCAGACCGATCTGAAAACCACCGCGGCTTCCCTGGAACAGGCCCGTGCATCGGTGGAGCAGGCTCGCGACCAACTCAACTACAGCCAGTTGCACACCGACCACGATGCCGTCGTCACGGCCTGGAATGCCGAGGCCGGGCAGGTGGTCACTGCCGGCCAGCAAGTGGTGACCCTGGCGCGCCCGGACATCAAGGAAGCGGTGATCGACCTGCCGGCCGGCCTGGCTGAGCGCCTGCCCGCCGATGTCGTGTTCGAGGTTGCCGGGGAACTGGACCCGAGCATCCGCACGACCGCCACCGTGCGCGAGATCGAACCCCAGGCCCAAAGCGCCACCCGCACGCGCCGCGCACGGCTGACCCTGGGCGATACACCGCCAGGCTTTCGCCTGGGCACGGCCATCAGCGTGACCCTGAGCTCAACCATCGAGCCGCGCATCGAGCTGCCGCTCAGTGCCTTGCAAGAGGTTGATGGCACAACGCGGATCTGGCTTGTCGATCCGCAGAGTCAGACCGTTTCCCCCCGAGAGGTGAGGATTCTCAGCCGCTCCACCGACTCGGTGCTGGTGGCCAATGGCATCAAGCCCGGCGACCGTGTGGTCAGCGCCGGTGTGAACAGCCTCCAGCCGGGGCAGAAAGTGAAACTCGACGAGGACGTACGATGAAAGGGCCTTTCAACTTATCCGAATGGGCCCTGCGGCATCAGTCGTTTGTTTGGTACTTAATGTTCGTCGCCCTGTTGATGGGGGTGTTTTCCTACATGAACCTGGGGCGCGAAGAAGACCCCTCGTTCACCATCAAGACCATGGTCATCCAGACTCGTTGGCCTGGCGCGACCCAGGAGGAAACCCTCAAGCAGGTCACCGACCGCATCGAGAAAAAACTCGAAGAGCTCGACTCTCTCGACTATGTCAAAAGCTATACCCGACCAGGGGAGTCGACGGTGTTCGTGTACCTGCGCGATACCACCGACGCCGAGGAAATCCCCGGGATCTGGTATCAGGTTCGCAAGAAGATCGACGACATCCGTGGTGACTTCCCCCAGGGCCTGCAGGGCCCGGGATTCAACGACGAATTCGGCGATGTGTACGGGTCGGTCTATGCCTTCACCGGCGACGGGCTTTCGATGCGTCAGTTGCGCGATTATGTGGAGCAAGTGCGCGCCGAAATCCGTGAGGTACCGGGCCTGGGCAAGGTCGAGATGGTGGGCGAGCAGGATGAAGTCCTGTACCTGAATTTTTCGACCCGCAAGCTCGCCGCGCTGGGTATTGATCAGCGCCAGGTGGTGCAGAGCCTGCAATCCCAGAACGCTGTGACTCCCGCCGGGGTGATCGACGCCGGGCCGGAGCGGATTTCCGTACGCACTTCCGGGCAGTTCCAGTCGGAAAAGGACCTGGCCAACGTCAATCTGCGGCTCAATGATCGTTTTTATCGCCTGGCCGACATCGCTGACATCAGTCGCGGTTATGTCGACCCCGCGACCCCAATGTTTCGCTTCAATGGCACGCCGGCCATTGGCCTGGCCATTGCGATGAAGAAGGGCGGCAACATCCAGGAATTCGGCAAGGCACTGCACGCGCGCATGAACGAACTGACCGCCGATCTGCCAGTGGGCGTCGACGTGCATACCGTGTCGGACCAGGCCGAAGTGGTGGAGGAAGCGGTCGGCGGTTTCACCAGCGCGTTGTTCGAGGCGGTGATTATCGTGCTGGTGGTCAGCTTTATCAGCCTTGGCTTACGGGCCGGGCTGGTGGTGGCCTGCTCGATTCCGCTGGTATTGGCGATGGTCTTTGTGTTCATGGAATACAGCGGCATCACCATGCAGCGGATTTCCCTCGGTGCGCTGATCATCGCCCTCGGTCTGCTGGTGGACGACGCGATGATCACCGTGGAAATGATGGTCACGCGCCTGGAGAAAGGTGAAACCAAGGAGCAGGCCGCGACCTTCGCCTACACCTCAACGGCGTTCCCGATGCTCACCGGGACCCTGGTGACCGTGGCCGGGTTCGTGCCCATCGGCCTGAACGCCAGCTCCGCCGGCGAGTACACCTTTACCCTGTTTGCAGTCATTGCCGTGGCGATGCTGGTGTCGTGGATCGTCGCGGTGCTGTTCGCCCCGGTGATCGGCGTGCACATCCTCAGTACCAATGTGAAACCCCACAGCAACGAGCCAGGACGGATCGGCCGGGCTTTCAATGGCGGCTTGCTGTGGGCGATGCGCAATCGCTGGTGGGCCATTGGCATCACCGTGCTGCTGTTTGCGTTGTCGGTGTTTTGCATGCGTTTTGTGCAGAACCAGTTCTTCCCGTCTTCGGACCGCCCGGAAATTCTGGTGGACTTGAACCTGCCGCAGAACGCTTCGATGGACGAGACCCGCAAGGCGGTCGATCGCCTGGAGGCGACGCTCAAGGGCGACCCGGACATCGAGCGCTGGAGCACCTACATCGGTGAGGGCGCGATTCGTTTCTACCTGCCGCTGGACCAGCAGTTGCAGAATCCGTACTACGCGCAACTGGTGATCGTCAGCAAAGGCCTGGAATCGCGCACGGCCCTCACCGAACGCCTGCAAAAGCGTCTGCGCGAGGACTTCGTCGGCATTGGCAGCTACGTGCAGGCCCTGGAAATGGGCCCGCCGGTGGGGCGGCCGATCCAGTACCGGGTCAGCGGCAAGGACATCGACCAGGTGCGCAAGCACGCCATCGAACTTGCCAGCGAACTGGACAAGAACACCCACATTGGCGAAATCATTTATGACTGGAACGAGCCGGGCAAGGTGCTGCGTATCGACATTGCCCAAGACCGGGCGCGGCAACTGGGCTTGTCTTCGGAGGACGTGGCCAGGCTGATGAACAGTATCGTCAGCGGTTCGCCGGTGACCCAGGTCAATGACGACATATACCTGATCAACGTGGTCGGTCGTGCCGAAGACGCCGAGCGCGGTTCGCCGCAGACCCTGCAGAACTTGCAGATCGTCACGCCGAGCGGCACCTCCATTCCGCTGCTGGCGTTCGCCACAGTGCGCTATGAACTGGAACAACCCCTGGTGTGGCGTCGCGACCGCAAGCCCACCATTACCATCAAGGCCGCGGTGCGCGATGAAATCCAGCCCACCGATCTGGTGAAGCAACTGCAACCGGCCATCGATCAATTCGCTGCCGGCCTGCCGGCGGGCTACAAGGTCGCCACCGGGGGGACGGTGGAAGAAAGCAGCAAAGCCCAAGGGCCGATCGCCAGCGTCGTGCCGCTGATGCTGTTTTTGATGGCGACCTTCCTGATGATCCAGCTGCACAGTGTGCAGAAGATGTTCCTGGTTGCCAGCGTCGCGCCCCTGGGGTTGATCGGCGTGGTGCTGGCGCTGGTGCCGACGGGCACGCCCATGGGCTTTGTGGCGATCCTCGGGATACTGGCACTGATCGGCATCATCATCCGCAACTCGGTGATCCTGGTGACCCAGATAGATGAGTATGAACGTGACGGGTACGAGCCCTGGGATGCGGTGGTGCAAGCCACCGAACATCGGCGTCGGCCGATTCTGCTCACCGCGGCCGCCGCGAGCCTGGGGATGATCCCGATTGCCCGGGAAGTGTTCTGGGGGCCGATGGCCTACGCGATGATCGGCGGGATCATCATCGCCACCCTGCTGACGTTGTTGTTCCTGCCGGCGCTGTATGTGGCCTGGTACAAGATTCGCGAGCCCAAGCGCGACTGAACAGGCGGTGAATCATTGGGGCTGCGGTGCAGCCCCATCGCGAGCAGGCTCGCTCCCACATTGGGTCTCGGTTGTACACCACGTGTGGCCGCTGAGATCTACTGTGGGAGCGAGCCTGCTCGCGATGCGGGTGCCTCATCACCTCTATTTACGCAACAACCGCAACCCATTGAACACCACCAGCAAACTCACCCCCATGTCGGCAAACACCGCCATCCACATGGTGGCAAACCCGGCAAAGGTGAATCCCAGAAAGATCGCCTTGATGACCAGCGCCAAAGCGATGTTCTGTTTCAGGATGCTCGAAGTCTGCCGCGACAGGCGGATGAACGCCGGGATCTTGCGCAAGTCATCGTCCATCAGGGCGACATCGGCGGTCTCAATGGCGGTGTCGGTGCCCGCCGCCGCCATGGCGAAGCCGATCTCCGAGCGCGCCAGGGCAGGGGCGTCGTTGATGCCGTCGCCCACCATGCCGACCCGGTGACCCAAGGCATACAGATCCTCGATGGCTTGCAGTTTGTCGCCTGGCAACAGATCGCCTCGGGCCTGATCCATGCCCACCTGTGCGGCAATCGCTTCGGCGGTATGGGCGTTGTCGCCGGTGAGCATCAGGGTCTTGATACCCAGCTCATGCAGTTGCTGGATGGCTTCGCGGCTGGAGTCCTTCACCGTGTCGGCGACGGCAAACAGCGCCAAGGGGCCTGAGTGGTCGAGCAACAGCACCACGGACTTGCCTTGTTTTTCCAGGGCGAAGAGCTTCTCTTCCAGCTCGGCAGAGCACAGGCCCAGGTCTTCCACCAGACGGTGATTGCCCAAATGATAGGTCTGGCCGTTGATATCGCCGCGTACCCCGCGTCCCGGCAGCGCTGCAAAGTTATCCACAGCGTGCGGCGCCTGCTGTTTATCCACAACTGCGTTGGCGATTGCGTGGGAGACCGGATGGTCGGAACGGGCGGCAAGACTGGCGGCCAAAGCGGGTGCCGTCGCTTCCACTGTCGGGTCGAGTGGAACGTAGTCGGTCTGCACCGGCTTGCCATGGGTGATCGTGCCGGTCTTGTCCAGGGCCAGATAGTCGAGCTTGTGGCCACCCTCCAGATACACGCCGCCCTTGATCAGAATGCCTTTGCGCGCCGCTGCGGCGAGGCCGCTGACAATGGTCACCGGGGTGGAAATCACCAGCGCACACGGGCAGGCCACCACCAGTAACACCAGCGCCCGGTAGATCCAGTCGAACCAGGTCGCCCCCATGAATAGCGGCGGGATCACCGCCACGGCCAACGCCAGGGCGAACACCGCCGGGGTGTAGATTTTCGAGAACTGATCGACGAAGCGCTGGGTCGGGGCGCGGGAGCCCTGGGCCTGTTCCACGGCGTGGATGATTCGCGCCAGGGTGGAGTGGTCGGCTGCGGCGGTCACGGTGTACTCCAGTTCGCCGGCCTGGTTGATGGTGCCGGCGAAAACCTTGTCGCCCACGGTTTTTTCCACCGGCAGGCTCTCGCCGGTAATGGGCGCCTGGTCGATGGTAGAGCGACCGGCGACGACGTCCCCGTCCAGACCCACCCGTTCGCCTGGACGAACCCGCACCCGTGCACCGAGGTTGATGGTCTTGACCGCTTGCACCTGCCAGGTGCCATCGGCCTGTTGCACGGTGGCCTGTTCCGGGGCCATCTGCATCAGGCCGCTGATGGCGTTGCGCGCCCGGTCCAGGGACTTGGCCTCGATCAATTCAGCCACCGTGAACAGGAACATCACCATCGCCGCTTCCGGCCATTGGCCGATCAGCACCGCACCGGTCACCGCGATGCTCATCAGTGCATTGATGTTCAGGTTGCGGTTTTTCAGAGCGATCCAGCCCTTCTTGTAGGTACCGAGACCGCCGCTGAGGATCGACACCAACGCCATTAGCGCGACCACCCACTCCGGCGCGGCGCTGGTGAAGTGGATCACCTCGGCACCCAGTGCGGTGACACCCGACAGCGCCAGCGGCCACCAGGGCTTAGCCGGGGCGGGCAATTCGCTGGTTTCTTTTTCCTGGCCCGGGGCCAACGGCTCGGCCTGCATGCCCAGGGACTGGATCGCATCAATGATCGGCGAGTCGTTGGGCAAGTCGTGAGTCACGCCCAGCACGCGATTGATCAGGTTGAATTCCAGTTGTTGCACGCCTGCAAGTTTGCCGAGCTTGTTCTGGATCAGCGTCTGTTCGGTGGGGCAGTCCATGGCCTGGATGCGAAAACTGCTCAGCCGAGCGCCGTCCGTCGGGGCCTTGCCGAGCTTGACCACCGACGGTGCCGCTTTGGCTGAGCAGCAGGAATGCCCGTGGTCATGGCCGTGGTTGGGCTTGTGGGTGTGAATGGAATCGCTCATCGGGTTACGTCCGTGAAAAGTGCCTGTTGCACAGTAAAGACCCTGTAGCCACTATAGGGTCAAGCACCTGTTTTGGAGGCAACGTCATGAAGATCGGCGAACTGGCAAAAATCACCGACTGCCAGGTCGAAACCATTCGCTACTACGAGCGCGAAGGCTTGCTGCCGGAGCCGGCCCGCAGCGATGGTAATTATCGGGTCTACACCCAGGCTCATGCCGAGCGGCTGACGTTCATCCGCAACTGCCGCACCCTGGACATGACCCTGGAAGAAATCCGCAGCCTCCTGGCCCTGCGCGACAGCCCTCAGGACCAGTGCGAAAACGTCAACGCGCTGATCGACGAACACATCCACCACGTCAAGGCGCGCATCGACGGTCTGCTGGCCTTGCAGACACAACTGATCGACCTGCGCCATCGTTGTGGCGAAGGGCCGGACCCGGATCAATGCGGGATTTTGCAGCGCCTGGAAGTGAGTGGCGCGGTGGCGCCGGAGGTGGAGCATTCACATGTGGGCAGGAGTCATGGGCATTGAGCCGATCTTGAACATATGAAGATCCAATGTGGGAGCGAGCCTGCTCGCGATAGCGCAGTGTCAGTCACATGGATTTCGCATGTGAAGACGCTATCGCGAGCAGGCTCGCTCCCACAGGGGGAGAGGTGGTGTGGCTTAGACCGCCATCGGCGCCGTCATCGGCGCGTGGTGCTGGTAGCCCTCGAGGGAGAAGTCGCTCGGCTCTACTAGCTCCAGCCACTCAGGCTGGTACACACCGGTCTTGGCGAACTCCGGCACGCGCTCGGAAATCACCAGTTTGGGCATCGGGAACGGCTCGCGCTTGAGCTGCTCGTTGAGCATGTCCAGGTGGTTTTCGTAGACGTGGGCGTCGCCGATGAAATAGGTGAACCAGCGTGGCGTGTAGCCGGTCAGGCGACCGATCAGGCTCAGCAGCGCGGCGCCTTCGGTGAGGTTGAACGGTGTGCCCAGGCCCAGGTCGTTGGAACGGATGTAGAGGGTCAGGGAGATTTCCTTGGTCTCGACATTCGGGTGGAACTGGTAGAGCAAATGGCAGGGCGGCAGGGCCATTTCATCGAGCTGGGCGCAGTTCCAGCCGTGGAACAGGATCCGTCGGCTGCCCGGGTCCTTGATGATGGTGTCGACGCACTGGCGCACCTGATCGATGGCTTTGTACAGCACCACGTAGGCCTGACCGTTTTCTTCGCCCTCGGCGATTTGTCGGTAGCCCTGGGCCAGGGTTTGCTCGATGGCGGCCGGGTTGCTCAACGGGATCTGCTTGTAGGCTGGCCACTTGCGCCATTGCACACCATAGATCTCACCCAGGTCATCTTCGCCCTGGCGAAACGGGTTGGCCAGCCATTGGGCGTTTTCGTTGGCGTTCTGATCCCAGACCTTGCAGCCCAGGGCACGGAATTCGGCGGCGTTGTTGACCCCACGGAGGAAACCGCACATCTCACCGATGGCTGACTTGAAGGCCATTTTGCGCGTGGTGATGGCCGGGAATCCGTCCTTCAGGTCATAGCGCAACATGGCGCCGGGAAAGCTGATGGTGTTCACGCCCGTGCGGTTGGCTTGCTTGGTGCCGTTCTTGATGACGTGGGCCACCAGATCGAGATATTGCTTCATGGGTTACCTGTGTCCTTGAACCCGGGGCCAGCGCCCCGGGGTTCGAATTTAAATCTTGGCCGCCGCAGCCGGCGCACGATGATAGGCCAGCCAGATCAGCGCCAGGCCACCAATGATCATTGGCAGGCACAGCAACTGGCCCATGGTCAGCCAGTTCCACGCCAGATAGCCGAGTTGGGCGTCTGGTACGCGGACGAATTCAACGATGAAACGGAAGATCCCGTAGAACAGCGCGAACATGCCCGACACGGCCATGGTCGGCCGTGGCTTGCGCGAGAACAGCCACAGGATGGCAAACAGTGCCACGCCTTCGAGCGCGAACTGGTACAGCTGCGAAGGATGACGGGGCAGCTGCGCCGGGTCGCTGAACGGCGGGAAGACCATCGCCCATGGCACGTCGGTGGCCTTGCCCCACAATTCGGCGTTGATGAAGTTGCCGATGCGCCCGGCCCCCAGGCCAATCGGCACCATTGGCGCGACGAAGTCCATCAGCTCGAAAAACGACTTGTTGTTGCGTTTACCGAACCACAGCGCTGCCAGCATCACGCCGATGAACCCGCCGTGGAACGACATGCCGCCCTTCCAGACTTCGAAGATCAGCGTCGGATTGGCCAGGTACGCGCTCAGGTCGTAGAACAAGACGTAACCCAGGCGTCCGCCAACGATCACGCCCATGGATAGCCAGAACACTAGGTCCGAGAGCTTTTCCTTGTTCCAGGTTGGATCGAAGCGGTTGAGCCGGCGCGACGCCAGCAGCCAGGCGCCGCCGATGCCGATCAGGTACATCAGGCCGTACCAGTGGATTTTCAGCGGGCCGATGGCCAGGGCCACCGGATCGATCTGCGGGTAAGGCAGCATTGATATTCCTCGTAAACGTCAAAAATATCCGGGCGACGCTGCCACCTCGGGATTAAGCCAGGATTGCGTCAGAGCAGAAAACTCAAGCCCACGCTGAACAGCAAAGCGGCGAACAGCCGTTTGAGCAAGCGCGGTGACAGGCGATGGGCCAGTCGCGCGCCGAAGCGGGCGAAGACCATGCTCGTCAGGGCAATGCCCAGTAGCGCCGGCAAATAAACAAAACCGAGACTATGAGCCGGCAGCCGCGGATCTTGCCAGCCCAGAATCATGAAACTTAATGCACTGACCAGGGCAATCGGCAAACCGCAGGCCGATGACGTCGCCACCGCCTGTTGCATCGGCACGCTGCGCCAGGTCAGGAACGGCACGGTCAGCGAGCCGCCGCCGATGCCGAAAATCGCCGAGGCCCAGCCGATCACCGTCCCCGCCACCGTCAACCCGACCTTGCCCGGAACTGTGCGGCTGGCCTTGGGCCTCAAGTCCAGGCCCAGTTGTACGGCGACAATCAGGGCGAACACGCCGATGATTTTTTGCAGGTTCGGACCGGAAATCGCTTCGGCAGTGACGGCTCCGAAACCGGCACCGATCAGGATTCCAACGGTCATCCAGGCAAAAATCGGCCAGCGCACCGCGCCTTTGCGCTGATGCTCGCGCACGGCATTGACCGAAGTGAAGATGATCGATGCCAGGGACGTGCCGACCGCCAGGTGCGTCAACACCAGTGGGTCGAAGCCCTGCAAGGTAAAACTGAATACCAGCACCGGGACGATGATGATCCCGCCACCCACGCCGAACAGTCCGGCCAGCACGCCGGCACAGGCGCCGAGCAGCAGATAGAGCACAAATTCCACCAGCGTCCCTCGCCCATCCTAGAAACAAGAGCGGCATGGTAACGGATCCATGGCCTTGGGCTCCACTCAAGGCGATGGATGCCGGGGCGATGTCTGGGTAGAGTGAAACCCACAACAGCTGTGCTCGGCTTTATTTTTAAGGGGACTATCTGATGTGCCTGATCGTATTTGCCTGGCGCCCCGGCCACGCCCGGCCGCTGATCGTGGCGGCCAACCGCGATGAGTTCTACGCGCGCCCGACCTTGCCCCTGGGGCAATGGCCTGACGCCCCTGATGTTCATGCCGGTCGCGATCTGGAAGCCGGGGGGACCTGGCTTGGCGTCGGCGCCGATGGCCGCTTCGCTGCCCTGACCAACATTCGCGACCCGGGCCAGCCGCCCGGCTTCAAGTCCCGTGGTGAACTGGTGGCGCGATTTTTGAGCGGAAATCTTTCAATTGCCGATTATTTGAGCGAAGTGGTGCCCCGTGCCGGTGAGTATGGCGGGTTCAACTTGCTGTTGGGCGATGGCACCGAACTGTGGCACCACAATGCCCGCGATGCCCGGCCACAGCGACTGGCCGAGGGTGTCTACGGTTTGTCGAACGCCGGGCTGAACACGCCATGGCCCAAGCTGCTCAAGGCCCGGGCGGCGCTGGTCGAGGTACTGGACGACCCGCAGCCCCAGGCCTTGTTGGCGCTACTGAACGACCCGCAGCCGGCCCCGGTAGCCGAACTGCCGGACACTGGCGTAGGGCTGGCGACCGAGACACTGTTGTCGAGTGTGTTCATCGCCAGCCCTGCTTACGGGACGCGAGCGAGTACCGCGCTGATTGTCCATGCCGATGGGACGCGGCATCTGGTCGAGCGCAGTTATGGGCCGCTTGGGGGGCATTTGGGGGAGGTAGAAGTCAGGGTTTAGTCTTGTGGTGCTTGTGCCGGCCCCTTCGCGAGCAAGCCCGCTCCCACAGTAGATCTTCAGTGAACACAAACGTTGTGAACAACCGAGATCCCCTGTGGGAGCGAGCCTGCTCGCGATGAGGTCGCTAAAGATTCAGAGCGTCTTGTTCGAAGCCGGATTGATCATCCGCGCCAACCCAAGGTTCTTCAGCGCCAGTTGCAAGGAGCTGTGGATCACCTGCGGATTATCGATCGTCATCACTTCGGCCAGCAGTTCCTGGGCCTTGCTGAGGTTGATCTGACGCAGCATCCATTTCACTTTCGGCAGGTTGGTGGCGTTCATCGACAGGCTGTCAAAGCCCATCGCCATCAGCAGCACCGCCGCCGCCGGGTCCCCGGCCATTTCACCGCAGATACTCACTGGCTTGCCTTCGGCATGGGCGTCGCGGACCACATTCTGCAGGGCTTGCAGCACCGCTGGGTGCAGGTAGTCGTACAGGTCGGCGACCCGCGGGTTGTTGCGGTCCACGGCCAGCAAATACTGGGTCAGGTCGTTGGAGCCAACCGACAGGAAGTCAACCTGGCGCGCCAGTTCCTTGGTCTGATACACCGCCGCCGGGATTTCGATCATCACCCCCACCGGCGGCATCGGCACGTCGGTGCCTTCGTCGCGCACTTCGCCCCACGCCCGGTGGATCAGGTGCAAGGCTTCTTCCAGCTCATGGGTGCCGGAAATCATCGGCAACAGGATGCGCAGGTTGTTCAGACCCTCGCTGGCCTTGAGCATGGCGCGGGCCTGGACCAGGAAGATTTCCGGATGGTCGAGCGTCACGCGTATCCCGCGCCAGCCAAGGAAGGGGTTGTCTTCCTTGATGGGGAAGTAGGACAGGGATTTGTCCCCGCCGATGTCCAGGCTGCGCATGGTCACCGGTTGCGGATGGAAAGCGGCCAACTGTTCGCGATAGATCGCCAGCTGTTCCTTTTCGCTGGGGAAGCGCTGGTTGATCATGAAGGGCACTTCGGTGCGGTACAGGCCCACACCCTCGGCGCCGCGCTTCTGCGCCCGGGCAACATCGGCCAGCAGCCCGGTGTTGACCCACAGCGGCATGCGGTGGCCGTCGAGCGTCACGCAAGGCAGGTCCCGCAGCGCATCCAGGCCCAGGGACAGTTGCTTTTCTTCCTCCACCACATCGGCAAACTGCTTGCGCAGCAATTCGGTGGGGTTGGTGTAGACCTCGCCGTGGTAGCCATCGACGATCATCTGGATGCCGTCGACCTTTGAATACGGCAGGTCCACCACGCCCATGACCGTCGGAATGCCCATGGCGCGGGCCAGGATCGCGACGTGGGAGTTGCCCGAACCCAATACCGAGACCAGCCCCGCGAGCTTGCCTTCAGGCACCTCGCCGAGCATGGCCGGGGTCAGTTCTTCGCTGATCAGGATGGTGTTATCGGGATAGACCAGGGTCTGCTGGCGTTCCTGTTGCAAGTAGGCCAGCAGCCGGCGGCCGAGGTCCTTGACGTCGGAGGCACGCTCGCGCAGGTAGGCGTCGTCCATCAGTTCGAAACGGTTGACGTGGTCGGTCACCACCTGGCGCAACGCACCCTGGGCCCACTGACCGGTCTTGATGACCGTGGTCACCTCGCTGCCCAGGGAGGCGTCGTCGAGCATCATCAGGTAAACGTCGAACAGCGCGCGCTCTTCGGGGCGCAGCTGCGTCGCCAGTTTCGCCGACAGGGCGCGCATGTCGGCCCGCACGCCCTCGATGGCTGTCTTGAACAGGCCCAGTTCGGCGGGGATGTCGACGATGGTCTTGTCCGGCACTACGTCGAGGTCGGCGGGCGGCAACATGACCACCGCCGTACCCACTGCCGCGCCGGGTGAGCCTGGCACGCCGACGAACTTGGCTTCCTGGATGCCCTTGCCCTGGCGGCCCAGGCCGCTGATCGACCCGGTGGCTTCGGCGTGGGCGATAACCCCGGCCAATTGCGCGCTCATGGTCACGAGGAAGGCTTCTTCACCTTCGTCGAACTGGCGACGCTCCTTCTGCTGGATGACCAACACGCCGACGACACGGCGGTGGTGGATGATCGGCGCCCCGAGGAACGAGGCGTAGCGTTCTTCGCCGGTCTCGGCAAAATAACGATAGCGCGGGTGATCCGCGGCATTTTCGAGGTTCAGCGGTTCTTCGCGCGTGCCGACCAAGCCGACCAGACCTTCATTGGGCGCCATGCTGACCTTGCCGATCGAGCGCTTGTTCAAGCCCTCGGTGGCCATCAGCACAAAACGGTTGGTCTCGGGGTCCAGCAGATAGACCGAGCAGACTTGGCTGCCCATGGCCTCTTTGACGCGCAATACAATAATCCCCAACGCCGCCTTGAGATCCTTGGCGGAGTTAACTTCCTGGACGATCTTGCGCAGCGTATTGAGCATGGCTCGGGGTCGAACTCCGTCGTCAGTCGCGCGTCAGCAGGCGCGGGGCAAGCTCTTTGAGGGCGCGTCGGTATACCTCGCGCTTGAATGTCACCACCTGGCCCAACGGATACCAATAGCTGACCCAGCGCCAGCCATCGAACTCCGGTTTACCGGTCAAATCCATCCGCACCCGCTGCTCGTTGGAGATCAGGCGCAGGAGAAACCATTTCTGCTTCTGGCCGATGCACAGCGGTTGGCTATGCGTTCTGACCAGGCGTTGCGGCAAACGATAGCGCAACCAGCCCCGGGTGCAGGCGAGTATTTCGACATCTTCTCGCTCAAGCCCCACTTCTTCGTTCAACTCGCGGTACAAGGCCTCTTCGGGCGTCTCCTGAGGGTTGATCCCACCCTGGGGAAACTGCCAGGCGTCTTGATTGATACGGCGAGCCCATAGCACCTGCCCTGCATCATTCGTAAGAATGATCCCCACATTGGGTCGGAAACCATCGGGATCGATCACGGCAACAACCTCGCAAACGCATGTCGCCGCATTGTTCCACAAAGGTTGTGAAAGCAGCAACGAGCCTTCCTACCTTATGTGCACTCTTGTGAAAAGTCCGTATTCTGGACGTCTTTCTTCAGATTCTTCAGCGAGTAACTGCAATGCGGCTGGCTTTATTCGACTTGGACAACACCTTGCTGGGCGGCGACAGTGACCACGCCTGGGGCGATTACCTGTGTGAGCGCGGTTTCCTCGACGCCGTTACGTACAAGGCGCGCAATGACGAGTTCTATCAGGATTACCTGGCCGGCAAGCTCGACAACGCCGAGTACCTGAATTTTTGCCTGGAAATCCTTGGCCGCACGGAGATGGAGGTGCTGGCACAGTGGCATCTGGACTACATGCGCGACTGCATCGAACCGATTGTGTTGCCCCAGGCGATCGAGCTGTTGAGTAAACACCGTGAGGCCGGCGACAAGCTGGTGATCATCACCGCCACCAATCGCTTCGTCACCGGACCGATCGCCGAGCGCCTGGGAGTCGAAACCCTGATCGCCACCGAGTGCGAAATGATCGACGGGCGCTACAGCGGGCGCAGTACCGACATTCCGTGTTTTCGTGAGGGCAAGGTGATGCGGCTCAATCGTTGGCTGGAGGAGACCGGGTATTCGCTGGACGGCAGTTACTTTTATAGCGACTCGATGAATGACCTGTCGCTGCTGGAAGTGGTGACCCATCCGGTGGCCGTGGATCCGGACCCGAACCTCAGGGCCGAAGCCCAGAGGCGGGGTTGGCCGGTGATTTCGTTGCGTGGCTGAAATCGTCATCGCGAGCAAGCTCGCTCCCACAGAGGTTGCGTGATCCACACAAATTCCCTGTGGGAGCGAGCTTGCTCGCGATGAAAGCGCCGCGGCCCAAGCCTTAAACCGGCTTGGCCCCCATCAACCCCGCAATGGCGATAAAGCAGACAAAACTGAACAGCGCCAAGGCAAACGTAAACTTCCCAGCGCCCGCCGCCGGCAGCTTGCGCAGTTTGTTCAACCGTACCAACAGCCAGAACCCCGCCAGCGCCGCCACGGTGTAGAGCACACTGGAAGTCAGCAACCAGGTCTGCCCCAGTGGCCAGCCGATCTGATGCACCATCCACCACCCCGTGAACGGCAGGCTCACCAGCGCCAGGACCATCACCAGCCAGACAAACACCCGCGGGCGTTGCAATGTGCGCGCGGCCGCCGTGGCATCGCCGTTGCGGCGCGTCCTCCAGACCCAGATGGCCAGCCCCAGGGCACCCGCCAAGAGCAATACTGTGGCGACGACATGAGCGATCTTCAGCGCGGTTAACGTTTCCATCGTTGGATTTCCTTGAGTCTTGCCGGGCAGTCTAGCTCTGCTTTAGCCCAGGAACAGCTGATACGCCGGGTTATCGCTTTCATCCCAGTACGGATAGCCGATTTCTTCCAGGGCTGCCGGTACCAGATGACGTTCATCGTGCGGTACCTGCAGTCCCGCAACCACACGACCATCCGCCGCACCATGGTTGCGGTAGTGGAACATCGAGATGTTCCAGCGTCCGCCCAGCTTGTTGAGGAAGTTGAACAGCGCCCCCGGACGTTCCGGGAATTCGAAGCGCAGCACGACCTCGTCGATGACGTGGGCCGCATGCCCGCCCACCATGTGGCGAATGTGCAGTTTGGCCAGTTCGTTGTCGGTCAGGTCCACCACCGGGAAGCCTTGCTCGGTCAGGCTGGCGATCAGCGCGCTGCGCGGGTCGTTTTCCGGGTGCGTCTGCACGCCCACGAAGATGTGCGCTTCGCTGCCCGTGTTGTAGCGATAGTTGAATTCGGTGATCTGGCGCTTGCCGACGGCTTCGCAGAAGGCCTTGAAGCTGCCTGGCTTCTCGGGAATGGTCACTGCGATGATCGCCTCGCGGCCTTCGCCCAGCTCGGCACGCTCGGCCACGTGACGCAGACGGTCGAAATTGACGTTGGCGCCGGAGTCGATGGCCACCAGGGTCTGCCCGCTGACGCCGCGCGATTCGACATATTTCTTGATCCCGGCCACGCCCAAGGCGCCGGCAGGTTCGGTGATCGAGCGGGTATCGTCGTAGATATCCTTGATGGCCGCACAGATCTCGTCGGTACTGACGGTGATGACTTCATCCACGTAGTGCTTGCAGATGTCGAACGTGTGCTGGCCGATCTGCGCCACGGCAACGCCGTCGGCAAAGAGCCCCACGGTCGGCAGCACCACTCGCTCGCCAGCGGCCAGGGCGGCTTGCAGGCAATTGGAATCGTCCGGCTCGACGCCGATCACCTTGATGTCAGGCCGCAGGTATTTCACATAGGCCGCGATCCCGGCAATCAGCCCGCCGCCGCCCACCGGGACGAAAATCGCATCCAGACGCCCCGGATGTTGGCGCAGGATCTCCATCGCCACCGTGCCCTGCCCGGCAATGGTGTGGGGATCGTCATAGGGGTGAATGTAGACGTAGCCCTTTTCGTCGACCAGTTTCAGCGAATAGGCCAGGGCTTCGGGGAACGAATCACCGTGCAACACCACTTTGCCGCCTCGGGAACGTACGCCTTCGACTTTGATTTCCGGAGTGGTCTTGGGCATCACGATGGTGGCTTTGACGCCCAGCACCTTGGCCGCCAGGGCCAGGCCCTGGGCGTGGTTGCCCGCCGAAGCCGTGACCACGCCGCGTGCGCGCTCTTCGTCGCTGAGCTGGGTCAGCTTGTTGTAGGCGCCGCGAATCTTGAACGAGAACACCGGCTGCAAGTCTTCGCGCTTGAGCCAGATGTTGTTGCCCAGCCGCTCGGAGAGCTGGCGGGCAGTCTGCAATGGGGTTTCCACGGCAACGTCGTAAACGCGCGAGGTGAGGATCTTTTTGACGTACTGTTCAAGCATCGGAAAGCATCACTGAGCGGGTTGGGCAGGGCCAAGGAGTCTAACCCGGCTTTTGGCTGGGCGACCACACGAATCCCAAGGTTTTGTTGGGTTATACTCGCGTCCCTCTTTACTCCCCGTCCGCTTTCGGAGCCCGCATGACCCAGGATCAACTCAAACAGGCCGTGGCCCAGGCCGCTGTCGACCTCATCCTCCCGAAACTGGATGACAAGAGCATCGTTGGGGTCGGCACCGGCTCGACGGCCAATTGCTTCATCGACGCACTGGCGCAGCACAAAGGTGCGTTCGACGGCGCGGTCGCCAGCTCCGAAGCCACCGCCGCGCGCTTGAAGGGCCACGGGATTCCGGTCTATGAGCTCAATACCGTGAGCGACCTGGAGTTCTATATCGACGGCGCCGATGAAAGCGACGCGCACCTGAACCTGATCAAGGGCGGCGGCGCAGCCCTGACCCGCGAGAAGATTGTCGCGGCCGTGGCCAAGACCTTCATCTGCATCGCCGACGCCAGCAAACTGGTGCCAGTCCTCGGCGCGTTCCCGCTGCCGGTGGAAGTCATTCCGATGGCCCGCAGCCATGTGGCCCGCCAACTGGTGAAACTGGGCGGTGACCCGGTGTACCGCGAAGGCGTGCTGACCGATAACGGCAACATCATCCTGGATGTCCATAACCTGCAGATCACCAACCCGGTGGAACTGGAAAGCCAGATCAACGCCATCGTCGGTGTGGTCACCAATGGCTTGTTCGCGGCTCGCCCGGCGGATGTGTTGTTGCTGGGGACGCCTGAAGGGGTGAAGACCCTGCGGGCTGAGTAAGCCGGCCAGATAACCTGCTCTTTTCAGTGATTCAGCCCCTGTGGGAGCGAGCCTGCTCGCGATAGCTGTCTACCCGACACATCCATGTTGGCTGACGCACCGCCATCGCGAGCAGGCTCGCTCCCACATCAGGTTTTTTGGGGATCAAGGCTGCGGTTTCTTGAAGACGTAGAACAGGTTCGGTTCGCTCACCACATACAAGTTGCCATCATCGTCCATGGCAACGCCCTCGGCCTGAGGGACGGTTTTTTGCAGCCCTTGACGGCCCTTGCTCAACGACAGCGTGCTCAACGGGCGGCCGTCGATGTCCAGCTCGATAATCAATCGCGACTCATCGGACAGCGCCAGTAAATGGCCGCTGCGCTCGTCGTATTGCAGGCTAGAAAGATCGCGTACGAACAGTCCGGCATCGCGCTTGGGGTTGTTGATTACATGGACAGCGTAGGATTTGTCCGGTTTGTGATGGGGAAAGCCCCGCACTTCATAAATCAGCATCGGATCGCGCTCCTTGGCCACGAACAACCGTTTGCCCACTGAGTCGTAGGCCAACCCTTCAAACCCTTTGTTACCGTTCAGGTGCAGGCCAAGCGTCATTTGCTCTGCGTCGGCGGCGTCGAGGAATTGGGTATCGTCGTCCAAGTGAATCTTGATCAGCCGCTGCTGACGCTCGTCGGTGATGACGTAAATGTCCTCGCTGATGAACTCCACCGCCTCCGGGTCGCCGAAGCCAATCAGGGCGATGCGCCTAAGAATCTTGCCGTCCAATGACAGCTCGATCAGTTCGGCATTCTTGTTGGTAACGGTAAAGAGGCTCTTGCGGATCGGATCGTATGTCAGCGCCGAAACGTCATTGTCCAGGCCTTCAATCACCCGCGCCTCGACCGTCACCCGATAGTGGTCCAGGGCAATGGCCTGTTCGCTGGGGGGCTGCCAGAGGGCGTTGAGGTTGAACCAGGCGCGCTCGAACAGGCGCAGGTATTGAGCTGCTGCGATCAAAGCGATCAATACGATCATTATCAGCAGCAGGATCAAGGGCTTCGGGCGGGCAAGTCGACGCATGTGGGTGGGCTCGGATGAGAACAGGTGGTTGGAAATACCACGGCTGCCTGAACTGAAGCTTAATGGCCGGATGCCACACCCTACGGCGAAGGATGAATTACCTTACAGAGTTGCGCTATCAGCGTTGTTTTTCGAAACGATAGAACAGGTTCGGCTCGCTGACCATGTACAGGTTGCCGGACTCATCGAGGGCTACGCCTTCTGCGCGGGGGATCGTATCTTTGATGCCGTTGAAACCGCCCAGCAAGGTCATGAAGCTGACCTGTTCCCCTGCATCGTCCAGCTCCAGCAACAGATGGGAGTCGGCCGACAGCAGCAGCGAGTGCCCCGTGCGAGGATCGATCGCCAGCGCCGACAGGTTGCGCAGGTCCAGCTCGTCGCTGGCATGGATCTGTTTGTCGCCCTTGAGCAGTTGGCTGCCGTCGCTTTTCCAGGTGAACAACGCTGGCGGACGCTCTTCACCCAAGGCCAATTGCTGGTTGCGTGGATCCCAGGCGACGCCTTCGAAGCCCTTGTTCTGGTTCTTGGACGGGCCGAGATCGTAGTGGGGGAAATCCGTGCTGTTCAGTTCGCGAGTATCGGCATCGACCTGGATGATCGACAGCGTGTGTTTTCGTTCATCGGTAATAGCCATCAGGCCATTCTCCATGTAGGCCACGCCTTCAGGATTGCTCCAGCCCACCAACGGCATTTTGCGCAGCACGTCACCCTGCAGGGTGAGTTCCACCAGAAACGGATGCTTACCCATGATCGCGAACAGGGTTTTGGTCTGTGGGTTATAGGTCAGGTCGGACGCTTCATCCTCTTCCATTCCTGGCAGGACCTTGGCATCAATCACCGCGTGGTAGTCCGGCAGCCAGATGCTTTCCTGGCGCTGGGCGGGGCTCTCGAGACGTTCCGATGCCCACAGCAGGCCCCGGTCATCCCAGTGCATGGCATACGCCAGCCAGTAAAAGGCCCCGGCTGCTAACAGCGACCAGGCGGACCAGAGCAGCGAGAAGCGAGCGCGGCGGACGGGGCTGGAGGAGGGCCGAGCTAGAGGAGTGGCCATCAGGGGGATGCGTTCCAGGTATTCGGGTTAGGAAAATGAATGGCTCAGACGCCGTATTCCCTGGAATTATCCGGATGGCATGTGAAAAAAATGGTAAATGGCGAGAGCCGTCCATCCATGTGGGCACGAGCCGGCTCGCGCCCACGCGGGACGGTGCCTTGCGGTTAGCGAACGCTGCTTTCGAAACGGCTCGCGCCTGGCAATTCCAGTACCAGTTCATCCCCGACGTTCAACGGTCCCACGCCCGCTGGAGTGCCAGTGAGGATCACGTCGCCGGCCTGCAATGAGAAGCAGCCAGCCATGTATTGGATCATCGGCACGATGGGGTTGAGCATCAGGCTGCTGTTGCCGTCCTGGCGCACTTCACCGTTGATGGTCAGGCGAACCGGGATGTCGGTCAGGTCGGCAAAGGTGCCGCTGGACACGAAAGGTGCCAGCACCGCCGCACCGTCGAAGGATTTGGCGACTTCCCAGGGCAAGCCCTTGGCCTTGAGCTCGGCTTGCTTGTCCCGCAGGGTCAGATCCAGGGCCGGGGCGAAGCCGGAGATGGCATCCAGCACTTCCTCGGCACTGGGCCGGGTCGACAGTGGCTTGCCGATCAGCACGGCAATTTCAGCTTCGTAGTGCACCGCACCACGGTCGGCGGGGATGCTGAAACCGCCTTCCAGCGGCACCGCGCAGCTGCCGGGCTTGATGAACAGCAGGGGTTCGGTAGGTACCGGGTTATCCAGTTCCTTGGCGTGTTCGGCGTAGTTGCGGCCAATGCACACGATTTTTCCCACCGGGAAATGAATACGGGTACCGTCGACATACTGGTGCTGATAGCTCATTACCGACTCCTGCTTCTGGGATTCATCAGGTATTTTTTGCATTAAACCGCGAAAATCTTGCCCGGGTTCATGATGCCGTTCGGGTCGAACACTGCCTTGACGGCCTTCATGTATTCAATTTCTACCGGCGAGCGACTGTAGGTCAGGTAATCGCGTTTGGTCATGCCTACGCCGTGTTCGGCGGAGATCGAGCCGTTGTATTTCTCGACGGTTTCAAAGACCCATTTGTTCACGGTCGCGCACTTGGCGAAGAATTCGTCCTTGCTCAGGTTCTCTGGCTTGAGGATGTTCAAGTGCAAGTTGCCGTCGCCGATGTGGCCAAACCAGACGATCTCGAAATCCGGGTAATGTTGGCCGACGATAGTGTCGATGTCGCGCAAGAAGCCCGGGACTTTCGAGACGGTGACCGAGATGTCGTTCTTGTACGGTGTCCAGTGGGAGATGGTTTCCGAGATGTACTCGCGCAACTTCCACAGGTTTTGCAGTTGGGTTTCGCTTTGGCTCATCACCCCATCGAGCACCCAGCCTTGTTCGACACAGTGTTCGAACGTTTCCAGGGCGTGGTTGGCGACTTCTTCGGTGGTGGCTTCGAACTCCAGCAGGGCGTAGAAGGGGCACTCGGTTTCGAATGGCGCCGGTACGTCGCCCCGATCCAGGACCTTGGCCAGGGCCTTGTCGGAGAAGAATTCGAACGCCGTCAGGTCCAGCTTGCCCTGGAAGGCATGCAGTACGGGCATGATCGAATCAAAATCGGCGGTGCCCAGGACCATGGCGGTGAGGTTCTTCGGAGCCCGGTCCAGGCGCATGGTGGCTTCGACCACGAACCCGAGGGTGCCTTCGGCGCCGATGAACAACTGCCGCAGATCGTAGCCAGTGGCGTTCTTGATCAGGTCCTTGTTCAGTTCCAGCAGGTCACCTTTACCGGTGACGACTTTCATGCCGGCTACCCAGTTGCGGGTCATGCCGTAACGAATGACCTTGATTCCGCCGGCATTCGTGCCGATGTTGCCGCCAATCTGACTGGAACCGGCCGAGGCGAAGTCCACCGGGTAGTACAGACCGTGCTCTTCAGCCTTGTTCTGCAGTTGTTCAGTGACCACACCTGGCTGGCAGACGGCTGTGCGATCGGTGAGGTTCACGTCGAGAATCTGGTTCATGTAGTCGAATGACACGACCACTTCGCCGTTGGCCGCTACGGCCGCGGCGGAAAGCCCGGTACGCCCGCCCGATGGCACCAGCGCGACCTTGTGCTCATTGGCCCAGCGCACAATGGCCTGAACCTGTTCGGTGGTCTTGGGGAAGACGATGGCGCTCGGCGCCGGGGCGAAGTGCTTGGTCCAATCCTTGCCATAAGCGCTCAGGGAGTCGGCATCGGTCAAGACTTTGCCAGGCTCAACCAGGGTCTTCAGCTCATCTATCACGGCAGGATTGGTCATCGACAGAACTCTCGAACAATTCATGGTCATCCTGAGAACGCTTCACGTCGCAGGAATGAGTGTTTAGCGGGGTGCGTATGCTAGCATACCGACCCCGCAGCGTAGTGCCCATTGGCTGTTCTGCGGCGACGGCTGTCATGCCGGTCGGACCAGCATGCGCTGTCCGATTCCCTGCCATTTTTCTCCGGGACACAGGTTTACGCAGATGAGCAAGACTTCTCTCGATAAGAGCAAGATCAAGTTCCTTCTTCTCGAAGGCGTCCACCAATCGGCTGTCGACGTCCTCAAGTCGGCGGGCTACACCAGCATCGAGTACATCACCAGTTCTCTGCCGGAAGCCCAGCTCAAGGAAAAGATCGCCGATGCTCACTTCATCGGTATTCGCTCCCGTACCCAATTGACCGAAGAGATCTTCGACCACGCCAAGAAACTGGTGGCGGTCGGCTGCTTCTGCATCGGCACCAATCAGGTGGACCTCAATGCGGCGCGCGAGCGCGGTATCGCGGTGTTCAACGCGCCATACTCCAACACCCGTTCCGTTGCTGAACTGGTGCTGGCCGAAGCGATCCTGCTGCTGCGCGGCATTCCCGAGAAGAACGCTTCCTGCCACCGTGGCGGCTGGATCAAGAGCGCGGCCAACTCCTTCGAAATCCGTGGCAAGAAGCTGGGTATCGTCGGTTACGGCTCGATCGGCACGCAGTTGTCGGTGCTGGCTGAAGGCCTTGGCATGCAGGTGTTTTTCTACGACACCGTGACCAAGTTGCCGCTGGGCAATGCCACCCAGGTCAACGACCTGCACGAGCTGTTGGGCATGTCCGACATCGTGACGCTGCACGTTCCGGAAACCGCCGCCACCCAGTGGATGATCGGCGAGAAGGAAATCCGTGCCATCAAGAAAGGCGGGATCCTGATCAACGCCGCTCGTGGCACCGTGGTCAAGCTCGACGCCCTGGCCGAAGCGATCAAGGACAAACACCTGATCGGCGCCGCCATCGACGTATTCCCGGTGGAGCCGCGCTCCAATGACGATATCTTCGAAAGCCCGCTGCGCGGCCTGGACAACGTGATCCTGACCCCGCACATCGGCGGTTCTACTGCCGAAGCCCAGGCCAACATCGGCCTGGAAGTGGCGGAAAAGCTGGTCAAGTACAGCGACAACGGTACTTCGGTATCGTCCGTGAACTTCCCGGAAGTGGCCCTGCCGGCTCACCCTGGCAAGCACCGCCTGTTGCACATCCACGAGAACATCCCGGGTGTGATGAGCGAGATCAACAAGGTCTTCGCCGAAAACGGCATCAACATTTCCGGTCAGTTCCTGCAGACCAACGAGAAAGTCGGCTACGTCGTGATCGACGTCGATGCCGAATACTCCGATCTGGCGCAAGAGAAACTGCAGCACATCAACGGCACTATTCGTAGCCGGGTGTTGTTCTAAGCAGACCTGGCGTGCAACAAAAAAACGGGAGCCTCGCAGGGGGCTCCCGTTTTTTTCTGTCGAACACATAACCTGTGGGAGGGTTTTGTGTTGTGTCGACCTGTGCCGGTTTATTTCACGTTTACCGTGATCTTCTCGGACACGATCGTCGGATCGAACGGCATATGGCCGCTGTCGCCCAGTATCAGCTGCAAGGTGTGCTTGCCCGGTGCCAGTTTGATCGTAGCCTCGGTTTGCGCCTTGCCGAAATGCATGTGGTTGGCATCGGTGGGAATCGGCGCGCCCGCGGCAGGCAGTTTGTCGACATCAATCAGCAAATGATGGTGCCCGGTATTTTTGGTTTCATCACCCGCCGGGGCCAGCGCGATGTTCTTGACGCCGAACTTGACCTTGAACTCCTGGCCAACGGTGGCACCGTCTTCCGGGGAAACGATGAATACCTCTGCACCCTTGGGAGCAGGGGTTGCGGCGGATGCCAGCATCGAAGCTCCCAGCAACAGGCCGGCCAAGGCGGCACGTGACATAAAGCTTTTCATTTTTTTCTCCAGTTTTTCCATGAAATCCGCGTGGTCATGACAACTTCATGACCATTCGTTGTCGAAGCCTGCAACAACCATAGCAAAGCGAACCTGAAACGAGCGTCGCTTGTAACAATACAAAGGAGTGACCATGCGTTTTCTGCCTGGGCTGATCTGCCTGCTACCCCTCTTGAGCCCTCTGGCCCATGCCGAACTGATCGACGACATCAACGACCGTGGCGAATTGCGCATCGCTCTGGAAGCCAACACCAGCCCTTTCAACTTCAAGGAAGACGGCAAGCTCACCGGCTTCGAAGTGGAACTGGGTCAGATGCTGGCCGGCGAGCTCGATGTTCGCGCCGACTTTGTGGTCACCGATGCCAGCGATCTGCTGGCCGGTGTGGAAAGCGGCAAATACGATGTCGCCATCAACCACATAGCAATGACCCCGGAACTGGCCGAACGTTTCGACACAAGCACCGCTTATAGCCAACCGGATGCGCAACTGTTGGCGCGCAAGGACGACTCGCAACGCCCGATGGTCATGGCACAGTCGTTCCAGCCGGAAGAAAAGAGCGGCCCGCCCCCGAGCCTGGTGATTCCGTTCCAGAAGGGCAATCCGGCGTTCAAGGCCAGCCTGGACAACGCTTTGGCGCGTATCAAGGACGACGGGCGGCTTGAGCAGTTGTCGCAGAAGTGGTTGGTCAAGCAGGAGTAACAATGGGGCGGTGGGCGACGGCGGTGTGTCAGTCGCATCAATGTTGCTGATCCGCCGTCATCGCGAGCAGGCTCGCTCCCACATTTGGATCATTGATGGTTCGCCATTTATGTTCGCAGTTGACCCGTGTGGGAGCGAGCTTGCTCGCGATGGCGCCCTCAAATCCTAAGCAGGTCTACGCCAGACACTCGCCAACCAAGGCTGCTGCTCTCGCGGCAGCCCAGCCGGTCGGTAGTAATGCTCAAGCTCTACAAAGCCCGCTTCTGTGAGCAAGGTGCGCCAGGCCGCAAGGTCGTGGTAGGCGCCGAAGCGCTGGCCGTTCCAGCCTTCCTGGTTTTCGCCCCGGGGGTTGGAACTGAACAGCACGCCGCCGGGCTTGAGGGTGGCGTGCAATTGCTTGAGCACCCGTGGCAGTTCCTGGACGGGGACATGAAACAGCACCGCGTTGGCGAAAATCCCGTCAAAGCGTTCGACCGGCAGGTCGAGTTCCAGGAAGTCCTGCTGCCACACCTCACAACCGCTGTCCTGGCGCGCCATCCGGGCAAATTCCTCTGAACCGTCGAGGCCGACCGCGACATGGCCCATGGCCGTGAATGTGCGCAGGTCGCGCCCCGGGCCGCAGCCGAAATCCAGGATGTGCAGCGGTGCCTGGCCCTGGATATGGCGCAGCAGGGCGTCGATGTTCTGGCTGACATCGTGGTCGCGGGTGCCGTCGCGAAAGCTCTCTGCCACGGCGTTGTAATGGCCCAGGGTCGTGGCGGTGATGGCGTGCAGGTCGTCGGTGGTGTGTTTCATGGGTGTGGGTTTGGGTGAGGAGTGTCAGCCGACTATACCGCAAGCCCGCTGATCTGCCTGTGGGAGCAAAGCTTGCTCGCGACTGCAGTCGTCCAGTTGGTATCCATGTTGGATGGAATACTGCTATCGCGAGCAAGCTTTGCTCCCACAGGTCAACTGCTCCCATAGGTCAGCGTTTATTCAAGACGCGCGCCAGGCGGTCACCACCCAATTGGATCACGGCGACCAATGCCACCAGCAACACGATCACCGTGAGCATGATCTGGCTGTCGAAACGTTGGTAGCCGTAGCGGTAGGCGATGTCGCCCAGGCCGCCGGCGCCGATCGCTCCGGCCATGGCCGAGGAGTTGATCATGGTCACCAAGGTGATGGTAAAACCGCCAACGATGCCCGGCAGGGCTTCGGGCAGCAGCACATGCCAGACAATGTGCCAGCGTCGGCAACCCATGGCCTGGGCCGCTTCGATCAGGCCATGGTCGACCTCGCGCAGGCTGACTTCGGCGATACGGGCAAAGAACGGTGTGGCGGCGATGGTCAGCGGTACAACCGCGGCCCACACGCCATAGGTGGTGCCGACGATCAGCCGGGTGAACGGGATCAACGCCACCATCAGAATCAGGAACGGTATCGAGCGGAATAGGTTCACGAACGCGCCCAGGGCCCGGTTCAAGGCTGGCGCTTCATAAATTCCACCCTTGCCGCTCGTGACCAGGATCACCGCCAGCGGTATGCCCGCCAGCAACGCAATCAACGATGACACGCCAACCATCAGGAACGTGTCGATAAAACCCTGCAACAACCGGTCAAACCACATAACCCAGCACCTCTACCCGTTGTGCCCAATTGCCCGCCCGTTGACGCAATTCCTCGGCGCCCCATGACGAACCGCTCACGGCCAGCAGCAATTGCCCCAGCCCGTGGCCCTGAATGCGCTCGATGCCGCCGTGTAGCAGCCGCACCCGTCCACCGAGGGCACTGAACAAGGCGGCGAGATCCGGTTCTTCTCGATCTATGCCGCTGAATTGCAGGCGCAGCACGGTAGCCGCATCCGCCGATGCCGGCTGCCCCTGCAAGCGACTTTGCAGCTCTTGCGGTATGGCGTGTTGCAACGGCGCCAGCAGCGTCCGACTGACCTCGTGTTGCGGGTTGCCGAATACTTCCCAGACTGGGCCCTGCTCGACCATGCGTCCTTGCTCGAGCACCACCACCCGGTCGCAGACTTCACGGATCACCGCCATCTCGTGGGTGATCAACACGATGGTCAGGCCCAGTCGCTGATTGATCTCGCGTAGCAAACCGAGGATCGATTGGGTGGTCTCCGGGTCAAGGGCCGATGTGGCTTCATCGCACAACAGGATCTGCGGGTCATGGACCAGTGCCCGGGCAATCCCCACCCGCTGCTTCTGACCGCCCGAAAGTTGCGCCGGATAGGCCTTGTGCTTGCCTTGCAGGCCGACCAGCTCCAGCAGCTCGCGGACTTTGCGCTGGCGCTGTTCCTTGGGCACGCCGGCGACTTTCAGCGGCAGCTCAACGTTCTGCCAGACGGTCTTGGCCGACATCAGGTTGAAGTGCTGGAAGATCATGCCGATGCGCCGGCGCAGTTCCACCAGGCGGTCCTCATCGAACTCGCCGATGTCTATCTGATCGATCAACACCCTGCCGCTGGTGGGTTGTTCGAGGCGGTTGATGGTGCGGATCAGCGACGACTTGCCGGCGCCGCTGCGGCCGATGATGCCGAACACCTCGCCGCGCTGGATCGCCAGGTCGATCCCTTGCAGCGCGGCCACCGGACCCTGGGCACCGTTGTAGGTCTTGCCCAGGCCGATGAAGCGCACAAGGGCGCGGTTCAACTCCGGATGCAGCTCGGTCTGGTCGGCGCTTTGGGGCGTGGGAGCTTCGTGTCTGAGTCGAGCATTGACGGCGTTCATGGTCAGCCTTCCCATCCGGCCTGGTAGAGCTTGCCATGGGCCTTGTCCAGGGCCGCGCGCACGACAGGTGAGTGCTGATAGATGTCGACGAATTTGATCAGCCTTGGGTCGGTTTTGCTCTTGGGTTGGATCACGAACTGGATGACGTACTCCTTGTGATCGAGGCCGTCGAACAGCAAGGCAGACGTGGCGTCGAAGGTCTTCGCCAAGCGGATGTAGGCGGGATAGCCCTGTACCAAGTCGGCGTCGTCATAGGCACGCACCAGTTGCACGGCTTCGACTTGCAGGATTTTTATTTTTTTCGGGTTGGCGACGATATCGTCTTCGGTGGCCTTGTAACCCACTCCCGGCTTGAGGCTGATCAGCCCGGCTTTGGCCAGCAGTTGCAGGCCGCGACCGCTGTTGATCGGGTCGTTGGCAATGGCGACGCTCGCGCCTTCGGGCAGCTCGTCGAAGCTTTTGTATTTTTTCGAATAGAGCCCGACGTTGTTGATGATCCCCGGCGCAAAGGGCACCAGGTCGAACCCAGCGGCGGCCTTGGCATTTTCCAGGAACGGAATGTGCTGGAAGTAATTCACGTCGATATCACCGGAGGCCAGGCTGACGTTGGGCGCGATCCAGTCGCTGAACTCCACCAACTCGACCTTCAAGCCTTGCTTGCCGGCTTCTTCTACGGCGGCTTCCAGGGGAATGGCAAATGCGGCTGTGGTGCCGATCTTCAACGGTGCGTCGGCGGCAAACAGCGTCGAGCTGAACAGGCCGAGGGCCAGGGCCAGTGCTTTGACTGGCAAGGTCAGGAGTTGCTTGGTCATGTCGGATATTCCAGTCATTAATGGGCGGTGCATATTTTTTGTGGCGAACAGAGCTCTGTGGAAGCAAGGCTTGCCCGCGATGAAGTTGATGCGGTCTCTCAAAAACCGAGGTGTCTGCATCGCGAGCAAGCTTTGCTCCCACAGGGTCAGTGTCGGTAGGTCGAACCGGTGTGTCGTTCGGGCAAATGGGCCTCTGCGTGAAACAGCTTTTCGCGCAGGGTGCCGTTGTCGTATTCGGTCTTGTACGAACCGCGTCGCTGCAACTCGGGGATCACCAGGTCGATGAAGTCCACGTAGCTTTGCGGCGTGACGATGCGGGTCAGGTTGAAGCCGTCGAGGCCGGTTTCGGCGATCCACGCCTCCAGTTCATCGGCCACCTGTTCGGGCGAGCCGACCAGGGTGATGTAGCGACCGCCCAGGGCGTGTTGGTCCAGCAATTTGCGCCGGGTCCAGTCGTTGTTCTGCAGGATCTTGGTAGCAGACTGGATGGCGTTGCTCTTCACGTACTGGATCGGTTCGTCCAGTTCGTACGCGGAAAAATCGATTCCTGTCGAGGCGGAAAAATGCGCCACCCCGGCTTCGGCGCTGGCGTAGCTCAGGTACTCGGCATGCTTGGCCCAGGCGGCCGCTTCGGTCTCGCCGACGATCACGTTAAGGCCCATGAACACTTTGATGTCCCCGGGGTTTCGTCCGGCTCGGGCGGCGCTGGCGCGAACCTTGTCCACCTGGGCCTTGGTCGCGGGTTTGTTCTGGCCGCTGATGAACACGCACTCGGCATGCCGCCCGGCAAACAGCAGGCCGCGCTCGGAACTACCGGCCTGGAACAGCACCGGCGTGCGCTGGGGCGAGGGTTCGCAGAGGTGATAGCCCTCGACCTGGTAGAACTCGCCCTGGTGCCGAACCTTGTGCACTTTCTCCGGCCGGGCATAGATCCGCTGCTCGCGGTCGTTGAGCACCGCGTCGTTTTCCCAACTGCCTTCCCACAATTTGTAGAGCACTTGCAGGTATTCATCGGCCTGGTCGTAGCGGCGGTCATGCTCGACCTGCGCGGTAAGCCCCATGGCTTTGGCGGCGCTGTCCAGATAGCCGGTGACGATGTTCCAGCCGACCCGGCCGCGACTCAGATGGTCGAGGGTGCTCATGCGTCGGGCAAACAGGTAGGGCGGTTCGTAGGTCAGGTTGGCGGTGAGCCCGAAGCCGAGGTTTTTCGTCACGGCGGCCATCGCCGAGACCAGCAGCAACGGGTCGTTGACCGGCAGTTGGATCGACTCCTTGAGCGTGACGTCCACCGACTGTTGGTACACGTCGTAGACCCCGACGATGTCGGCGATGAACAGCCCGTCGAACAATCCGCGCTCGAGCAGTTGCGCCAGGGCGGTCCAGTATTCAATCGTGTTGTACTGGGTCGAGGTGTCCTGGGGATGAGCCCACAAACCATGGTTGATGTGCCCGATGCAGTTCATGTTGAACGCGTTGAGCAGGATCTTTTTCCTGTCGGCCGCCATCAGATAGTCCCCCGCAGCGGCGGTTTTTCACCGTTGAGGTAGAAGTTGCCCACCGCGTGGTATTTCCAGCGCACCGGGTCATGCAGGGTGTGCACCCGGGCGTTGCGCCAGTGGCGGTCGAGACCATGTTCGGCCAGGGTCGCCTGGCTGCCGGCCAATTCGAACAGGGTGCTGCCGGCGGCCAGGGAAATCTCGGTGCTGATGGCGCGGGCTTCGGCTACGGCAATCGAGGCGGCGGCGACCGTGTCGGCCTGGGTGTCGGCCTGGGCCCGGTCGAGAAATTCACCGGCACGTTCCAGCAGAGCTTCGGCGGCGTGCAGGCGGATGCTCAGTTGGCCGAAACTCTTGAGGGTGTGCGGGTCTTCGGTGGCGACGTCGCTGGTGGCGTCGATCCAGGGCCGGGTTTTGCTACGGACAAAATGCAAGGCGTCCTCATAGGCGGCGCGAGCGATGCCGGTGTCGATGGCGGCGTGAAGAATCTGCGCCAGCGGCCCCACCGGCGTTGGGCGTTCGAAGGCGCTCTGGAAGGGCACGACGTCTTCGGCGGTGACATAAACGTCCTCGAACACCACCGATCCACTGCCGGTGGTGCGCTGGCCGAAACCGCTCCAGTCGTCGATCACCGTCAGGCCTCGGCTGTTGCGCGGGACGAATGCCAGTTGTTGCACGCCGTTTTCATCCACCACCGACGTGGGGATGCGCTGGGCGTAGATCGCCCCCGTGGCGTAGAACTTGCGACCGCTGATGCGGTAGCCCTCACCGTCGCGGCGCAGTTGCGTGATGCGGTCGTGGGCGGTCTTGGTGCCGAGCTCCGCCAATGCATTGCCAAAACGTTGTCCGGCCAGGACTTCGGCATACAGGCGTTGTTTTTGCGCTTGGCTGCCGTTTACCCGTAGCACTTCCAGGGCGTAGAAATGATTTTGCGGAATCTGCCCCAGCGAGCCGTCGGCCTGAGCAATCAGCGCGATGACTTTGGCCAGGGTGACGTTGGACACACCGGCGCCGCCATAGGCCTTGGGCACGCTGATGCCCCACAGGCCAGAGCGGGAGAAGGCCTCCAGTTCCGGGTACGGCAAGCGGCGCTCACGGTCGCGCAGGGCGCTGTCGCGCTTGAAGTCATCGGCCAGGTCGCTGGCCACGATCAGGGCTTGTTCATCGCTGGTGATCACCGCGACGTGTTGAGAAAACGTCATGTACTGCTCCAGAGGTCGGGTCGTCAGATCCAGGAATGCCGGGCCGGCAAGGTGCCGTTCAGGTGGTAGGCGCCTACCGCGTGATACTTCCAGCGCACCGGGTCGTGCAGGGTATGGACCCGTGCGTTGCGCCAGTGGCGGTCGAGATTGAATTCGGCGAGGGTGGCGCGGCTGCCGGCCAGTTCGAACAGTTTTTCGCTGGCTTGCAGGGCGATCTCGGTGGTGAGCACCTTGGCCTCGGCCACGGCAATCGAGGCGCGGGCAGCCGATTGCGCGGTGATGGGCGCGGCGCTGACCTGGTCCAGCACTTGTCCGGCCTTGCGCAACAACGCTTCGGCGGCGTGCAGTTCGATTTTCAGCTTGCCGATGTCGGCGATCACATAGAGGTCGTCACTGGCCCGGTCGACCTTGGCATCGATCCAGGGCCGGGCTCGTTCTCGGACGAAGGCGATGGCATCGTCGATGGCGCCACGGGCGATGCCTGCATCGATGGCGGCCTGGATCAGTTGGGAAATCGCGCCTTGCACGCCGGGCGTTTCGTTGATGCGCCAGTTCTCCAGCACCAAGTCGGCATCCGCTTGCACATTGTTCAGCAACACGGTGCCGCTGGCCGTGGTGCGCTGGCCGAACCCTGACCAGTCGTCGACGATCCGCAGGCCCGGGGTGCCGCGCCGCACGAACGCCAGCACCTGCCGACCCTCGTCATTCAGCGCCTTGACCGCGACCCAGTGGGCAAACAGCGCGCCGGTGGAATAGAACTTCTGACCATTGATGACAAACCCGTCACCGTCAGCGGTGATCCGGGCCTTGAGTTCAAGGGTATTGCGAGTGCCACGTTCCGGCCCTGCGTTGCCGATGCGCCAGCCTTCGAGGACGCTCTGCAGCAGGATTTTTTTCTGCCGTTCGGTGCCGGTGCCGAGAATCAGTTGGAGTACGCCGAATTGGTTTTGCGGGATCTGCCCGAGGGCCGGGTCAGCGGCGGAAATGATCGCGAACACCTCGGCCAGCGTGACGAAAGAAACCTGCGGGCCGCCGTATGCCCGGGGAATGGCGATGCTGCCCAGTCCGCTACGGGTGAATTGCTCGATTTCTGCCCAGGGTAGCTTGCGTTGCTGGTCACGACGCGCGGCCTGCTGACGGGCGACCTGCGCCAGTTCATGGGCGGCTTGGATGGCCTCGGCATCGTTGCGCAACACCTGTGCGGGCAACAGCTGCGGTGCGATGTCCAGGTCGCTCTGGATCTTTGCTTGCGCCAAATCCGACATTACAGCCACTCCGTGGCTGCAGGCAGTGCCCTGGCATACTGCGCTGGGGTGATTGTGTTCCGTTCCATACCCACCTCACATCTCAAGAAACGCCGCGATGAATGCGGCGAGCGAAAATCAAGAATGTCCGGTGGTCCGGTTTATATACCCTAAACGCGTGTAATTTATTTTTGAACTAACTTTTAGGAATAACAATAGAGGGCTTTGTGCCGAGCGATGTTGTGGCGAGGGGATTTATCCCCGTTGGGCTGCGCAGCAGCCCCAAAGCAGTCAACACAGCAACCTGCTGCACCGCGATTGCATAGTGGGGGCTGCTTCGCAGCCCAGCGGGGATAAATCCCCTCGCCACAACAGCTTGCTCAGAGTATTCATGTTCGGCGGCGCGTTTCGGCGGCCATGAGCGCCTCTTTCGGAGAAGTGCTCAGGTAGGGATTGGCGCAACCGATCTTTAACGTTCGTGGCGGCGCCCAGTGGGAGTTGTTGCCCACGCGGTCGAGGATGCAGTAGGTCACTTCCAGGCGCAGGTCTTCCCCCGCCTCCAGAATGATCTGCGGCGGTACCCAGATGTTGATCGGCTGCCCAACCTCGCAGGGCTTGATGCGGGGCAGGTCCATGCGCACGTCGCCCCAGCGCAAGGTAATCGCATCGTCAGCAGCCATGTTCAGATAGGGCTCTATGGTCAGTGGTACACCGCGTTTGACCTGACTCGGGTTCACGCCCTTGCGGCGAATGGCATCAGGAATCCGCACTGGCGCCAGGCCTTGGTTTTCATCACCGCTCAGGGCCGACGGTTGGCCACCGGGACAATCGAGCTTGACCTGCACCCGTTGCGTTGCTGACAGCGCCGGGCCGCGCCCCACTTGCATCACGCGGTAATGGATGCGCGAGGTCCCGTTTACAACGAAGCTCTCGGGTACTCGCAACGTAACGCTAGTTTGCACGTCGGCCTGGGACAACAGGCGGGAGCCGACGTAGCAGTTGTCCCAGAACAGCTCGATCAGATCGCCCGCGTCCATGCCGGGGTAAGGGGCAATTGCCACTTGCAGGTGCGCAGCGCTGGTGATGTTGATGCGGGTACGCAGAGCGTTGACCAGGGTAGGCGCAGCCAGTTCAGGAATATTCGACGTACATGTCATGGTGTTCTCCTTGATGCTTTAAAACGAAGTCCGTTTCGGGAAGATCAAAAGCGCTTAATCATCGCGATATATTTTTATTGCGCAGCATGGACCCTGTCTGCGGTTCATCGCGCAGAACTAAAATAGTTCGCATCGCCTGTGGGTCACTAGATAAGGGTTCAGCAGTTTCAGTGTCAATAGAGGGACTTGCTTAATAATTAATTGTATAAGGCTTCAGAAATGTCCTACGCATTGAAGTTAAGAATACGTTGCGTTGTGCGCCATTTTCCTCGGGTTCATTGGTTTGGAAGGGAGGTGCGGCAGGAAGTCGGATAAATAGCGTAGCCCAAAGAGAAGTGTTGCCGGAGATATGTATATACCGCACGTCAACGGGGTGGCTGTGTTAAGTCAACTGGAAGTTTCAGTTTGTTACGCTGGGCTGTTAGTTGTTCCACTTCCATCCTTGGAAGTGGGGACAATATCAATAATTTACTGGTCGCCGTGTCCGGCCGAGAGGAACTTGCTGAGGAACTGTCGAGTGCGTTCCTCCCGGGGGGCTGCAAACAAGGCCTTGGCTTCGCCTTGCTCGACGATCACACCTTTGTCGAAAAACACCACGCGGTTCGCTACGTCCCGGGCGAAGCCCATTTCGTGAGTCACAATGACCATGGTGCGCTTTTCTTCGGCCAGGCCACGAATCGTCGCCAGCACCTCGCCCACCAGCTCCGGGTCCAGGGCCGAGGTTGGTTCGTCGAACAGAATCACCTCGGGCTCCATCGCCAGCGCCCTGGCAATCGCCACGCGCTGTTGCTGGCCACCGGAAAGACGCCGCGGGTAGGCGTCCTCCTTGCCCGCCAGCCCGACCTTGGCCAGCAGTTTACGGCCTAAAACCTCAGCGTCGGCACGGGGGATCTTCTTCACCACCAGTGGGCCTTCGATGACGTTCTCCAGCGCGGTGCGATGGGGGAACAGATTGAAGTTCTGGAACACAAAACCCACTTGCTGGCGCAAACGACGCACCAGGTTCTGTTGCTGGTTCAGCGGGCGACTGCCATCGATTTCGATGTCGCCGACCTTGATCCGGCCACTGCTGGGTTCTTCGAGGAAGTTCAGGCAGCGCAGGAAGGTGGTCTTGCCCGAACCGCTGGGGCCGATGATCGCCACCACTTCGCCTTCTTCGATCTCCAGGTCGATGCCATTGAGCACCACTTGACCCTTGAACTGCTTTGTCAGTTTTTCCACGACAATCATGGGTCAGGACTCCTGGTCATGCCGATTGACCCGGGCTTCCAGGACGTTCTGCAGGTGCGCCAGCACGCTGGCCAGAATCCAGTAGATCAGCGCGGCGGCAAGGTACATGGTGAAGATTTCGAAAGTGCGGGCAGTGATCAACTGCGCCTGACGGAACAGCTCCGGCACCTGGATGGTCGCCGCCAGTGCGGTGTCCTTGACCAGGGAAATGAAGCTGTTGCCCAGAGGAGGCAAGGCCGTTCGCGCCGCTTGCGGCAGGATGGCCCGGCGCAGTGTCTGGGCGCGGGTCATGCCGATACTGGCCGCGGCTTCCCATTGGCCGCGCTCGATGGAGCTGATAGCGGCCCGCAGGATTTCACACGCATAGGCCGCCATGTTCAGCGAGAAGCCGATCAGCGCCGCCGGCAATGGATCCAGCTCGATGCCCAGTTGGGGCAGCCCGTAATAGATCACGAACAACTGCACCAGCAGCGGCGTGCCGCGAAAAAACGACACGTAGATGCGGGCGATCCAGCTCACCAGTTTGAAGCGCGACAGGCGCATCAACGCCAGGCCGAAGCCCAGCAGCAAGCCGAAGAACATGCCGCCCAAACTGAGGATGACCGTGTAATACGCGCCCTTGAGCAAGAAGGGCGCGGAGTCCAGCGCGAGTTGAAAAGCCTCTTCCATTATTGGGTGACGTCAGCGTTGAAGTACTTCTGCGAGATTTTCGCCAGGGTGCCGTCGGCCCGTAGTTTGTCGATGGCCTTGTTGATTGCGTCCAGCAGCTCAGGCTCGCCTTTGCGCAGGGCGATACCGGCTTCCTGGCGGGAGAACGGCTCGCCGGCTACAGCGGTGTCCTTGGCCTTGGCGGTCAGCTCCAGAGCAGCCAGCCGGTCTACCAGAATGGCGTCGATGCGGCCTACACGCAGGTCCTGGTATTTGGTTGGGTCATCGTCGTAGGTGCGGATAATAGCCTTTGGCTGGTTTTCCTTGAGCCATTGCTCATAGTTGGTGCCCAGGCCAACGCCGACTTTTTTGCCGGCCAGGTCATCGGCGGTCTTGATGGCGTCTTTGTTCTTGGTCAGAACCAGCGCCTGGATGCCGGAAACGGTGTAAGGCTGGGAGAAGTCATACTTCTTCTTGCGCTCCTCGGAGATGGTGACCTGGTTGATCACCGCGTCCAGGCGCTTGGATTCCAGCGCTGCGAGAATGCCGTCCCATTTGGTCGGTTGCAGTTTGACCTTCACGCCCAGCTCCTTGGCCAGGGCTTCGGAAAACTCCATTTCGAAACCGGCCAGCTTGCCGTCGGCGTCCACGAAACTGAACGGTGGGTAAGTGCCTTCCAGGCCGACGTTGATCACGCCCGCGTCCTTGATCTTTTGCAGCTGCTCACCGGCAACGGCCTGGCCCAGCAGGCCGGCGCTCAATGCCAGGCCCATCGAACCCACCAACAGGTTGCGACGTAATGCGGAAAAATTCATGACAAGCCCCTGTGTTTTCTTATGAAGAGGTTATTTTGGCTGAGATAAGGCGTAGCCGCGATCCGAAAAGATTGCCACATCCTGCCTTAAAGCAGCCTGGGCGTCTCGCGGCAAATGCGCCTGTGGCGAGACTATAGGGTGGTGTTTATAGATTGGAAAATAATATTAAATCATTCAAATATTCGAGTATGGAATGAAAAAAGTCCCCTGTGGGAGCGAGCCTGCTCGCGACAACCAGTCAATGTTGTTTTGGCTGACACGGCGCTATCGCGAGCAGGCTCGCTCCCACATCGAGAACTTCACTACGCCTGGAACGCCGCGTTATACGCAAACAACGCCGGTGCGCCGCCGGTATGCAGGAAGATGATCGGGCCCTCGTCGAAGCGGTCGCGACCCACCCCATCGAGCAGGCCGGCCATCGCCTTGCCGGTGTAGACCGGGTCCAGCAACAGGCCCTCCAGGCCAGCCAGCAATTTGACTGCCGCCAACGTACCGGCATTGGGTTCGCCGTAGCGGGGGGCGAAGTATTCGTCCCACAGGTTCACCTTGAAGGCCGCTGGAAGCGATACATCGAGCAACTGGGCGGTGCGTTCGGCCAAGCCCTGGACCTTGGGGCGCTGGTCTTCTTCGCTGCGAGACACCGTTATGCCAATCACGGGAAGTTGCCCCAGCGTTTCACTGAGCGCCAGCGTCAGGCCGCTGTGCGTCCCGGCGCTGCCCGAAGCCAGCACCACGGCAGCGAAATTCAGGCCGGTGTCCTTGATTTGCTCGGCCAGCTCAAGCCCGGCGCGTACATACCCCAGCGCACCCAGAGCGTTTGAACCGCCAATCGGTACCAGATAGGGCTTCTTCCCATTGCTGCGCAGGCGTGCGGCGAGGGCTTGCAACTGCTCGTCGGCGTTATCCAGGTTTTCTACCAATTCGACCTTGGCGTCGAACAGCTCCAGCAGCAGCCGGTTGCCGTTGCTCAGGTAGTTGCTGTCTTCGGTGCCGATGGGGTTTTCCAGCAGGGCCACACAGCCCAGGCCCAGCTTCGCCGCCAGCGCGGCGGTCTGGCGCACATGATTGGACTGGATCGCCCCGGCGGTGATGAGGGTGTCGGCACCTTGAGCCAGGGCATCGGCGGCCAGGTATTCGAGCTTGCGCAGCTTGTTGCCGCCCAGCGCCAGAGGCGTCAGGTCATCGCGCTTGATATAGATATCGCGACCGAGCCAGGAGGAAAGACGGTCGAGTTTTTCCAGGGGAGTTGGATGACCGAGCAGGTCGAGACGGTTAAAGCGCGCCAGCTGTTGTTTGATCATGGGGTCGTACTGGTTGCAGGAAATCCATGGACTATAGGCACGCCGATATTGATGGGCAACCGCCAATCCTTTGCCGGGGCGTAAATGGGGACGCATGAGAGATGAGCAGCGAAAACCTGTGGCAGCGAGCCTGCTCGCGATCGCGGTGTGTCAGCGAATGGATGTACCCACTGAACCACCGCGATCGCGAGCAGGCTCGCTCCCACAGGGGCTGTGTTATGTCTGTTGAACACTGAACGAATGCTCTCCAGGCAACGTCATACCCTCCCGTAGGCTAGCGTAGGAAACATGTCATCCAGCCGTGCGATTAGTCCTTAGCTACCTATTCATGTTTAACTTGAACGTTCATTCAAGTTAAACCGTCGGTTTGCTGCCCGCTCACAACAGGAGGCTTGCCTTTGCCGAGTCCGTTTTCGATTTTCACGATTCCGCTTTGCGGGGTACATCGCTCATGAGTGCCTCGTCCCTTCCACCCAGCGGCCTGGTCCGCATGAATCCGCCGGTTTTTTACTTTGCCGCGACCTTCATTCTGCTGTTCGGCCTGGTGGTCATCGCCGTGCCGGAGCAGGCGGGTGCCTGGCTGCTGGCGGCGCAGAACTGGGCGGCCAATACGGTCGGCTGGTATTACATGTTGGCGATGACCCTGTATCTGGTCTTCGTGGTGGTCACCGCCTTGTCCGGCTACGGCAAGATCAAGCTCGGTGCCGACCACGACGAGCCCGAATTCAGTTACCTGTCCTGGGCTGGCATGCTGTTCGCTGCCGGTATCAGCATCACGCTGTTTTTTTTCTGTGTCTCCGAACCGCTGACCCATCTGGTTCAGCCACCGCAAGGCGAGGCCGGTACCGCAGATGCCGCGCGCCAGGCCATGCAGATCCTGTTTCTGCACTGGGGCCTGCACGGCTGGGGCGTGTTTGCTTTCGTCGGCATGGCCCTGGCGTACTTTGCCTACCGGCACAATTTGCCGCTGGCCCTGCGTTCAGCGCTGTACCCGCTGATCGGTAAACGTATTAACGGTCCCATCGGCTACGCGGTGGACGGCTTCGGCATCATCGCGACCGTGTTCGGCCTCGGCGCGGACATGGGGTTTGGGGTGCTGCATCTCAATTCCGGGCTCGATTACCTGTTCGGCATCGCCCATACCCAGTGGATTCAGGTCGGCCTGATCGTGCTGATGATGGGCGCGGCAATCATTGTGGCGGTGGCCGGTGTCGATAAAGGCGTGCGGGTCATGTCCGACATCAACATGCTGCTGGCCTGCGCATTGCTGCTGTTCGTGCTGTTTGCCGGACCTACCCAGCATTTGCTCAACACGTTGATCCAGAACATCGGCGATTATCTCGGCGCCCTGCCGATGAAGAGTTTTGACGTGTATGCCTACGACGAGCCCAGCGACTGGCTGGGCGGCTGGACGGTGTTCTACTGGGCCTGGTGGATTGCGTGGTCGCCGTTCGTGGGGTTGTTCATTGCGCGCATTTCCCGTGGGCGCACTATCCGTGAGTTCGTGTTTGGCGTGCTGCTGATTCCCCTTGGCTTCACCCTGGCGTGGATGTCGATCTTCGGTAACAGCGCCATTGACCAAGTGCTGAACCACGGCATGAGTGCCCTGGGTATGTCGGCCCTGGAAAACCCGTCGATGAGCCTTTATTTGCTGCTGGAAACCTATCCATGGAGCAAGACCGTCATCGCGGTCACCGTGTTTATCAGTTTTGTGTTCTTCGTCACGTCAGCCGACTCCGGCACCGTGGTGCTTTCCACGTTGTCGGCCAAGGGCGGCAACCCCGATGAAGACGGGCCCAAATGGCTGCGGGTGTTCTGGGGGGCGATGACTGCCCTGGTGACCAGCGCATTGCTGTTCTCCGGCAGTATCGATGCCTTGAAGTCGGCAGTGGTGCTGACGTCCTTGCCGTTCTCGCTGATTCTGCTGCTGATGATGTGGGGCCTGCACAAGGCGTTTTACCTCGAGTCCCAGAAGCAGATTGCGCAGTTGCATTCGCTGGCGCCGGTGTCGGCTTCTCGACGGGGTACGGGCGGCTGGCGACAGCGCTTGAGTCAGGCGGTGCATTTCCCGTCCCGCGATGAGGTGTACCGTTTTCTCGACACCACGGTGCGCCCGGCCATCGAAGAGGTGAAGGCTGTGTTCGCCGAGAAAGGTCTGACAGTGGTGACCCAGCCAGACCCGGCCAACGACAGCGTCAGCCTGGAGATCGGCCACGGCGAGCAGCATCCGTTCATCTACCAGGTGCAGATGCGCGGCTACTTCACGCCGTCCTTCGCCCGCGGCGGCATGGGCTCCAAGGAACTCAACAACCGCCGTTACTACCGCGCCGAAGTGCACCTGAGCGAAGGCAGCCAGGACTACGATCTGGTGGGTTATACCAAGGAGCAGGTCATCAACGACATCCTCGACCAATACGAGCGGCACATGCAGTTCCTGCATCTGGTGCGCTGATCGGGCGAAACCTCAGACCAGGCCGCCGTTGGCTCGCAGAATTTGCCCGTTCACCCAGCCGGCGGCCGGGCTGACCAGGAAGGATATGATGCTGGCGATGTCCTCCGGCTGGCCGAGGCGTTCCAGGGGCGGCATTTTGGCGAAGTTCTGGATCTGTTCTTCGCTCTTGCCATGCAGGAACAGTTCGGTAGCAACCGGGCCGGGCGCCACGGCGTTGACCGTGATCTGGCGGCCGCGCAGTTCCTTGGCAAACACCTGTGTCAGTGACTCGACGGCGGCCTTGCTGGCGATGTACACCGAATAACCGGGCAGGTTCAGGCCAACGGTGCTGCTGGAAAAATTCACGATCCGGCCACCGTCGTTCAAACGGGTTGCGGCTTCGCGCAGGGTGTTGAAGGTGCCGCGGGTGTTGATGGCGAACGTCTGGTCGAACAACTCGTCACTGTGCTGGGCCAAGGGCATCACTTGCAGGGTACCCGCGTTATTGATCAGCACATCCACCTTGCCCAGTTGCGCTTCGGTTTCATCGAACATCCGGCGGACGTCGACGGCAGAGGACACATCTGCCTTGATCGCTATGGCTTGGTGACCGGCCTGGCGCAATTGCACCACCAGCTTCGAGGCTTCGGCGGCGCTGTTGGCGTAGTTAATGGCGACGGCATAGCCATCGAGAGCCAATTGCTTGGCGATTTCGGCACCGATGCCGCGGGAGGCGCCGGTTACGATGGCAACTTTGGCGGTTGGAGAGGGCATAAGAGGGCTCCTTTTGAAGTGGATGACGCCAGATTCACATGTTTACCCTCAGCGATAAATGCCCGACGGCTGCCTTGACTGTTCAGTAATTACAAACAATAAGCGCGCTGCATGACGCCTCGTTGATTGGCCGATGCGTGGCCAATCTGCGGCAGATCACCTGCGCCGGCATCCAGCCCCCACACCTGATATGCGAACTTTCGGCCTGACGAATGCGTCTGTGAGGTGTTAGCTTGCCCCTTGTACCAGCCACCCGAACAGAGAGCCTTTCGATGACCTACACCGCTGCCGAAAACCGCTACGAGTCCATTCCTTACCGCCGTGTCGGTCGCAGCGGGCTGGTGCTGCCGGCGCTGTCGTTGGGGTTGTGGCACAACTTCGGCGACAGCACGCCGATCGACACGCAGCGTTCGCTGCTGCGTACGGCGTTTGATCTGGGTATCAATCACTTCGACCTGGCCAACAACTACGGCCCGCCCTACGGCAGCGCCGAGATCAATTTTGGTCGGTTGCTGCGCGAAGACTTCAAGCAGTATCGCGATGAGTTGATCATCTCCAGCAAGGCCGGTTGGGACATGTGGCCGGGTCCTTACGGCCAGGGTGGTGGTTCGCGCAAGTACGTGTTGGCCAGCCTGGACCAGAGCCTGCAACGCCTGGGCCTGGACTATGTGGATATCTTCTATTCCCACCGCTTCGACCCCGACACCCCGCTGGAAGAAACTGCCAGTGCGCTGGCCACGGCTGTGCAGCAGGGCAAGGCGTTGTACATTGGCATCTCTTCGTATTCCGGGGTGAAGACTCGGGAAATGGCTGCGCTACTCAAAGAGTGGAAGGTCCCACTGCTGATCCATCAACCGGCCTACAACCTGCTTAATCGCTGGGTGGAAAAGGACCTGCTGGACGCCACCGATGAACTGGGCACGGGTGTGATTGCCTTTACGCCGTTGGCCCAGGGCCTGCTGACCGACAAGTACCTCAAAGGCATTCCGGCCGATGCGCGGGTCAATCGCCCGGGTGGTGGTTCGTTGCAGGCTTCGCACCTGTCGCAGGAGAACATCGCCCATGTACGCGCCCTCAATGAAATTGCCCAGCGTCGCGGGCAAAGCCTGGCGCAAATGGCCCTGGCCTGGACCCTGCGCGACGCACGGGTAACCTCTGCGCTGATCGGCGCCAGTCGGCCGGAGCAGATTATCGAGAACGTCGGGGCGTTGAAGAACCTGAGTTTTAGCGCTGAAGAACTGGCGCAGATCGACCGGTTTGCCCAGGAGGGCGGGATCAATCTGTGGGAGAAGCCTTCGTCGGCGGAGTAGTGACTTGAGCCAATCAGCCGATCCGCCAGAAATGGCCGGCTGTACACAAAACCCTGTGGGAGGGAGCTTGCTCCCTCCCACAGGTGTTCGCTCGTCGGCGAGGTGTGCCTAGTTACTGATTGCCAGGATGCTCGCCTGGTACGCCCCTACAAACACATCGAAATCCCCCACTTCGTTCTGCTCAAGCTCGGCTTGCTGAGCCAGGGATTGACGAGCGTTTTCTTCGAATGCGCTCTGTTCCTGGGCAGGCAACGGCTCGGCGCGGAAGAATTCGGCGTGGGCCTTGCTCTGGCGCAGGGAGAACTGGGCGAAACTTTCCTGGTGTTCTGCCATGGCCGCCAGCACTTGGGCGGAAGGCGTCAGGGACGGGTCCCGCACCTTCGCCAATTGCGCGTCCAATGCCTGGCGGTGGGCGTCGCCCCCCTGGCTCTCGTCGAGCAGCGAGGCCAATGGCGCGATCTTTTCCAGAAGCTCGATAGCCCAGGCTTGCATGTCCACCGATTGCCCTTGGCGTTGCAATTGCAAACCTGGCCGACGGCCTTCCTTGACCACGGTCAGGAAGTTGTTCGTCGCATTGCTGCATTCGTTGTTTTCCAGGAGCGGACTGTCGTTCAGACCGCAATACAGCAGGAACGCATCGAGGAAGCGCGATTCGGTGAGGTCGATGCCCATCGGCAGGAAGGGGTTGATGTCCAGGCAACGGACTTCGACGTACTGGATGCCTCGAGCCATCAACGCCTGGATCGGGCGCTCGCCGGTATAGGTCACGCGTTTTGGGCGGATGTTGGAGTAGTACTCGTTTTCGATCTGCAAAATATTGGTGTTGAGCTGCACCCACTCACCATTCTTATGCGTGCCGACTTCGACGTAGGGCGCGTACGGTGTCGCCACCGCCTTGCGCAGGCTGTCGGTATAGCTTGCCAGGTCGTTGTAGCAGGGGGTCAGGCCGGCCTGGGCGTTGCTTTGGTAACCCAGGTCGCTCATGCGCAGGCTGGTGGCGTACGGCAGGTACAAGGTGTCCGGATCCAATTGTTCCAACTGGTGCGGACGGCCGCGCAGAAAGCCGGCATCCAGAGCCGGCGAGGCACCGAACAGGTACATCAGCAACCAGCTGTAGCGACGGAAATTACGGATCAGCGCGATGTAGGCCGATGACTGGAAATCACGATCGCTCGCTTCAACGGCTTCGGCCTGACGCAGCAGCGGCCAGAGTTTTTCCGGCAGGGAAAAGTTGTAGTGGATCCCGGCGATGCATTGCATGGTCTTGCCATAGCGCAGGGCCAGACCCTGGCGGTAGACATACTTGAGCCGACCAATGTTCGAGGTGCCGTAATACGCGATCGGGATGTCTTCCTCCGCTGGCAGCGGGCACGGCATCGAAGGGCTCCACAGGTACTCGTTGCCGAGCTTGCTGTAGGCAAACCGGTGGATCTTGTCGAGGCTGCGCAAGGTATCGGCCACGTCAGCCTGGGCCGGGGTGATGAACTCCAGCAGCGACTCGGAATAGTCGGTGGTGATCTGCTCGTTGGTCAGCGCCGAGCCCAGGGCTTCGGGGTGCGGGGTCTGCGCCAGATGCCCTGTGTCCGTGACGCGCAGGCATTCACGTTCGATGCCGTGCAGGCACTGCTCGAGCAGGGAGAGGTTGGCGCGCTCGCCGAGCAGAGCCAGGCGGCGGTTTAAAAGGTCGCTCAAGTTGAATTCCTTCACGCGTCAGTCGCCCCAATATGGGGGTGGTCACGACGGTCTACAAGGGTGAAGTTAAAACTGGCGTTTTCGCCTGGTTTTTGTGTGGCCAAAGACAATTCGTCGCGGCCCCTCTGTGGGAGCGAGCCTGCTCGCGATAGCGGTATGTCGGTCAACTTTACATTGACTGGTCCACCGCTATCGCGAGCAGGCTCGCTCCCACAGGGGATATCGATGCCGCATTCGCAGCGCCGAAATTAACCCAAATCGATGACAGGGAGCTATAGGACTGCGAACGTGCCTTGTGCTTTTGCGACCAGTTTGTCGCCTTGCATCACCTCGGCCTCAACCACCAGCGTGCGCCGACCCGGGTGGATGACCCGGGCCGTGCAGAGCACCTCACCGTCGGAGACGGCGCGGATGTAGTTGATCTTGCATTCGATGGTCGCACTCTGCTGGTCAAAACCGTGGACACTGGAACAAGCCAGGCCCATGGCGATGTCCACCAGGCTGAACAGCGCGCCGCCGTGCAGCTTGCCGCCACGGTTGCGTAGCGGTGGCTCAAGGCTCAGGGCGACTTGCGCCACCCCGTCCCCCAGGCTGTGCAGACGGCAGCCGAGCAGCTTGAAAAACGCGCTTTCCACCAACCCGGCTGGCGCGTCCATCAGCGTTTCTTCAACTGCTTGGCGTTGGCGAACAGCGAGGCCATGGCGTTGTTCGCCGGGGCCGCAGTGGCGGTTTCCTTGCGCGGCGCGGTGTTCTGCGACTGGCGCGGTGTCGAGCCCGGACGAGCGCCGCGGGCACCGTCGACCTTCTCGCCCGGTGTGTCACTCATGCGCATCGACAGACCGACGCGTTTGCGCGGGATGTCGACTTCCATGACCTTCACTTTCACCACATCACCGGCCTTTACCGCTTCGCGCGGGTCCTTGATGAACTTCTCCGACAAGGCGGAGATGTGCACCAGACCATCCTGATGCACGCCGATGTCGACGAAGGCACCGAAATTGGTGACGTTGGTCACCACGCCTTCGAGGATCATGCCCGGCTGCAGGTCCTTGAGGTCTTCGACGCCGTCCTGGAACTCGGCGGTCTTGAACTCGGGGCGTGGGTCGCGGCCGGGTTTCTCCAGTTCCTGAAGAATGTCGGTCACGGTGGGCAGGCCGAAGGTTTCGTCGGTGAATTTTTTCGGGTCCAGGCGCTTGAGGAACGCGGCGTCACCGATCAACGAGCGGATGTCGCGGTCGGTCTGGGCGGCGATGCGTTGCACCAGCGGATAGGCCTCAGGGTGGACAGCCGACGAATCCAGCGGGTTGTCGCCGTTCATGACGCGCAGGAAACCGGCGGCTTGTTCGAAGGTTTTTTCACCCAGGCGCGGGACTTTCTTCAATGCGGCGCGGGTCTTGAACGCACCGTGTTCGTCGCGGTGGGTGACGATGTTCTGCGCCAGCGTGGCGTTGAGGCCGGAGATGCGCGCCAGCAGCGCTACCGAAGCGGTGTTCACGTCCACGCCCACGGCGTTCACGCAATCCTCCACGACGGCGTCCAGGCCCCGGGCCAGTTTCAACTGGGAAACGTCGTGCTGGTACTGGCCGACACCGATGGATTTCGGATCGATCTTCACCAGTTCCGCCAGCGGGTCCTGCAGGCGACGGGCGATGGACACCGCCCCGCGAATCGACACGTCCAGGTCCGGGAACTCCTTGGAGGCCAGTTCCGACGCCGAATAAACCGAAGCGCCGGCCTCGGAAACCATGACCTTGGTCATCTTCATGGCCGGGTATTTCTTGATCAGTTCGGCGGCCAGTTTGTCGGTCTCCCGGCTGGCGGTGCCGTTGCCGATGGCGATCAGGTCCACCGAATGCTTGGCGCATAGCGCGGCGAGCACGGCGAGGGTCTGGTCCCACTTGTTATGCGGTACATGGGGGTAGACCGTGGCATGGTCCAGCAGCTTGCCGGTGGAGTCCACCACGGCCACTTTGCAACCGGTACGCAGGCCCGGGTCCAGGCCCAGGGTGGCGCGCGGCCCGGCCGGTGCGGCCAGCAGCAGGTCGTGCAGGTTGTGGGCGAAGACGTTGATCGCTTCTGTCTCAGCGTTGTCGCGCAGCTCGCCCAGCAGATCGGTTTCCAGGTGGGTGTAGAGTTTGACCTTCCAGGTCCAGCGCACCACTTCGGCCAGCCATTTGTCGGCGGCGCGGTTCTGGTTCTGGATGCCGAACTGCTGGCCGATCATGCCTTCGCACGGGTGCATGGTGCCGGGCAACTCATCGCCCACCTTCAGCGCGGAGCTGAGAATGCCTTCGTTGCGGCCGCGGAAAATTGCCAGGGCGCGGTGGGACGGCATGCTCTTGAGCGGTTCGTCGTGTTCGAAGTAGTCGCGGAACTTGGCGCCTTCTTCTTCCTTGCCGGCGATCACGCGGGCGCTGAGGGTGGCTTCCTGCTTGAGGTAATTGCGCAGTTTTTCCAGCAGGTTGGCGTCTTCGGCGAAGCGTTCCATAAGGATGTACTTGGCGCCTTCCAGCGCGGCTTTCACGTCCGCCACACCTTTTTCGGCATCGACGAAACGCGCGGCTTCGGTTTCCGGGGACAGGGTCGGGTCGTTGAACAGGCCGTCGGCCAGCTCGCCGAGGCCGGCCTCCAGGGCGATCTGGCCCTTGGTGCGGCGTTTTTGCTTATAGGGCAGGTACAGGTCTTCGAGACGGGTCTTGGTATCGGCCAGCTTGATGTCACGCTCAAGTTGCGGGGTCAGCTTGCCCTGTTCCTGAATGCTGGCCAGGATGCTGACGCGCCGCTCGTCGAGTTCTCGCAAGTAGCGCAGGCGCTCTTCCAGATGACGCAATTGAGTGTCATCGAGGCTGCCGGTCACTTCTTTGCGGTAACGGGCGATAAAGGGCACCGTGGAGCCCTCATCCAGTAGCGCGACGGCCGCTTCGACCTGTTGTGGGCGTACGCCGAGTTCCTCGGCGATGCGGCTGTTGATGCTGTCCATAAAACCACCTGAAAAATTGTGAAATCAGACTCGTCACCGCAGAAACCGGGCTCGGCGAGACTGGTTGAGCGGCCTGGCGTGCGCCGCTGCCTGGGTCAAGAGGCTGCCTGTTGACCCGCGAAATTCAGAAAGTGCTGCCTGGCAAGGGAAAAAACGATGGGTCGGGATCACGATCCGACATTCCCTGGCACAAAAGGCCGCGCATTATAACCAGCGTTGCGTTCTTAGGGGGCGTCGTGGTCTGTAGGCTCGATACCCGGATGACTGGAGATAGAGGAAAAATCTGCTAACAATGCACACGGTGCGTATAACGGCAGCTAGGCCATAATGCGCGCCGAGATCAAAGGAGCTTCCTATGAGCAGCACTGCACAAACTGCTGAAGGCGAAAAAATTCTTATTGTTGACGACGATCCGGGGCTGAGCAGCCTGCTGGAGCGCTTTTTCGTCAGCAAGGGCTACCGTGCCCGCACCGTACCGAACACCGAGCAAATGGATCGGCTGCTGGCCCGTGAGGTCTTCAACCTGGTGGTCCTCGACCTGATGCTGCCAGGTGAAGACGGTTTGACAGCCTGCCGTCGCCTGCGTGGCGCGAACAACCAGATCCCGATCATCATGCTCACGGCCAAGGGCGATGAGCTGAGCCGTATCAAGGGTCTGGAACTGGGCGCTGACGATTACCTGGCCAAGCCGTTCAACCCGGACGAGCTGATGGCCCGGGTCAAGGCGGTGTTGCGTCGTCAGTCGGCCCCGGTGCCTGGCGCCCCGGGCAGCGAAGATGAAAGCGTGACCTTCGGCGACTATGAACTGTCCCTGGCCACTCGCGAGCTCAAGCGCGGCGATGAAATACACATGCTCACCACCGGTGAGTTCGCCGTGCTCAAGGCCCTGGTGATGAACGCCCGTCAGCCGCTGACCCGCGACAAGCTGATGAACCTGGCCCGTGGCCGTGAATGGGATGCGCTGGAGCGATCCATCGACGTGCAGATTTCCCGTCTGCGCCGGATGATCGAGCCTGATCCTTCCAAGCCGCGATATATCCAGACTGTCTGGGGCGTGGGTTATGTATTCGTGCCGGATGGCGCCGCCAGCAAGTGATCGGTGATTTGTAGGAGCGGGTGGCCTGGCGGGTTGAATTTCTTCCTGCAGGCGACTCGCGGTCCGTTATTGTGCGAGCATCGCTCGCTCCTGCAAGTGTGTAGCGGCTATTCATGAAAACCCCCGTTTGGTTCCCCCAGAGCTTCTTCTCCCGCACCCTCTGGCTGGTGCTGATTGTCGTGCTCTTTTCCAAGGCACTGACGCTCGTCTACTTGCTGATGAACGAAGATGTGCTGGTGGACCGGCAGTACAGCCATGGCGTTGCCTTGACCCTTCGAGCCTATTGGGCCGCCGACGAAGCCAACCGGGAGAAGATCGCCGAAGCGGCGACCCTGATCCGGGTGGTTGGCGCCGGCGTGCCGGAAGGCGAACAACACTGGCCTTACAGCGAGATCTATCAACGGCAGATGCAGGACGAACTCGGCGCCGATACCGAAGTGCGCTTGCGTATGCACTCGCCTCCGGCGCTGTGGGTCCGTGCGCCGAGCCTGGGGGATGGCTGGTTGAAGGTACCGTTGTACCCCCACCCGTTGCGCGGCCAGAAAATCTGGAACGTGCTTGGCTGGTTCCTGGCCATCGGCCTGTTGTCGACCGCTTCGGCGTGGATCTTCGTCAGCCAGCTCAATCAGCCGCTCAAGCGTCTGGTCTACGCGGCCCGACAATTGGGCCAGGGCCGTAGCGTACGATTGCCCATCAGCGACACTCCCAGTGAAATGACCGAGGTGTACCGCGCTTTCAACCAGATGGCCGAGGACGTCGAGCAGGCCGGACGCGAGCGTGAACTGATGCTTGCGGGCGTCTCCCACGACCTGCGCACACCGTTGACCCGTTTACGGCTGTCGCTGGAGTTGATGGGCGAGCACACCGACCTGACCGATGAAATGGTCCGCGATATCGAAGACATGGACGCGATTCTCGATCAGTTCCTGGCGTTCATTCGCGACGGTCGGGACGAGTCCGTGGAAGAAGTCGATCTCAGCGAGCTGGTACGGGAAGTGGCCGCGCCCTATAACCAGAACTGCGAAAAAGTGCACCTGCGCCTGGAGCCGATCCAGCCGTTCCCGCTGCGCCGGGTGTCGATGAAGCGATTGCTGAACAACCTGATCGGCAATGCCTTGAATCACGCCGGCACGGGCGTCGAAGTGGCGGCTTATGTTTCCGGTGATACCAGCGCACCTTATGTGGTGCTCAGCGTCATGGACCGCGGTGCCGGGATCGATCCGTCGGAACTGGAAGCCATTTTCAACCCCTTCACCCGGGGCGACCGTGCCCGGGGCGGAAAAGGCACGGGATTGGGCCTGGCCATTGTCAAGCGCATCGCTTCGATGCACGGCGGCAATGTCGAATTGCGCAACCGCGTCGGTGGTGGTCTGGAAGCGCGGGTGAGGTTGCCGTTGGGGCTGTTGTTGCCTAGGGATGCGGTATAGGGATACACCCGTTTGCTCAAGAACTGATGTGGGAGCGAGCCTGCTCGCGATAGCAGTGGATCAGCAGCATTGATGTTGACTGACACGCCGCCATCGCGAGCAGGCTCGCTCCCACCTATGAGTTAACCCTTACCCTTGGTCCGGGTCATGTTCGGCCCGCCATTCTTTTCCAGATGCTCGATGATGATTCCCGCCACGTTCTTGCTCGTGGTGGTTTCGATCCCTTCCAGGCCCGGCGACGAGTTGACCTCCATCACCAGCGGCCCGTGATTGGAACGCAGGATATCTACACCCGCCACGGCCAGGCCCATGACTTTAGCGGCGCGCAGGGCAGTCATGCGCTCTTGCGGCGTGATCTTGATCAGGCTCGCGCTACCGCCGCGATGCAGGTTGGAGCGAAATTCCCCGGGTTTGGCCTGGCGCTTCATCGAAGCGATCACCTTGTCGCCGACCACGAAGCAGCGAATGTCCGCGCCGCCGGCTTCCTTGATGTATTCCTGGACCATGATGTTCTGCTTCAGGCCCATGAACGCTTCGATCACCGACTCGGCGGCCGTCGCGGTTTCACACAGCACTACGCCGATACCCTGGGTGCCTTCCAGCACCTTGATGACCAGTGGCGCGCCGTTGACCATGGCAATCAGGTCGGGAATGTCGTCGGGAGAGTGGGCAAAACCGGTCACCGGCAAGCCGATCCCACGGCGCGACAACAATTGCAGCGAGCGCAACTTGTCCCGGGAGCGGGCGATGGCCACGGACTCATTGAGGGGAAATACTCCCATCATTTCGAACTGGCGCAACACGGCGCAACCATAGAACGTTACCGACGCACCGATGCGCGGGATCACCGCATCGAACCCTTCCAGCGGCTTGCCACGGTAGTGGATCTGCGGCTTGTGGCTGGCAATGTTCATGTAGGCGCGCAGGGTATCGATCACCACCATTTCATGGCCACGTTCGGTCCCGGCTTCAACCAGGCGACGAGTGGAATACAGACGCGGATTACGCGACAGCACAGCGATCTTCATGCAACACCTGTGGCAGAGGTAGTGGACACCGGGAACACCGGCTTGTCTTGAACGTATTTGATGCCCGGATTGACCACCAACTGGCCGTCGATCAAGGCTTTGGAACCCAATAACAGGCGATATCGCATGGACTTGCGGCAGGCAAGCGTGAACTCGACTCGCCAGATCCGATCCCCCAGTGCCAGCGTCGTGCTGATCACGTAGCGAACCTGGGCGTGGCCGTTGGAGCTTTTTATCGTTTTGCGCGCCACCAATGGGGCTTCGCAGCGACGATGGCGCAACTGCACCACCGTTCCCAGATGCGCGGTGAAGCGCACCCATTTTTCACCGTCGCGCTCGAACGGCTCGATGTCGGTGGCGTGCAGGCTGGAGGTGCTGGCGCCGGTGTCGATTTTTGCCCGCAGGCCCGCGACACCCAGATCCGGGAGCGCCACCCACTCGCGTAGACCGACAACGGTCAGATGGTCAAAAGTCTTCAATAAAAAAACCTGCGATCAGTACATCGGATCGTGGAGCCCGCGAATCGCGGTATTCACGCAGAATAATCACAAAATGGCGACAGTTATCTACACACCTGTTTCCGCTCGTAACCGATACCAGCCCGCATCGTGCTGCAAGTCAGTTCGGCCGACATTCTATCCGTCGGACCGAATTCGTGCGCTCGACAAAAACGGTAGTACAGTTCTGACTATTGGCTGAAAGAGGAATTGCAGTGGCACAAAAAAAGGAAGAAGACGACAAGGTCCGTCTCGATAAATGGTTGTGGGCAGCGCGATTCTATAAAACCCGCGCCCTGGCCAAGACCGCCATCGAAAGCGGCAAGGTTCATCACCGGGGCGAACGTTGCAAGCCGGGCAAGGAGCCTCGCATCGGCGACGAATATGTCATTCGCACCGGGTTCGACGAAAAAACCGTGGTTGTCCAAGCCCTGTCGATCGTGCGCCGCGGCGCGCCTGAAGCGCAGGCGCTGTATCGCGAGACCGAAGCCAGTATCGCCCGGCGCGAAACCGCAGCCGCCCAGCGCAAGGCCGGCGCCTTGGGGGTCAGCACCGATGGCAAACCCAGCAAGAAGCAGCGTCGGGACCTGTTCAAGTTTCATGGCAGCAATAGCGAATAAAAGATCGGCAATTTGAGGCCGCAGTGCCTGTGGCTCGGATGCGCAGTCAGCCCCATCCCGTCCGACAAACCCTGGCCTTGCTTGGAACCCACCCGGAATGTCCATAAAATGCCCGTCATCCTTTGTCATCACCTCAGATACCAGACCCTATGACTGATTTGCCGGATACCGACTACACCCAACGCTTCATCTTCGATGACAGCGACACTCGTGGCGAACTGGTGGCGTTGGAGCGTAGCTACGCCGAAGTTCTTGCCAAGCATCCCTATCCGGAACCGGTCGCCCAACTGCTCGGTGAACTGATGGCGGCTGCGGCGCTGCTGGTCGGCACCTTGAAATTCGATGGCTTGCTGATTCTCCAGGCCCGTTCCGAAGGCCCGGTGCCGTTGTTGATGATCGAATGCTCCAGCGAACGCGAGATCCGTGGCCTGGCCCGTTATCACGCCGAGCAGATCGCCCCCGACGCGACCCTGGCCGACATGATGCCCGATGGCGTGCTGGCCCTGACGGTCGATCCAACCCACGGCAAGCGCTACCAGGGTATTGTCGATCTCGATGGCACGTCTCTGGCTGAATGCTTCACCAACTACTTCGTCATGTCGCAACAGACCAACACTCGCTTCTGGCTCTATGCCGACGGGCGGCGTGCCCGTGGTTTGCTGCTGCAGCAGTTGCCCGCCGATCGCCTTCGCGACCAGCAAGAACGTGACGCCAGCTGGCAGCACATCACCGCTCTGGCCAGCACCCTGAGCGCCGATGAGCTACTGAGCCTGGACAACGAAACCGTGTTGCATCGTCTCTACCATCAAGAGCAGGTCCGCCTGTTCGACGTTCAGCTGTTGCGCTTCCAATGCAGCTGCTCTCGTGAACGTTCCGGCAATGCGCTGGTCAGTCTGGGTCTGGAAGATGCGCAGCAATTGGTGATCGAGCATGGTGGCGCCATCGAGATCGATTGCCAGTTTTGCAACGAGCGCTACCTGTTCGACGCTGCGGACATCGCCCAATTGTTCGCCGGTGCGGGTGTCGACACACCGTCAGATACTCGTCACTAAAACGGTTCAGCGCAGGTAAATCTCCTGGCAAACGCCGGATTTACGCCGTACTGACGGGAGGGCCCTACTTTTTTTGGGCTTTTCTGGCATAATCCGGCCCACTTTTTTCGGGTAGTAGTGCGCGACTTCCTACTACAAAACGTTTGGAGCACTCGGCCACAGGCCGACGGGGAATCTCATGACGCAAGCCAATAACGCCGTGTACACCGATCTGAGTGTCGATGATCTGGTCAAAGAAGCCCTCAGTCGCGGTGAAGGCGAGCTTGCCGATACTGGCGCGCTGGTTGTTCGCACCGGTCATCGTACCGGTCGTTCACCGGTTGACCGTTTCATCGTTGAAGAGCCGACCACCCAGGACGCCATTGCCTGGGGCCCGATCAACCGCAAGTTCCCGGCCGACAAGTTCGACGCCCTGTGGGACCGCGTAGCAGCCTATCTGGGCGAGCGTGAGCGTTTTGTCTCCCATGTTCATGTAGGTTCCGACCCTGCGCACTACCTGCCGGTCAAGATGACCACCGAGACTGCCTGGCACAACCTGTTCGGCCGCTGCCTGTTCATCAACCCCGAGCAGTACAACGCCGGTGGCAAGGATGAATGGCAGATCCTCAACGCGCCGAACTTCGTCTGCGAGCCTGAGCGCGACGGCACCAATTCCGACGGCACCGTGATCATCAACTTCGCGGCCAGGAAAGTACTGATCGCCGGCATGCGTTACGCCGGTGAAATGAAGAAAGCGCTGTTCTCCGTCCAGAACTTCCTGCTGCCAGCGGTTGACGTACTGCCTATGCACTGCGCCGCCAACATGGGCGAAGAGGGCGATGTAACCCTGTTCTTCGGTCTGTCGGGCACGGGCAAAACCACGCTGTCCGCCGATGAAAGCCGTTACCTGATCGGTGATGACGAGCACGGCTGGGGTGTTGGCGTGGTCTTCAACATTGAAGGCGGTTGCTATGCCAAGTGCATCGACCTGTCCGAGAAGAACGAGCCGGTTATCTGGAAAGCCATCCAGCACGGCGCCGTACTGGAAAACGTTGTCCTAGACCCGGTCACCAAGAAAGCCGATTACGCCGACGACAGCCTGACCCAGAACAGCCGCGCCGCCTACCCGCGTGAACTGATCGAAAAACGCGCACCGAAAAACCTCGGTGGCGAGCCAAACGCAGTGATCTTCCTGACTTGCGACCTGACCGGCGTACTGCCGCCGGTGTCGATCCTCAGTGAAGAACAAGCGGCCTACCACTTCCTGTCCGGCTACACCGCACTGGTGGGCTCGACTGAAATGGGTTCGGGCAGCGGCATCAAGTCGACGTTCTCCACCTGCTTCGGGGCTCCATTCTTCCCACGTCCTGCTGGTGAATACGCTGAGCTGCTGATCAAGCGTATCCGTGGCTTCGGCTCCAAGGTCTACCTGGTCAACACCGGCTGGACCGGCGGTGGCTACGGCGTCGGCAAGCGCTTCAACATCCCGACCACCCGTGCGGTGATCGCGGCAATTCAGAGCGGCGCGCTGATCGGTGCTGAAACCGAGCACCTGGACATCATCAACCTGGACGTGCCGTTGGCTGTTCCGGGCGTTGAGACTGGCCTGTTGAACCCACGCAACACCTGGACCGACAAGGCTGCCTACGACGAAGCCGCCAAAGCATTGGCTGGCTTGTTCATCGAGAACTTCAAGAAGTTTGAAGTGAGCGACGCGATCAAGGCCGCTGGGCCGCAGCTGTAAGGCTTGGTTCGCGAATGAAAAAACCGCCCTTTTCAGGGCGGTTTTTTTATGGACGGCTTTTGAGGGGGCGGATGCAATGCTGTGCTGCTCCCGGCTCGAAAGCAGCCATTATTCCACCTGGAATCACGGTAAACAGCCAGAGTAATGCCACTTAATGCGTGCCGTTCGGCTACACCCCTTCCACTTCCTGCGTCTCCCAGCGCTGAGCCTTGATTGCCTTGTAGAGCATCCCAATGGTCAGTGGCACCTTGCTGCCACGGCCCTTGGCCCTGCGCTTTTGAAACACATCAAATCCTTCCGGCTGAAAGTAGCGGTACGCGTCGTAGTCAATGAGGTCGAGGGCGAACCGCTCCTCCAATGCTTCCATCAGATGCCGAGCGTCCGCGCCGTCACAGCCCAAGTCGAGATTGATGGCGGTGTCCAGACGGATTGTCTTGCGCTCCGGCAGGCCGATTTCTTCATGGAGCAGTTCCATGAGCTGGCGCATGGCGTGGTCGTCAGGAAAATCTGGGGCGAGGTACATGAAAAAATGTCCGGGCTGAGGGTGGCGTCTGTATAGGTGGAAAGTTTAGGGCGAAATCTTTGCCCGTTGGAAAAAGAAGAAATATCCCACGACCGTCTCGGAACTGTCCGGGAGGCTTCGACAGCCGCGAGCGGTAGCGGCTCTTGGTTCAGTCAGCCAGCGGTCCTGGGGCGCGTCGTGAGGCCGCCTCAAGGTCCATCAACCCTCTGCCGTAGGCTTCGCTGTTGGCGTAGATGCCAGTGCGGTTGGCTGTCGCCAGCAGATGTTCGCGCACTTGCTGTGCGTTGAGCTGCGGGTAGAGGCTTTGCAGCGCAGCCAGTGCGCCACTGACCAACGCGGCGGCCGGGGATGTGCCGGCGGTTTGCACGTAACGGCCATCCTTGCCTACGGTAAGCAGGCCTGCCTGTGGACCTGCGTCGCCGCCGGGTACGGCGATGCACCAGGCGGCTGCGACGCCGCAATAGTTGGATTTTCCATTGATGGTGCTGCCATCGTTTTTCAACGCCACGACCGCGATCCAGCCTTTCTCCAGTTCCGGCAACGCTGCCGGTAACCCAGGTTCGGCCAAGGGCTCGCGCTTGAGCTCATTGCCGGTCGGGAAGACAAATACGGCGCCGTCTTCCACCAGTTTTCGGGCAGCGGCCAGGGAGTCGGGCATCACCTGGTTGTAACGTGCTTCAGTGATTTCGGTGGCGGGGATGGCGTTGGCCCACGAGTTATTGAACAGGCGCGCGCCCTTGTCGAAACCGCTTTGCCAGGACTGTGCGATTTCGCTGTCGAAAAAAAACGGTTCGTTGTCGTCGCCGAAACGGAAGGGGATCAACCTGGCCTCAAACGCGATGCCATGCATGCCCTGGTCGTCCTTGTTGGCGGCGAGGATGCCGGCCATTTGCGTGCCGTGACCGACCCGGTCAAGGGTACCGGGACGGTTTTCGACATGGTCGAATCCGGGGTCACCCAGCCTGCCCTCGAACTCCGTCAGCCTGCTGTTCAGTCCAGAGTCGATCAGCGCCACGGTCACGTTCCGGCCGGTGCCACCCCGGGCATACAGAGCTGAGGCTTTGACGATGGCCAGACCTTGCTGGGCGCGGTATTCCGGTGTTTCGAACACGGTGGTTCGCATGTCGGGTTGTGCTGGGATGGTCAAGCAACCGGCCAGCAGTGAGGCCGACGTTAGCGCCAGGGTGCGTAGCGCGGAAAATGGATGTGACATGGTTCAGTCCTTGAGCGGAGTCTTGAGCGCCAGGCTTCCAGGCCTGTAACGCATGAGTGGATGGCGCACCTTACCTTGCAAGCGAAACGGGAACGAGGCATCAAAGTGCCTGGATTTGTATCGCCTCATGGCAAAGCACAAAGGCGCTGAGGCTGTATCATCCGGTATCGTTTTCCCCCCAAACCTTTTCTCGACTCCCTGCGCCGTCCGGCTAGGCTTTTGGCATCGCAGCAGTCAAGGAGTGACCGCCTATGCACAGCACCCTGGAACAGGTTTTCGGTTATCCGCAGTTTCGCCCCGGTCAGGAAGCTGCCGTCAGCGCAGTACTTGCCGGTCGGTCGGCAGCGGCCATTTTTCCTACCGGCTCGGGCAAGTCCCTGTGCTATCAATTGCCGGCCCTGCTATTACCGCATCTGACCCTGGTGGTCTCGCCGCTGCTGGCACTGATGCAGGACCAACTGGCGTTCCTGCATCGCCATGGCATTGCGGCGGCGAGTATCGATTCAGTCCAGCGTCGTGACGAAGCCAGCGAGGTCATGGCACGGGCCCGTTCGGGCGAGTTGAAGATTCTGATGATTTCGGTGGAGCGGCTGAAGAACGAGCGCTTTCGCAATTTCCTGCAGCAGGTACCGATCTCGTTGCTGGTGGTAGATGAGGCCCACTGCATCTCCGAATGGGGGCATAACTTTCGTCCCGACTACCTCAAGCTCCCCGACTACCAGCGTCAGTTCGACATTCCCCAGGTGTTGCTGTTGACGGCCACCGCAACGCCCAAAGTCATCGCGGACATGCAGGCGAAGTTCGCCATCGCCCCCGACGATGTGGTCACCACCGGCTTCTATCGACCTAACCTCAACCTGCTGGTGGAACCGGTACGCGGCGCGGATAAGCGGCGGCGACTGGTGCAATGGCTGGGCGAGCGAGCCGGACAGCCGAGCATCGTCTATGTCACCTTGCAGCGAACCGCCGAGCAGATTGCCGAGCACCTGAGCCAGCATGGGATTGAGGCCCAGGCTTATCACGCCGGCTTACCTCATGAACAACGCGAAGCCATCCAGCGCCGGTTCATGGGCGGGCAGTGCAATTGCATCGTTGCGACCATCGCCTTCGGCATGGGTATCGACAAGAGTGATATCCGCAACGTGGCGCATTTCGACCTGCCTAAATCCATCGAGAACTACAGCCAGGAGATCGGCCGGGCGGGGCGTGACGGGTTACCGTCCGATTGTCTGGTCCTGGCCAACCGTGACAGCCTCAACGTGCTGGAAAACTTTGTTTATGGCGATACGCCGGAGCTGGCGGGTATTCGGTGCGTGCTTGATGAGTTGAAGGCTGCAGCTGCCGATGGCCAATGGGAGTTTTTGCTGGGGCCGCTGGCGGACAAGAGCAACATCCGGCAACTACCGCTCAAGACGCTGCTGGTGCAATTGGAACTGCGCCGGCTGATCGCGCCGCGTTATGCCTATTTCGCGGAGTATCGCTTCAAGTTTCTGATCGAGCCGCAGGCATTGCTCGAGCACTTCGAAGGGGAGCGTCAGGCGTTCGTCTCGGCCATCATCCAGACCTCCAGCCGTGCTCGTACCTGGGCCACGGTGGATTTCGACGGGCTGTACCAGCTGTATCACGCCGAGCGTAACCGCGTGGTCAAGGCGCTGGATTACTTTCAGGAAAAGGGCTGGATCGAGCTGGAAAGCAAACAGATGACCGAGGTGTATAACGTGCTTGAAGCAGGGTTCGACGTTCAAGCGCTGAGCGCCGAGTTGCATGACTATTTCACCCGGCACGAGCGTGGGGAGATCGCGCGGATCCACGCGATGCTCGAACTGTTCGCCACCGATCATTGCCTCGGTTATCGGTTGGCCCAGTATTTCGGCGATGAAAGTGCACCGCAGCGCTGTGGTCATTGTTCGGTGTGCCATGGACACGTTGCCCGTCTGCCGGAGCCACCACCATTACCAGTACTGGTGGACAGAGACTTCAACGCACTGTGTGGCGACTTTATCAACAGGCACGAGCAGCATACCGGCAGTGCACCCTCTGCGGAGCGGGTGACCCGGTTCCTCTGCGGCATCAGCGTGCCGTTGTTCACCAAACTGAAGGCACGGACGATTCCAGGATATGCGCAGCTGGAGGATTACCCGTACGCCGAAGTTCGCCGCTGGGTTCAAGCGGCTTTGTAATCCGCATCCATCCGATGAATGCCCGCCATCACACGAATAAATTTCAAAAATATTCTGCGGCTGACTAAGGTGAGGGCTGTCTTTGGATCGCCAACAAGAGAGCAAACATGAGCCAGACACCCTTCGATATTCAGCGCGCCGCCGTAGTCGGTGCAGGCACTATGGGGCGGGGCATCGTGATGTGCCTGGCCAACGCCGGCGTGACGGTGCAGTGGGTCGACAACAACCCGCAGATGCTGGAACAGGCGTTGGCTGCCGTGGCCGATACTTATGCCCATAACGTGCGCCAGGGCCGTATCGACCAGGGTGAAGCCGATGCCCGAATCGCCAGGGTGACGCGGGCAGATGACTACGCGGCGATCCGCAATGTGGATCTGGTCATCGAGGCGGTTTACGAGAACCTTGAGCTCAAGCAGAAGATCTTCCGCGAGCTGGACGGCTTGCTCAAGCCGCAAGCCATTCTGGCGAGCAACACCTCGGCGCTGGACATCGATGCGATTGCCGCCGTCACCCGCCGCCCCACCCAGGTGTTGGGTCTGCACTTCTTCAGCCCGGCGCACATCATGAAGTTGCTGGAAATCGTTCGTGGGGCGCAAACCTCCAAAGCGGTGCTGGACGCAGCCCTGGTATTGGGCAAGCGCATGGGCAAGGTCAGCGTGGTGTCGGGCAATTGCCACGGGTTCATCGGCAATCGGATGCTTCACCCCTATGTGCTGGAGGCGCGCAAGATGCTGCTGGAAGGGGCGTTTCCCCATCAGGTTGACGCGGCATTGCAGGGTTTCGGCTTCGCCATGGGGCCGTTTCGCATGTACGACGTCGTCGGCATCGACCTGGAGTGGCGCGCTCGGGAACTGGCGGGCAAAGGTCAGGATGCACCCGAGGTGCAAGTGGACAACCGTTTGTGCGAACTGGGTCGGTTCGGCCAGAAAAGCGGCAACGGGTACTATCACTACGAAGCCGGCAGTCGCCAGGCCGAGCATGATGTAGAGGTCGATGCGCTGGTGCAGCGAGTCAGTGAAACGTTGGGTTTTCAGCGTCGCGAGATCGGCCCCGAGGAAGTCCTCGAGCGTTGCTTGCTGGCGCTGGTCAATGAGGGCGCGAAAATCCTGCAGGAAGGTATTGCCGAGTCGGCTCACGACATCGACCTGGTGTATCTCAACGGCTACGGCTTCCCCGCGGACAAGGGCGGCCCGATGGCCTGGGCCGACCATCAGGGACTTGAAGACATCCATGCACGGCTGCTGGAACTCGAAACGAAGCAGGGGGACCACTGGAAGCCCGCGCGTCTGATCGGGGAGCTGGCGGCCCAGGGCAAGGGATTCGCACAACACCAGGCCTCAAAATCCTGAACAACGCATGAACCATTGAGCAACCGTAAAGGACACCTGATGCCCCAACGTAGCGAATACCCGCACCTGCAACCGATCACCACACGCTGGCACGACAACGACGTGTACGGTCACGTCAACAACGTGACTTATTACAGTTTTTTCGACACGGCGGTGAACACTTATCTGATCGAGGTCGGCGGCCTCGATATCCACGATGGGGAGGTGGTGGGGTTCGTGGTGAGTTCGGCTTGCGACTACTTTGCCTCGATCGCCTTTCCCGACCGGATTGAAATCGGTCTGCGGGTGGGGAAGCTGGGCAGCAGTTCAGTGCAGTATGAGCTGGCGGTGTTCAAGGCGGGGGAGGAGGAGGCCTGCGCGGCGGGGCGCTTTGTGCATGTTTTTGTGGAGCGGTCTTCGAATCGGCCAGTGGCGATTCCGGATCGGTTGCGCGCCGCTTTGGAACGGCTGGTGATTTAAACGAAAAATCGCAGTCTCCTGTCAGACGCTTGAGAAGCGCTGACGAAGACTGCGATTTTCTATCGACTACTGGTTAGAGCCAGTGATCAATCGTCGTGATAGCGATGTTTGTGCTTGTGCTTGCGATGCCCGTAGGCATGGCCACGACCTGGATGGCCGTCACGGTAGTAGCGGCGATCACCACGGCGACCGTCATAACGACGATCGTCGTCATCGTCCTTGCCCATATAGTTGCCCAGTGCACCGCCAGCGCCGCCGCCTGCTGCTGCACCGATCAGGCTGCCGGTGGTGCCGCCTACGCTACGGCCGACCACGTTACCGCCGGCTGCGCCCAGCGCACCGCCAATCGCTGCTTCGCCGCGGCTGCGTTTGTCCGCACCGACCGCACTGCCACCCGCGCCACCCAAGGCTGCGCCGATGGTGGACCCGGTGTTGCCGCCCAAGGACTGGCCGACCACAGAACCCAGAACCCCGCCCAATGCGCCGCCCACGCCTGCTTCGGTGGTGCCACCGGCAGAGGCTGCGCCACTGATCAGGCCAAGGGACAACAAGAGAATCGAGGAGAACTTCATAGAGGAGCCTCAAAGGGATGACGGCGCGATCCTGAGGCTGGCTTCGCTTGGTTACAATCGAAATCCGACGAGTAACACGACTTGTGCACAATTCGATAAGTTATTGTTTTTTGGGCGGAACTTAACAGATTTTCGCCGGTCTTTAGCTACTTCGGATAGGCCGTTTTCTATGGAAAACGGCCTTTTTTGTGGGCGATTGAAAAGTAGGATTGTGGGAGCCAAGCCTTGCTCCCACACAACCTAATCGCCTGGCACGTTGTGTCAGGCCGACTTGGCCAGAATCAGCCCATTCTCGCTCGCCGCTTCCAGACGGATCGCCACGAATTTCGAAGTCGGGGTATGGCTGCCGTCGCCGGTGCTCTCCAACGGCACCAACGGATTCACTTCAGGGTAATAGGCGGCGGCCTGTCCGGCGGGAATGTCAAATGCCAACAGGGTAAAGCCTTTGACCCGTCGCTCGCGGCCGTCATCCCAGAGCGAGACGATGTCGGCCTTCTGCCCAGGTTTGAAGCCCAGTCGAATGATGTCCGCTTCGTTGACGAACAACACGTCACGCTGGCCCTTCACGCCGCGATAGCGGTCATCGAGGCCATAGATGGTGGTGTTGTACTGATCGTGGGAGCGCATGGACTGCATGATCAGGTCAGGCAACTGCCCGGTGGCGCGGGTGCGCTCATGCACCAGGTCGGTCGGCAACCGGTTGGGCTTGAAGTTGGCGCGGCCTGAGGCGGTGTTCCAGCGACGTGCACCGGCGCTGTTACCCAGATAGAAGCCGCCGGGGTTCTGGAGCTTTTCGTTGAAGTCTTTGAACCCCGGGATGGTATCGGCGATCAGGTCGCGGATGCGATTGTAGTCCGCCACCAGCCAGTTCCAGTCCACCGGGTGGTGGCCCAGTGTGGCGGCGGCGATGCCGGCAATGATCCAAGGCTCGGAACGCATCTGGTTCGACAGCGGCTGCAATTGGCCATTGGATGCATGGACCATGCTGAAGGAGTCCTCCACGGTCACCGCTTGTGCGCCTTCGACTTGCAGGTCGATATCGGTACGGCCCAGGCACGGTAGGATCAGCGCCTCTTTTCCATGAGCCAGATGGCTGCGGTTGAGCTTGGTGCTGATCTGCACAGTCAGGTCGCAATTGCCCAACGCCTGGAACGTCCGATCACTGTCCGGGGTGGCCTGGGCGAAGTTGCCGCCCAGAGCGATGAAGACCTTCGCCCGGCCGTCAGCCATGGCGTGGATCGCTTCGACCACGTTGTGGCCATTCTCGCGCGGCACCTTGAACTGGAAGCGACGCTCCAGCGAGTCAAGGAACGCCGCCGGCGGACGCTCGTTGATGCCCATGGTCCGGTCGCCCTGCACGTTACTGTGGCCGCGAACCGGGCACAGACCGGCGCCCGGCCGGCCGATGTTGCCGCGCAGCAGCATCAGGTTGGCGATTTCCTGGATGGTCGCCACCGAATGGCGGTGTTGGGTGATGCCCATCGCCCAGCACATGATCACGTTCTTGCTGATGGCGTACATGCGCGCCGCTTGTTCGATCTCGATCAGAGTCAAGCCCGACTGCTCAACGATCTGCTCCCATGGCGTGTCATCGACCACGGCCAGGTAATCCAGTACGTCGATGCTGTGTTCGTTCAGGAACGCGTGGTCGAACACTGCAGCAGCGCCGGTGTTTTGCGCCTCACGTTCCCATTGCAGCAGGAACTTGGCCATGCCCCGCAGCACGGCCATGTCGCCACCCAGGGCCGGACGGAAATAGGCGGAGTTGGTCGGTTTGTCCCCGTTGGTAAGCATCTCGATCGGGTTTTGTGGGTGCTGGAAACGCTCCAGGCCACGCTCCTTGAGCGGGTTGATGCACACCACCTGGGCGCCGCGTTTCACTGCTTCGCGCAGCGGTTCGAGCATGCGTGGATGGTTGGTGCCCGGGTTCTGGCCCCAGACGAAAATCGCGTCGGCGTGTTCGAAATCGTCGAAAGTCACGGTGCCTTTGCCTACGCCGACACTCTGAGACAGCGCCACGCCACTGGCTTCATGGCACATGTTCGAGCAGTCGGGAAAGTTGTTGGTGCCGTAGGCGCGCACGAACAACTGATAAAGGTAGGCTGCTTCGTTGCTGGCCCGGCCCGAGGTATAGAACTCAGCCTGGTTCGGGCTGGAGAGCCCCTGCAAGTGTTTGCCGATCAGGGCAAATGCCGCTTCCCAACTGATGGGTTTGTAGCGGTCGGTTTCGGCGTCGTAGCTCAGTGGCTCGGTCAAGCGCCCCTGGTATTCCAGCCAATAGTCGCTCTGCTCCAGCAGCGACGTCACACTGTGTTTGGCGAAGAATGCGCCATCGACACGGCGCTTGGTCGCTTCCCAGTTCACGGCTTTGGCGCCGTTCTCGCAGAACTTGACCATGCCGCTTTCCGGCGAGTCGCCCCAGGCACAGCCTGGGCAGTCAAAGCCGCCGTTCTGGTTGGTCTTGAGCATCATGCGCAGGTTCTTCAGCGCATTGTCGCTGGTCAGCCAGGCCTGGGCGACGCTGATCAGCGCGCCCCAACCACCGGCCGGACCCTTGTAGGGCTTGTAGCGCGGTACGGGTTTCTGATCGGCTTGTTGATGATTGCTCACGCTTGATTCTCCATCGCAGGGCTATAGACCCGCGGCGCACTTTTCTGCGGCAGGTGGATGAGATTGAGGTTGTGCTGGCGGGCCCACTGCACGGCAAGGCCGGTGGGTGACGACAGGCTGACCAGGGTCTGAATGCCGGCGCGCAACACTTTCTGGATCAATTCGAGGCTGCAACGACTGGTGACGATCGCCACGCCTCCGTTCACCGGGATCTGTTGCCGGATCAGCGCGCCGATCAGTTTGTCGAGCGCGTTGTGCCGGCCGATATCTTCGCGTCCCAGCAGCAATTGGCCTTGGGCGTTCATGAACAGGGCCGCGTGGACCGCGCCGCAATGCTGGCCCAGGGGCTGGAACTGGCCGATGCGTTGACGCAGGCCTTCGAGCCACTGGGCCGGTGGCAGTGGCGTGCCGGGCAGTGCCTTGAGGTTCGGTAATGCCTGCTCCACCGCTTCCACCCCGCAAAGCCCGCAGCCGCTGGTGCCGGCCAGTTGTCGGCGTTGTTGCTTGAGGTTCCAGAAGGCGCGGTTGGCGATGGTTACCTGGGCGTATTGCGCAGAACCGTCGCCGCTCAGTTGCACGTCATAGATGTCCGCAGGGTGTTCAATGATGCCGCTGCCTAGGCTGAAGCCGACGATGAAGTCTTCAAGGTCAGACGGCGTGACCAGCATGACAGCCTGACTGATGCCGTTATAGGCGATCGCCAGCGCCACTTCCTCGGCCAGCGCGGTGCTGTCCGATTGGGAATGGTCCAGGTTGCAGTAGCGATAGCTCTGGCTGGCGGCTGGCGCGGGTATTTTCTCCGCAGGCGCAGAACAGACCGGAGGCTTGTCGTTCATAGGCATCACTGACAGTGGGAATAGTGATAAGACTAAATGCGGCAATCTGCCACGTCTAATCGCTATTACTGATCTATCAATAGATGACGTCGATCAAGATGTCGTTGATGATTTCTGATAGAGGGCGAAGCAAGCTTCCGCCAAAGCCGAGCGTGGAGCGCCGCGGCGCATGATCAGACCCAGCGGGACCAGAGTTTGCGCGTCTTCGATGGGCTGGATGCGCAAGTCTCGGGTCAGCATACCCAGGCCACTGTTCATCGGCATCACGGCGCAACACAGTCCGCCGTGTACGGCTTGTAACAATTGATGCACCGCGTCGGTTTGCAGCAGAGGGCGGGGTGTGAGGCCCCGACTGTGGAAGTTGTGGTCGATGGACTGACGAAAATGCATGCCGCTGGTGAGCATGCCCAGGGGCAACTCGATCAGCGCTTCCCAGCTCAGCGGCTGCTCGCCGAAATAGAAGTATCGCTGGTCAAAGAGCAAGCCCATGCGCGTATGGTTGAAGGGCAGGGCGTCGAAGCGCTCGGTGTCCAGGCGCTCCAGATAGGAAATGCCCAGGTCGATGCGGTTGTTCGCCAGTTGTTCGAGGATGCGTTCGGAGCTTAAGGATGACAATTCGAAATGCAGGTTAGGGTGCTCGCTGTGCAGCCGCTGCATCATCGACAACGGATCGAAGTCCGACAATGGCACCACTCCCAGGCGCAGGGTACCCACCAGGTTGCCACGGCAGGCCGCCGCTTCGGCCTGTAGACCGTCATAGGCCGCCATGACCGTGCGTGCCCAGGCCAACACCCGCTCCCCGGGAGCGGTGAAACCTTCAAAGCGCTGGCCTCGATTGACCAGCGGCAGGCCCAGCTCTTCCTCAAGGCTGCGCAGGCGCATTGACAGGGTCGGTTGGGTGATGTGGCAGCGCGCGGCCGCTTGGCCGAAGTGGCGGGTTTCGTCGAGCGCGATGAGAAATTTCAGCTGCTTGATGTCCATCTTCGTTCCAGGGCGCGGGAAGGTTGGGATTCTAGCGCTTTGTGCGCGGCAGGGTCATTGGTCGGCTGGGAACCGGGTTCGTTTGGCTTGGTCTAGGCTTTTGCGTCTGGACACTTAAACCTATGGAGAGAACACGATGAGCCTTTTCAGTTTTTTGAAAGATGCCGGTGAGAAAATTCTTGATGCACTGACGCCCGACAAGGCACAGGCCAACAGCGAAGCGCTGACCAATCACGTAAAGGAGGCGCTGACAGGCATTGATACTTCAAAGATCCAGGTGAAAGTCGAGGGCGAAAAAGTCATTGCCTCGGGTGAAGCCGCGACCCAGGAAGAGAAAGAAAAGATTTTGTTGGCGCTGGGCAACGTGCACGGTATCAGTGAAGTCGATGACCAAATCACCGTGACGGGTCCTGTGGCCACTGAGGCCAAGTTCGTTACCGTCGTAAAAGGTGACACCCTGAGCGCCATTTCCAAGCGTGTTTATGGTGATGCGAACAAGTACAACAAGATTTTTGAAGCCAACAAACCGATGCTGTCGCATCCGGACAAGATCTATCCGGGGCAGGTGCTGCGCATTCCCGAATAAAGCTTGAGGACCGCATTGTCTTCATCGCGAGCAGGCTCGCTCCCACACTGGATCTGTGGCGAACAAGGAACCCTTGTGGGAGCGAACCTGCTCGCGGTGCAAACTGCCGGGTATCAAAGTCCGGCAATCAAATCCCGATAATCCCCCAACGCCTCGAACTCCCCCGTATCCTTCGGCCCCTTGCGGCTGTCCGGTACGCTGACCGCCAGCAGGTGTGCCACGCCGAATTCCCGGGCGCTGCGCAGCACTGGCAAGGTGTCGTCGATAAACAGGCTGCGGGCCGGGTCGAAGTTCAGATCGGCTTGCAGGGCATCCCAGAACTGCGGGCTTTCCTTGGGAAAACCGTAGTCGTGAGAGCTGATCAAACGTTCGAAGTAAGGGGCCAGTTCGATGCGTTCCAGCTTCAGGGACAATGAGTCGCGATGGGCGTTGGTGATCATTACCACCCGTTTACCCGCCCGCTGGATCGCCGCCAGGAACGTGTCGGCGTCCGGGCGCAGGGCAATCAGGTGCGCGGTTTCCAGCTTCAGTTCGCGCACCGGCAGTTTCAGCTCGGTGCTCCAGAAGTCCAGGCAATACCACTGCAATTGGCCGGCGTTGCGCTCGAACAGCGGCTGCAACTCCAGCTCCGCCATGGCCCGGCTCACGCCATGCAGTTCGGCGTAGCGTTGGGGCAAGTGTTCCATCCAGAAATGGTTGTCGTAATGCAGGTCCAGCAGGGTGCCGTCCATGTCCAGCAGCACCGTATCGATCTCGTGCCAGGGCAGCAAGGCCATAAAACTTCTCCAGCGGTAATCGGATATCCGACACAAACAATCAGAATAGGCCGGGTATAGTAGCCCGCTATCGCCCAGGGAGCCGTTTATGCGCCAGAAACCCACCATACTCGATCGACGGATCGTCGCCACCAGCCGCCTGTTTTGCGTGGAAGAACTGAAACTGCGGTTTTCCAACGGCGTGGAGCGCACCTATGAGCGTTTGGCGGGCAAGGGCGCAGGTTACGGCGCGGTAATGATCGTGGCGATGCTCGACGCCGATCACGCCGTGTTGGTGGAAGAATACTGCGGCGGCACCGATGCCTACGAATTGTCCCTGCCCAAGGGTTTGATCGAGCCGGGTGAAGACGTGTTGGCGGCTGCTGAGCGGGAGCTTAAAGAAGAGGCCGGTTTTGGTGCGCGTCAATTGGAGCACCTGACTGAACTGTCCCTGTCCCCCGGCTACATGAGCCAGAAGATCCAGGTGGTGCTGGCGACCGATCTCTATGAAGAGCGGCTGGAAGGCGACGAGCCTGAGCCGATGCGCGTGGACAAGGTCAACCTGCGTGAGTTGTCGGCCTTGGCGCAAAACCCTCAATTCACGGAGGGCCGGGCCTTGGCGGCGCTGTACCTGGCCCGTGACCTGCTGACCCAGCGCGGAGCGTTCCTGTCATGAATTTCCCCCATCCTCTAATGGCCCCTGTGGTCGAGCTGGCGCTCAAGGCCGGTGAGGCGATCCTGCCGTTCTGGCGAGCCAATGTGCAGGTCAACCATAAGGCCGACGCATCGCCGGTGACCGCCGCGGACATGGCCGCTCACGATGTGATCGTGGCCGGGCTGACCGCGTTGGCGCCGGATATTGCAATCCTCTCCGAAGAGGACGCCAATATTGCGCAAAGCGTGCGCGCCGGTTGGCAACGCTGGTGGCTGGTGGACCCGCTGGACGGCACCAAGGAGTTCATTTCCGGCAGCGAAGAGTTCACCGTCAATATCGCACTGATCGAGCAGGGGCGGGTGGTGTTTGGCGTAGTGTCGATGCCCACCAATGGTCGCTTTTACGTCGGTGGCGCGGGGCTTGGTGCCTGGCGTGGCGACAAGGGGGGCGAGCCGTTGCCGATCGAAGTGCGTAACGTGCCGGCGCCGGGTGATGCTTTTACGGTGGTCGCCAGCCGTCGCCATACCAGCCCGGAGCAAGAGCGTCTCTTGGGCGGCTTGAGCGAGAGCCTGGGTGAGTTGCAACTGACCAGCATCGGCAGTTCGTTGAAATTCTGCCTGCTGGCCGAGGGCGCGGCGGATTGCTATCCGCGACTGGCGCCGACGTCCCAGTGGGACACCGCCGCCGCCCAAGGCGTGCTGGAGGGTGCGGGCGGCGAGGTGCTGGACCTACGCGGCGAGCCGTTCTGCTATCCGCCGCGGGAGTCGCTGTTGAATGAATCCTTCCTGGCGTTGCCGGCAAAGGCGGCGTGGCGTGGGAAACTGCTGGAACTGGCCCGCTCCTGAATCGACTGCCCCTTGCTGGACCTGGGACAGTTGTTGTGGCGAGGGAGCTTGCTCCCCCTGGGCTGCGAAGCGGCCCCAATGCGTCTGCTGCGCAGCCGAGCGGGAGCAAGCTCCCTCGCCACAGGGGTTTTTGTGATGCTCGGGGGTCAGCGGTGCAACACGTACTGCCCCACAAATTGCACCGCTGGTGCTTCGCTCCCGGCATTTATCACCTGGGTCTGCAAGGTCAGTCGTGCGCGTCCGTAGCGCCGGTAGGTGGCCAGAAAGCGTTTCCAGACCTTTTCTTCGGGAGCCTGGCAAATGACTGTGGCGTCCCTCGTGACTGGCAGTGGATAGCTGATCTGCCCTTCCTGAATGACGATATGCCCGTCCTCAATGCCCTCTTCGCGCAAGGCCAGGTGCAGCCAGCCCCAGCCGCCCAGCACTGCGCCGCAGTACAGGCTGCCGCCGAACATGGTGCTCTTGTGGTTGACGTTGGCCTCCAGCGGTAAAAACAGGCGCAGTTGCCGGGCCTGCCAGTCGAGCACCTTCAGGCCCATGTCCCGCGTCAACGGGATGTCGTGGTGCAGGATCGATTCCAGGTAGCGGCTGTCGCGGTTCATGCAGGGCCTCTTTTGAAAGGGAAGATGGCAATCACTCAAGCAGACTCAGTCGGACTCATCGGCATGGCCCTGGCTGTCGCCGAAGTTCAGCCCATGCTTGCGTAACTTGTCGTGCAAGGTCTTGCGCGGAATGCCCAGGGCTTCGGCGAGGCTGCGCACCGAGCTGTGAGGGCGGGCCAGTTCGGCGGCGATCAGGGTTTTCTCGAAGTTCTCCACCTGCTCGCTCAAGCCGCCGCTGATCACTTCGACCGGGGCACCGGGGCTACCGTCGGGCGCGCTGTTGTCCAGGGCCAGTTCCAGACCCAGGGCAAAACGCTCGGCGGCGTTCTGCAATTCTCGCACGTTGCCCGGCCAGCTATGGCGCAGCAGCAATGCCCGTTGGGCCGGTTGCAACTCGTGGGGCGGCAGGCCGTGACGGGCGCTGGCTTCGTCGGCGAAATGCTGGAACAGCATCAGGGCATCCTCACCGCGTTCACGCAGCGGGGGGATACGCAACGGCGCGACGTTCAGGCGGTAATACAGGTCGGCGCGAAAACGACCCTGATCAGCGGCCTGACGCAGGTCTTCCTTGGTGGCGGCGATGACGCGGATGTCCAGCGGGATCTGTTGATTGCCCCCCAGTCGTTCCACTACTCGCTCTTGCAGCAGCCGCAGCAGTTTGACCTGAACGTCCAGGCTCATGCTTTCGATTTCATCGAGAAACAGCGTACCGCCGTTGGCGAACTCGAACTTGCCGATGCGGCGCTTCTGCGCGCCGGTGAAAGCGCCGGGCTCATGACCGAACAGCTCGCTCTCCACCACCGACTCGGCCAGGGCTCCGGCGTTGATCGCGACGAAGGGGCCGTTGCGCCGGCCCGACAGATCGTGCAGGGCTCGGGCGACTACCTCCTTGCCGGCCCCGGTTTCTCCGAGGATCAGCACATCGGCGCGGGTCGCCGCTAACGCACCGATCTGCTCGCGCAGGCGCAGTATCGAGGGCGATTGGCCGACGAGCCGGGCGCTGAGTTCATGGCGGTCGCTCAGGGCCAGGCGCAGGCTGCGGTTGTCCAGTACCAGGCGCCGCAAGGCCAGGGCCCGGCGCACGCTGTCGAGCAGGTGATCGCTGGGGAAAGGTTTCTCAAGGAAGTCATAGGCTCCGGCGCGCATGGCCTGGACTGCCAGCGGCACGTCGCCATGGCCGGTGATCAGCAACACCGGCAGCTCCGGGTCCTGGGCATGGAGTTCGCTCAGCAACTCAAGGCCGTCGATGCCCGGCATGCGAATGTCACTGACCACCACACCCGGCCAGTCGCGAGACAGTTGCCCGGCCACGCCTTTGGCCTCGGCCAGGGACAGGACCTTCAGGCCGGCCAGGTCGAGGGTCTGGCTCAAGGCCTGACGCAAGTGGGGATCGTCGTCGATCAATACCACCTCAATCCGGTTATCGATGGTCATACACTACGGTCCTCGGACGGTTGCAGGCTCACACCGGGCGCGCCAGCGCGCAACTTCAGGGTAATCAGGGCGCCGCCTTCCTTGTGATTGGCGAACGACAGTTCACCGCCGAAGGCGCGCATCAGGGTGTCGCAAATCGCCAGCCCCAGGCCAAGGCCCTGGGTGCGGGTCTTGGTGGTGTAGAAGGGCTCGCCCGCGCGACCAAGGGCTTCCATGCAAAACCCCGGGCCGTTATCGCGGATGTACAGGTTGACGCCGGTTTCGGTGGCTTCGGCACTGAGCCAGAGTTTGCGCGGTGGGCCTTTTTCAGTCAGGGCGTCGAGAGCGTTGGCCAGCAGGTTGCCGAGCACCTGGCGCAAGCGCGTTTCCCCGGCCTCGACCCACAAAGTGGCGGCCGGCAGGTCGCGGATCAGTTCCACTTCCATGCTGCGCCGGCGCTTGGCGAGCAGTGCCAGGGCATCGTCCAGCGCCGGTTGCAGGGCGACACTTTCCGGGGCGTGACGGTCGCGGCGGGCGAAGGCGCGCAAGTGGGCAATGATCGAGGCCATGCGAGCGGTCAGCTCACTGATCAGCTTGAGGTTGCCTCGGGCGTCCTCGGTACGCTGGTGATCGAGCAATATTTCGGCGTTTTCGGCATAGCTGCGGATCGCCGCCAGCGGCTGGTTGAGTTCGTGGCTGATGCTGGCCGACATGGTGCCCAGGGCTGACAGCTTGCCGGCTTGCACCAGGTCATCCTGGGCGCGGACCAGTTCCTGCTGGGCCTGCTCGCGTTCCAGCACCTCTTGCTTGAGTCGCCGGTTCAGGCCTTCCAGGTCACTGGTGCGCTCGGCTACCCGGCCTTCCAGCTCCTGACGGGCCTTGCCTTCGAAGGCGATGCGGTCCAGGTAATGCCGCCGGCGCTGCATCATCAACCCGAGCAACAGCATCAGGACCAGCAAGGCCGCACCGCCGATGACCACCACGGTGCGCACCGGACGGTCGATCAGGGTACGCGGGGCGAGAATGCTCACGCTCCAGCGGGTCTCCTCAATGGACTGGGTCTGGATCAGCCAGGCGTTCGCATCCAGATTCAGCGGCTTGGGGTCGCGGGTCGGGTAGGGCTGTACGGCGCTGATGGACTGGCGCTCCTCGTCACTTAAGGGGCGGGTCGCGCGAAATCGCCATTCTTGTCGCGAAGTGAGGATCACCACGCCGTTGTGGTCGGTCACCAGCAGTTGTTCGGGGGTTTTGCCCCAGAGGCTTTCGGTGTGGTCCAGATCCACCTTGACCACCAGTACGCCGATCACTTTTTCCCGGTCGCGCACGGCAGCGGCGAAGAAGTAACCGCGCTTGGCCGAGGTGGTGCCCAAGCCGAAGAAGCGTCCCAGCCGCCCGGCCATTGCTTCAATGTAATACGGCCGGAAGGCAAAATTGCGTCCGACGAAACTGTCGTGTTTATCCCAGTTCGATGCCGCGAGGGTCTTGCCGGTGGGGTCCATCAGGTACATGACTTCTGCGCCGGTCTGGGCGCTGATGTTTTTCAGCAGTCGATTGGCATTGCCCTGGATGATGCCGTCGTCCGGTGCCAGTAAAGTGGCGCGCAGGGCCGGCAGCTCACCGAGAATCTGTGGCAGCACTTCATAGCGGTGCAGGGTGCCCAACAGGTTGGCGACGTAGAGATCGAGGGTCTGGCGGTTCTGCCCAGCCAGTTCACTGCGGTAGTAACGCTCGGCCAGATGTTCCAGCGGCCACAGCAACGGCGCCAGGCACAGCGCAAGCAAGGCCAGGCTGCGCCAGCGGGGTCTGCGGGGAAGAGTGGAATTCATGAGCATCAGGCGCCTGTGGGGACAGGCGCATTATGCCTACGACAGACGTTAGCGTCTGCGATCAGGCGAAGACGTCGGCATGCTGGAGTGTTGACGCTGCCTGGTCCTTGTCCGACAGCCGCGGGATGATGTCGCCCAGTTGCCAGTCGATGCCCAGTTGCGGATCGTTCCACAACAGACTGCGTTCAGACGTCGGATCGTAGTAGTCAGTGGTCTTGTAGAGAAATTCAGCGAATTCACTTAACACCACGAAACCATGGGCGAATCCCTGCGGCACCCATAGTTGACGGTGGTTAGCGGCCGAGAGTCGGACCGCTACCCATTTGCCGAACTGCGGCGAACTGCGACGGATGTCCACCGCGACATCAAGCACTTCACCCGCGGTGACTCGCACAAGTTTGCCTTGGGTGTTTTGCAGCTGGTAGTGCAGACCACGCAAGACGCCTTTCTGCGAACGGGAGTGGTTGTCTTGGACGAACTGTGTATCTACGCCGGTCGCCTCCTTGAATGCCTTGGCGTTGAAACTTTCATAAAAAAAGCCACGTTCGTCACCAAATACCTTGGGTTCAACGATTAAAACACCGGGCAGGTCGGTGGCGATTACATTCATATGTGTTTCTCCGGCAGGCGTGAGTATGACAATGGAGGCTATTCTTGCCCAAAGCGGCGACCGACGCGAGCCCAAGGCAAAAAGAGGGGTTGCTTATCCCCCGACTCAATGGCGAGATAGACATCCGATAAAACCACCTCTGGGGTCGTTGTATGCCACTCGCTACGTTGGTTCACCGTGCCAGTTTGCCAAGCCCACAGATCAGTGCCGAACAGGCGCTGGTGCTGCTGCGCTCGAATTACGGACTCAGCGGTGACCTGCGACCCTTGGGCAGCCAGCAGGACCTCAACTATCGCGTCGACAGCGAGCGCGGACGGTTTGTGCTGAAGATTTGCCATGGTGACTACGCTGTCCAGGAACTCCAGGCCCAGCATGCCGCCCTCAAGCACCTGGCCGAGCACGGCGCGGTAAAAGTGCCGCGGGTGATCGCCGCCAATAATGGCCAGGATCTGTTGACCCTGGAGCTCGCAGGGCAAGCGGTTCATGTGCGACTGCTGGAGTACATCGACGGCCAGTCGCTCACCCAGCTTAACCATTGGGGACCTGAACTGGTCACGGGGCTGGGGCGCTTGTGCGCACAAATCGACCTGGCGCTGGCCACGTTCGATCACCCTGGCCTGGAGCGCACCCTGCAATGGGACGCCCGCCACGCCAATGCACTGGTCGGCCATCTGCTGCCCGTCATCGACGATGATCAAGAACGCAACCTGATCGCCGAGGCGGCGCAACAGGCCGAACGCCGCTTGCAGCCGCTCAAGGCCAGCCTGCCGGTGCAGGCGATCCACATGGACATCACCGATGACAACGTGGTCTGGCAGCGCGATGCCCAGCGCCAATGGCAATTGCAGGGCGTCATCGACTTCGGCGACCTGATCCGCACCTGGCGCGTTACCGATCTGTCGGTGACCTGTGCAGCCTTGTTGCACCATGCCGACGGCGATCCGTTTTTCATCCTGCCGGCGATCAAGGCTTACAACGCGCTCAACCCGCTGCAATATGAGGAGCTGCTGGCGCTTTGGCCGCTGATCGTTGCCCGCGCTGCCGTGCTGGTGCTCAGCGGTGAACAGCAGGTATCCATTGACCCGGAAAATCAATACAGCCGCGACAACCTGGACCATGAGTGGGAGATTTTCCGGATTGCTCAGTCGGTCCCGTTCGAACTGATGGAAGCGGCGATCCTCACGTCCGTGGGCCACCATCTGCCACCCGTTGCCAGTGAAGGCTTTGTGCCGCTGTTGCCGACCTTGGTGGGCCGCGAGTTCGCCCTGATCGACCTGGGTGTCCTGAGCCCGCATTTCGAAGCCGGTAACTGGGAGCAGGAGGGGATCGACCAGCGTCTGCTGAGCGAAGCCGCCGCGGTCCATGGATTGGCCGCCAGCCGCTACGGGCAGTACCGATTGTCTCGGACTCGGCCGGACAGCGCCGTTGAACCGGATACTTATCCATTACACGTAGAATTGCAGGTGCCGCGGGGCACGCCGCTGGAATCGCCGTTCGCCGGGGTGGTGCACAAGGCTGCCGACGGCATGTTGCAACTGGACAGCGTGCAACTGAGCATTCGGCTGTGGGGCGTGACATCGCCGCTGCATTCCGGGGCTGCGCTGGTCAAGGGCCAGGTCTTGGGCGAAGTCGATGGACCGTTGCGGGTGCAGTTGTGTCGCGGCGCTCAGCTCAATCCGCCGTTGTTCTGCACGCCATCCAGGGCGCCGGCCTGGCAGGCGCTCTGCCCCTCACCAGCGGTGCTGCTGGGACTGGCCTGCGATGCCGAGCCAGAGATCGACCCCCAGCAGTTGCTGGCCCGTCGCGATGCGAGCTTTGCCCGTTCGCAGAAGCACTATTACGTTGATCCGCCGCGCATTGAGCGCGGCTGGCGCAATCACCTGATCGACATGCAGGGCCGCTCCTACCTGGACATGCTCAACAACGTCGCGGTACTGGGGCACGGGCATCCGCGCATGGCGGCGGTGGCCGCCCGGCAGTGGTCGCTGCTCAACACCAACTCCCGCTTTCACTATGCCGCGATTGCCGAGTTTTCCGAGCGCTTGCTGGCGCTGGCGCCGCCCGGCATGGATCGGGTATTTCTGGTCAACAGTGGCACCGAGGCCAACGACCTGGCGATCCGCCTGGCCTGGGCCTACAGCGGCGGCCGGGACATGCTCAGTGTGCTGGAGGCCTATCACGGCTGGTCGGTAGCGGCCGATGCGGTCTCGACGTCCATTGCCGACAACCCTCAGGCCCTGAGCAGTCGCCCGGATTGGGTGCATCCGGTGACCGCGCCAAACACTTATCGCGGTGAATTCCGCGGCCCCAACAGCGCGCCGGACTACCTGCGCAGCGTCGAGCACAACCTGGCAAAAATCGCCGAACACAAGCGCCAGCTCGCTGGCTTCATCTGCGAACCGGTGTACGGCAATGCTGGCGGGATTGCATTGCCGCCAGGGTATCTGAAGCAGGTCTACGCGCTGGTGCGCGAGCGCGGCGGCGTCTGCATCGCTGACGAAGTGCAAGTCGGCTACGGGCGCATGGGCGAATTTTTCTGGGGCTTCGAAGAACAGGATGTAGTACCGGACATCATCACCATGGCCAAGGGCATGGGTAACGGCCAGCCGCTGGGAGCGGTCATCACCCGTCGGGAAATCGCCGAGGCGCTGGAAGCAGAAGGGTATTTCTTCTCGTCAGCCGGCGGCAGCCCGGTCAGTTGCCAGATCGGCATGGCCGTGCTGGACGTCATGGAAGAAGAACAACTGTGGGAAAACGCCAGGGCAGTGGGTGGGCATTTCAAGGCCCGCCTGCAAGCTTTGATCGACCGATATCCGTTGGTCGGTGCGGTGCATGGCTCCGGTTTTTACCTGGGCGTGGAACTGATCCGCAACCGCGACACCCTTGAGCCGGCCACCGAAGAAACCACGGCGCTGTGCAATCGCCTGCGGGAGCTGGGTATTTTCATGCAACCGACCGGCGACTACCTGAACATCCTCAAGATCAAACCGCCGATGGTCACCACCCGCCAGAGCGTGGATTTCTTTGTCGATATGTTGGTGAAGGTGTTGGACGAGGGGCTTTGACTAACTGAGGCAAACGCTTTCCCTGTGGGAGCGGGCTTGCTCGCGATAGTGGTGAACCCGTCTGCAGCGATGTCAGATGGGGGATCGCATTGCGAGCAGGCTCGCTCCCACAAGGTTTTGCGCGGTCGATAGTTCGATTTTTGTCGGTGTTTTTTGCGACTGGCGTGTGTTATTAAATATGTATCGCTTCTAAAGTCGATTTTTATCGGTTATAAAGTCGACACCACACATGCTCTGGAGCTCCCTTCATGAGTCGTATCGTCACCGTTGCCGCCACCCAGATGGCCTGTTCCTGGGACCTGGAGGCCAATATCGAGATCGCTGAACAGCAGGTTCGCGAGGCCGCTGCCAAAGGGGCGCAGATCATTCTGCTTCAGGAGTTGTTCGAGACGCCGTACTTTTGCCAGAAGCCCAACCCGGACTACCTGCAATTGGCGACTCCGGTCGAAGATAACGTCGCCATCAGGCATTTTCAGAAAGTCGCCAGGGAGCTTCAGGTCGTCTTGCCCATCAGCTTTTTTGAACGGGCCGCTCGTGCGCGTTTCAACAGTATTGCGATCATTGATGCCGACGGCCGTAACCTGGGGGTATACCGCAAGAGTCACATCCCGGACGGGCCTGGCTACCATGAGAAGTACTATTTCAACCCTGGCGATACCGGTTTCAAGGTCTGGAATACCCGCTACGCCAGGATCGGCGTGGGCATCTGCTGGGACCAGTGGTTTCCCGAGTGCGCCCGCAGCATGGCGCTGCAAGGTGCGGAAATCCTGTTTTACCCGACCGCCATTGGCAGCGAGCCGCACGACAAGAGCATTTCGTCCCGCGATCACTGGCAGCGCGTGCAACAAGGCCATGCCGGCGCGAACGTAATGCCGCTGGTGGCCAGCAACCGCATCGGCAACGAAGAGCAAGATGGCTACGACATCACGTTCTACGGCTCCTCGTTCATCGCCAATCAGTTCGGTGAAAAGGTCCAGGAATTGAACGAAACCGAAGAAGGCGTGCTGGTGCACAGCTTTGACCTGGACGAGCTGGAACACATTCGCAGTGCCTGGGGCACTTTTCGTGATCGTCGTGCGGACCTGTACGGCTCGATCAAAACCCTCGATGGCTCACTGGAGTCCTGATTTATGACAACGTTGCACAGCACTCCCCGCGCGGATGGTTTCCACATGCCTGCCGAGTGGGCACCCCAGACCCAGGTCTGGATGGTCTGGCCCGAGCGCCCTGACAACTGGCGCCTGGGCGGCAAGCCCGCGCAGGCCGCTCATGTGGCGGTCGCCAAAGCCATCGCCCGCTTCGAACCGGTGACCGTGGCGGTGTCCGCGAACCAATACGAAAATGCCCGGGCGCATCTCGATGTGCCGAATATCCGCGTGGTAGAAATGTCCAGCGACGATGCCTGGGTCCGGGACACCGGCCCGACGTTTGTCATCAATGACAGTGGCGAAGTGCGCGGCGTCGACTGGGATTTCAACGCCTGGGGTGGGTTTGACGGTGGCCTGTACACGCCGTGGAACCGGGATTCGCAAGTGGCCAGCAAGATTCTCGAGATCGAACGTAGCCCGCGTTACCGCACCGAAGGCTTCGTGCTTGAGGGCGGCTCAATCCACGTCGATGGCGAGGGCACCCTGATCACCACCGAGGAATGCCTGCTCAACCGCAATCGCAACCCGCACTTGAGCCGCGAAGACATCGAGGCGGTGCTCAGCGCGCAGTTGGCGGTGGACAAGATCATCTGGCTGCCGGACGGCCTGTTCAACGACGAAACCGACGGGCATGTGGATAACTTCTGCTGCTACGTGCGCCCTGGCGAAGTATTGCTGGCCTGGACCGATGACCCGCAGGACCCGAACTACGCCCGCTGCCACGCCGCGATGGACGTCCTGCAAAACAGCACTGACGCCAAGGGACGCCCGTTCACAGTGCACAAAATGCCAATTCCGGGGCCGTTGTATGCCACTGAAGAGGAATGCGCCGGCGTGGACGCGGTGCAGGGTTCCCAGGAGCGCAATCCGACCGTGCGGTTGGCCGGTTCCTACGTGAATTTCCTGATCGTCAACGGCGGCATCATCGCACCGAGTTTCGACGATCCACTGGATGGCCCGGCGAAGGCGCTTCTGCAAGGGCTTTTTCCAGAGCACGAAGTGGTCATGGTGCCGGGGCGCGAACTGTTACTGGGGGGCGGAAACATCCACTGCCTTACCCAACAACAGCCTGCGCCGCGCACAAAATGAGTGGTGATGTAACAGCCAGGTAATAGCGCTGGCGGCAGCTCTGCGCCGGGCTTTTTGGATCCATTTTGCTTTGGCCCGCGGCCTGATTGGGGATGCGGGCTTTTTTATGTCTGCAGATCGGCAGTGCAGGCACATTGGCATAGCTCTTGTATCTGTATCCCGGCAGTTCTGGGGAGCGGAGCTGAGTTGTTTTGTCATAAACCTTGGATAAATTGGCCGCTCATCAACCAGGAGAGGGCGCTGGAATGAATATGATAAGCGAGCGCACATACCATCCCTTGGCCGTTGTCAATGGTGAGTCGCTTAAAGCTTTGGCACAGTGGTTGAAGTCCAACGGAACGCGTCAGACCAGAGAACCCGACCCGCGTCGGATGATCATGGAACGCTACCCGGATGGCCTGTTCAGCGAGGCTGAGCTGGAAGCACTGTGGGACGTGATGCAAGGATAGAATTCGACGGATTGAGAAAAGGCGCTGGCCAGGATGGCAGCGCTTTTTTTGTGGCTGATGGTTCTGTGTTGAACACTGAGCCCATTTGAAGGTTGTTTTTAGAAGTTTTTCGCCTGATTACAGACGATTCACGAAATTGACACATCATTGAAGGCGGGACTAGGATTCGTCCACGCCTGTGGCTAACAGCCATGACTCTTAAATAATAAAAAGGCCCGCCACGATCATTCGTGGGCGGGCCTTTTCATTATTTTCAGGAGCAAGAGTCCGAAAAAGAGCGCAAAAGCGCCGTTTCGGCTGCCGTCGCAGTGCGTATCAACCCGTATAAGGAAAATAATCATGTTGAACAAGCGCATTGCTCTGATCGCACTGGGGATTTTAAACACGACATATGCCATGGCCAGCGACCAGGCTGAGTCCAAGGGGTTCGTTGAGGACAGCAGCCTGAACGTGCTGTTACGCAACGCCTATATCAATCGCGACTACAAAAACGGTAATGAAGACAAAGCCGAATGGGGGCAGGCCGCCATCGGAACGTTCTCGTCCGGCTTTACCCAAGGCACTGTCGGTGTAGGGGTGGACGCCTTCGGACTGTACGCGCTGCGTCTGGATGGCGGCAAAGGTCGCAGCGGTGCGGGCGGCATCGACTTCTTCAAGCAAGGCGACAGCGGCAACGCGGCCGATGACCTGTCCAAGTTTGGTGCGGCGGTCAAATTCCGTGTTTCCAATACTGTGTTGGCCTACGGTGACCAGATGCCGGCGTTGCCGGTGCTGAGCTACGACAACTCGCGCCTGCTGCCGGAAAGCTACACCGGCACGCTGATCACCTCCAAAGAGATCAAGGGCCTGGAGCTGAACGCTGGACGTTTCACCGCCGAGTCGCGCAAAAGCGCCGAGGGTCGTGACAGCGGTGGCCTGAAGTCGATCAACGTATTGGGCGGCAGCTATCAGTTCACCGAGCAGTTCAAGGCTTCGCTCTACGCCTCGGATGTCGAGGACGTGTTGAAGAAGCAGTACGTGAACGCCAACTACGTATTCCCGCTGGCCGAGGATCAATCCCTGACCCTGGACTTCAACGGCTATCGCACCAAGCTGGACAACAGCTATGTTCGCGAAAACAACGTTACCGGCGACGACAACAAGATCTGGAGCCTGGCCGCCACCTTCGCCACCGGCCCGCACAGTTTCACCCTCGCTCACCAGCGCAGCACTGGTGACAGCAACCTGGGCTACGCCTATGGCGGTTATCAGCGCGGGCAGAATCGTGTAGGGGACGGCGGCAATACGATCTACCTGGCCAACTCCTACTGGTCCGACTTCAATGCTGAAGACGAGCGCAGCTGGCAACTGGGTTATGGCCTGGATTTCACCACGTTCGGGGTTCCCGGTCTGACGTATAACGTGGCTTATGTGCGTGGCGATAACATCACCACCTCCACCAGCGAAGGTGGCACCGAGCGCGAGATCTTCAACCAGTTCAAGTACGTAGTCCAGAACGGTCCCGCCAAAGACCTGAGCGTGCGGTTGCGCAGTTCCTTCCTGCGTGTTTCGCAGAAATCCAGCGAGTACAACGTCAGCGGCAATGAGCTGCGGGTGTTCGTGGATTATCCGATCAGCGTCTTCTGATGCCTGATCACGTTACAAGCGTCTGATGAAAAACCCCGAGCGCAAACTCGGGGTTTTTTCTTTGGACGGCAAAAAAAACGTTGGAACAGTCTGTTTTCCCGAGAAAAAGTCGTACTAATGAAACATTGTCCACCGTTTCAAGCATGGCTTGAAATGCCTCAAATACTTTCTCATGGACGTAAATCCTGTACCTACTAGATTAGGCTGCTCAATGCAGTGGAGACCTATGAAAAATGATCGTTCTGAACAGGGAAGTAGGCGAAGCGCTGAGGCGTGACAAATACGTCAACGTCCGCGGTGGAGACTTCAATCTCTACGGTCATTTCGGCGACTTTGTCCGGCTGACCAAGAGCTGGGAAAACATGGAGCCCGACAGCTACTACGGCCAGGCCGAGTCAGGCATGCGTTTTCGCCGCTATAGCGACTTCGAATACAACCCCAGGACCCGCGACCTTACGCAGCTCGAGCATCGGGCCTACATTCAGTCCAAGGCCAACAACAGCTATGTCGGTGGACTGGAGCGGCACTTCCAGGACTTTTCCAACGAAGTGATCAACTCACCGGTGATGCGCAGTCTGATCGACACGGACTTTGAGGTGTACAAGAACGTCCTTCCCCAGGAGCTGCACGAGGAAATCTGGCAGTGCCAGATCCACCAGATCCGTATCGAGATCAAGCCGGGCAAGCAACTGGAAATCACCCCTGAAGGGATCCATTGCGACGGGTATCCGTTCAGCGGCGTGCACTTCTGGGGCCGTCATAATGTGGCCGGCGCAGAGAGTCGTCTGTACACCGCCCAGGAAGAACAACTGGCGGCGATTACCTACGAGGACATTCTCGACACCACGTTTTTCCTCGACCGCGACATGCGCCATTACGTCACCCCGGCCCGGAACGTCCACAGCCATGAAATGGCTTTCAGGCAGATCCTGGCGATTTCCTTCTCGCGGCCCGGGACCGCTTTCGACATTGTTCGCTGAACAGCTCGAACCCATGGACGATCTGGAGCAACAGGTTCTGTTGCGCCGGGCAATGGTCAGGGACGCCGAACGACTGGAGCAGTTTTTTCGCGGTTTCGACGAAGTGTCGTTCTGCGAGTGGCAGGATGCCCGATTCTTGCGCGGGGTGTTGTTGCAGGACACCACCACCGCGTACCTGGCCGTCGATGTCAGCGGTGAAGTGGTGGGGGCGGTGATTGGCGGCATGCTCGGCACCCGTGGCACCATCAATCACTTGGCCGTTAGCCCGGGGCATCGAACCCGAGGCCTGGGCCAGCGTCTGGTGGAGGCTGCATCGGCCGACATGAAACGGGTCGGCGTACTGCGCATGTTCCTGTTCGTCGACGATGCTAATCTGGCCGGCAAACGGTTTTGGGCAGCCCAAGGCTTTTGTGAGCCTCGGGGTGAAATCACTTTCGAGAGGGATCTATGAGCAAGACTTCCAGCCAGCCGCTGGTGGTCGAACCACAAGCCTCGCGTACCTTTGCTGAAGCCAGTCCGGTGGTAGCGGGTTATTTTACGGTTTCGTTTGTGTTCGGTCTGATGGCGGTCAACGCCGGGTTGCCCTTGTGGCTGCCGGTGGCGATGTGCCTGTTCGTTTACGCGGGCGCTTCGCAATTTGCGGCGCTGGCGTTGATTTCCAGTGGAGCATCGCTGACCACTATCGTGCTCACCACCTTCCTGATCAACGCGCGACACATGCTGATGTCGGTCTACATGGCCAAGGCATTGCGTGCGCTGGGGCTCAGTCGTTTCGAGCGCTGGTGCTACGCGGCGGGGCTCACGGACGAGTCATTCGCTTTCCACAGCGTCAAGCTCGGCACCGGTGCGCCGGTCAGCGTGCGTTACCTGATCGGCTTCAACCTCTTTTGCCACACCTCCTGGGTGCTGGGTGGCCTGTTGGGAGCGGTGTGTGCGCAATACGCGGCGCACCTGATCAAATACCAGCTCGACTACGCCTTGACCGCGATGATGCTCTACGTGCTGGTTTCGCTGTGCAATACCCGTAACAAACTGATCGCTGCCCTGGCGGCGGTCGTCTGCATGGGCGGGCTGAGCCTGCTGGGCAGCTCGCCGTTCAATGTCTTCATTGCCACGTTCGTTGGCTGCGGGGTGGGCGTATGCCTGACCAAACGTTCCTGATCCTGGTCGTGGCCCTGATGATGGCGGTGACCTTTCTGCCACGGGCCCTGCCGTTGCAGGTCAATACTGAAAACTGGCCACCGTTCGTCGCCCGCGCCCTGGAATACCTGCCGGTGGCGATCGTCGCTGCCATCAGCCTCACCCCGTTGTTGATCAAGGATCAGCAGATACAACTCGACCGCCCGGAATTCTATGCCGCGATTCCGACGCTGTTATGTGCGTATTTCAGCCGCAACCTGTTTCTCAGTGTGGCGGTGGGCACGGCGGCGTACATCGCGCTCGGTTCGTTCCTTTAGCGTCAGGTCCACAACATCGTGCAGCGCCTGGCCGGACAACTCTGGATTATTCACCGCCAGGCGGACCTCGAGGAAATCCTCGAAGTCCGGGAAAATCGTCAAGTCGTTACGCAGCGCCGCTTCCCGGGACACCAGCCCCAGGCCATCGAGTTGGGTAATCAACGACAATGTCAGCGTTTCACTGCAGGAATACACCATCCGCTGACTCGAGCCGTACTCGCCCAGGCCGGCATCCAGGAAGCGAAGGAAACTGTGGGAATACGGACATTCCTCGGCCGGACGCACCTGAAACTTATCGCCGAGCAAACCGAGGGAGTCGTCCTCTTCGCCACAATGGGCGCCGACCACCTGCACCTGGACGTCCGGCATTGTGATGCTGGAAAAGCCGCTCTGCTGCGGACCGATCAGGATCGCCAGGTCAAAATCTTCGTTCTTGAGCTTGCTCAGGTTCTCCATCGACTCGGCGTAGCTGAACTCCAACTGATACTGGGGAAACACGGCGATCAGCCGATCGATCATCCGCCGGTTGAACTCCGCCGGCAGCGTGGTATTGAGCGCCACTCTCAGCGTGCGCTGCCGAGGCGTCTTCAGCGCCGCGACCTTCTCTTCCAACTGCCGCGTGGCAACCAGCACCTGATCCATGAACGGCGTCAGTTCCGAGCCTTGGCTCGTCAACGTCAGGCCCTTGTTCGACCGCCGGAACAACCGGAAGCCGAACTGCTCCTCAACTTTGTTCAACTGTGCCGCCAATGCCTGCACCGTGAGGCACGAATGTTCCGCCGCCGCCGACAAGGAGCCGGTCTGCACGATGCGCATGAGGTTGCGTAAGGTTCTGCTATCCATGAGGTAATGCCCTCTGCTTAAGTGGGCTCGCTATTGTTGTGCACCTGGCCCGGTCAGGCAGTGCATGCCGGCTATCATCATGTACCTTGCCACGGTTGTCGCGGTTTTGTGGCGAAAAGCTCCGGCAGACGATGGTTGGAGCTTATGCGGGATTTGGGTTTTTTGCCTGATCAACGGTAATCGGGGCGGTCAGCGAGTCCGTAAGTGGCTGGAGCAGAGAAAATTCCTGCACACAGCTTGCTGAATGGTTCAGGTAGAGGGTGGTAAAAATCCGTTTGCGAATAAAAAATAATAATTTATCCGTATTTGTACTACTCTCTAGGTGTCACCCCCTACCAATGGAGCCCAAATTTTATGGCAACCTCCTCCATCACCCTCAACGCGCAGCAACAATTGGACTCCCCGGACGCGGGTCGGGTCGCGTTGAAGTTTTTCTTCAATCTCATGGCGTTGTGGGGCTGCAGTGTCGAGCAGCAGCGCACATTGCTGGGCAAGGTAGGCAACACGACTTTCTATAAGTACAAGCAATTACCGGAAAACGTCAGGCTGCCTCACGACACACTGGAGCGCATTTCCTACCTCATGGGTATTCACAAGGCGCTGAGCATCATCTTCAGCAACAGCCGGGACCGCGCTTACCAGTGGGTCAACAGCCCTAATACCGCTGCGCCCTTCAACGGCCAGTCGGCACTGGCCTACATGCTTGCCGGGCGGGTGGTGGACATTGCCGACGTGCGGCGTTACCTCGACGGAGTGCGCGGTTGATGACGCCACCACTAGCGGACCCGCAATGGAAGCGTGCCTACCGGATCGTCAACAGCAGCTTCCCACCGATTGCGCTGTTCGAAGACGTGCTCGATCCCGAGGACTTGCCCACCGCGTATGCCCTGGAAGCACTGACCAACGATAGGCTCATGGAAGAAGCCGGGGTGCTGTCCCGGGTACGCCCCGAGGACCGCATTTCCGGGCCCGGCTCCTCGCCGGTGATGGCCGCGTTTACCCATATCGGCAAAAGCAGCCGCTTCAGTGACGGCACCTTCGGCGTCTACTACGCCGCCAGCAGCCAGGAAGCGGCCATTGCCGAGACCTGCTACCACCAGGCGCGATTCCTCGGAGCGACCAACGAGCCGGATCTGGAATTGACCATGCGCACTTACGTCAACAAGGTCATCAAGCCGCTGCACGACATCCGCCAGGACTACCCGCACCTGCACGACCCGGACCCCACCGCCTACGGTCCGTCCCAGGTGTTCGCCCGGCAACTGCGCGAAACCTTGTCCTGGGGCTTGCTGTACAACAGCGTCCGCCTGCCCGGCCACGAATGCGTGGCGGCGTTTCGCCCACCGGCGGTTTCGATTCCGGTGCAGGGCAAGCATATCCGTTACGTCTGGAGCGCCCAGAAGCGGGAGATTTCGTTTGTGTTTGAGGTGAGCGAGGTGTGAGTCAGGTCTTTAGGGTGTTTTGGCTGGGCAATAATTATTGCCCAGCCAAAATTTTCAATAATTCGCGAGTATTGAAAGCACGGGCTGCTACACAGCCGAGCGAGAGCAAGCGGCCTCGCCACAAAAGTGGGTCCGGCCGATTGATCAAATCTTGAACTGCTGCACCGAAGACTGCATCGACCCCGCCGCATCGTTCAATTGATCCGCTGTTTGCGTCAGGTTGTGAATCGAGCGGGTGTTCTCGCGGGACTGCGCGGCAATCGACTCCACCCTCTGAGCCATTTCATCGCTGGCCTTCGATTGTTCGGCAATGGTCTGGGAAATTTCCTCCACCACTTCTGCCGCATGCCGGGCGCCGGTGCGGATTTCGCTGATGGACACCCCGGCCTGCTGGGCCAGTGAGACGCCTTCGTCCACGCGGCTGACGCAAGCCTGCATGTTCGCCACCGCATCCCGGGCGCTGGTCTGGATGCGCTCGATCATTGCGGTGATTTCCTGAGTGGACTGGGTGGTGCGCGCCGCCAGGTTACGCACCTCATCGGCCACCACCGCAAAGCCGCGCCCCGCCTCACCGGCGCGGGCGGCTTCGATGGCGGCGTTGAGGGCCAGCAGGTTGGTTTGCTCAGCGATGCTCTTGATCACCTGAATGATGGAATGAATGTCTTCGGACGACGCATCCAGCGCGGTGATCTTGCTGGACGACTGATTGACCACCTCGGCGATCCGGCTCATGCCCTCTACCACCCCAAGAATCACTTGCCCGCCGCTGCTGGCCAGTTGTTCGGACTGCGCTGAAATCGTCCGGGCGCTGTCGGCGTGCTGATGGATCTGGCTGATGTTCGCCATCATCTGCTCCATGCTCGCCGCCATGCTGGTGGCGCTCTGAGCCTGCTGATCGGCGCTGGACACAATCTGCCGCGCCGTATCGCCCAATACGCGCGACGTGCCATGCAACTCGTCACTCTGGCTGCGGATCGTGGCGATCATTTGCCGCAGATTGACCTGCATCTGCTCGATCACACCCTGCAACTGACCCAGCTCATCCTTGCTTTGAGCCCCCATCGAGCGCTGCAAATCCCCTTGGGAAATAGCCTGGGTATTGAGGATGATCTTGTTTAGCGGCGTGAGCACCGCCTTGAGCAGGCTCCAGGACAACAGCGCCAACGCCACACAGGTGGCCAGCAATGTGAAAACCAACCAGCGCTCCGACGTTTGAATGCTGTGGTCCTGATGCTCGCGGGTGGCATGGGCCTGGCTCTCGATCAACTCACTCACCACCTCGTTACGCTCCTCCAGCGCCGAAAACGCCCCGTCGAACTCCGTCCGCAGCGCCCGGCCATCCTGGGCACCCTCCAACGCCTTAGCGATCACCTGCTGAGCCGATGCAATATAGGTTTCCACTTGCGGCTTCAGCTCGGTAATAGCCTGAGCGATCGCTTGCGGCAACTGGGCCTCGGCATTCTCGGCGATGACCTTGCGCATCCGTTGCGCATGCTCATCGAACGCCTCCCTCACCTCCTTGGCTCCCGCGGCATCCCCCGGCGCCACCAGCAAAGCGGCCAACACATCGCCACGAATGGCGTCGTGCATCATGTCCGCCTCCATGTGCTTGCGCATGGCCGAAATACTGGTCTCGCTACGCGCCAGGGCGCTGGTCATGCTGATATAGCCCCACAACCCGATACCGCCGAGCACGAGGGCAAAGAAAAGGCTGATCAACCCCGAGCCTATGATCTTGGTCCTGATCTTCATCGCCTACTACTCCAGAGGGGGCGGGATTTCAGGGCAAGTGTAGTTGAGGGCCGGCGGAGCGCTCGGAGGTTCGCTTTGATTGCTTCGGGCGCTCACGCCCGCTTGCCGATAACGCCAACGACCTGCGGGCCCGAAGACAAGCGATGGGAGCGATTGCACAATGGATGATCAATGCCAGCAGGTGTTTCTCGACGCCGGGCATCGAAATACCCCGTATGAATAAGGAGATCCTGATGGCCACTGCACATGTTTTCATCGCCACCAGCCTGGATGGCTTCATCGCCAGGCCCGACGGTGACATCGACTGGCTTTTACAGCGCGATGATCAAACCGAGGACCATGGCTACTCAGACTTCATCGCTGACAAGGACGTGATCGTGATGGGGCGCGGAACCTATGAGAAGGTCCGGACCTTCGACACCTGGTTCTACGAGCGCCCCGTGGTGGTGCTGTCTGAAAGCCTGTTGGATGCGCCAGTGCCCGAAGCGCTGAAGGGCAAGCTCCGGTTCTCTAGCCTCGCGCCCAAGGACGTGATGGAGGAACTGACGTGACAAGGCGTACGTCGGGTCTATGTCGATGGCGGACAGGTGGTGCAGTCATTCCTGCGCGATGGATTAATCACCGACATGGTGATTACCACTGTACCTGTGCTGATCGGCTCCGGAAGGCCATTGTTCGGGGCTCTTGGGCAGGACGTAGATCTGAAACTGGTATCCAGCCGCTGGTTTGCTTCGGGGTTGGTGCAGTCTACCTATCGCTTGGCGACATGATGCGCTTGCGTGGGTATTAGGCCCGCAGCGCCAGAGCGTTCTCGTAGGAAAACGGGGGACAGACCATGGTTGATTTAGTGTCCGCCTACTCATTGCAGCCGGTAATCGTGCTCTGTCCGTAGCCCCCGTGGCGAGGGAGCTTGCTCCCGTTGGGCTGCGAAGCTGCCCTTCTTTAATCCGCTCCTGCAAATACAATTCAATGCTGCCCCCTTGGAGCAGCATTGCCCCCGCGGCTCTTAAGCAGAATGACTCCCCGGCGCCTCCAGCACCTTCACCACGTCATCGATGACGGCTTTGCTCATATCCTGCAAATAACACGACGCCCAGGCGTACCGATCCGTGCTGCGAATCATCGCCGCGTCCTCGGCCAAGAGCTTGGCAACGTGGAGCAGGTCGGAGGCGTGGGATAAGGCTTCGCCGATGGGAATGCCGCTGTTGACGCGGAAGAGGGGACGGTCGGAGTGGTAGGAGAAGGGGGTTAGGCCTGGGGTTTTGAGGTCTTGCGGGTTTGGCATTGTCTGGCTCCTTGACTGTGAGAGCCGCAACCTTCCTTTCCTACGGGATTGGGTGGCGGCCATGCACGGGGTAGGAAAACCGGGAATCAAGGCACCCGGCACACCCGAAGGTGTCCCGCGCACAGCCGCCATAACGCATATCGCAGACACAAAAAAAGCGCCTGCAATAGTAAGCGAGGCGCAGCTGATACGCCTTGATTTACTTCGGGTTTCCTACGCCCGGTCGCTGAATTGGCAGCGATAGTTGGAGGGTAGCGGTCGATTGGATAGGGGACAATCGTGGCGCCATGCTGGCGGGGCTAGAAATTATGTGTCTGGGATTAACGCATCTGGGGCGGACGGAGCGAGCTTGCGTCTGTATAGCAGAATGTCGGTGGTGATGGCCTCATCGCGAGCAGGCTCGCTCCCACAGTATTCAGTGTGTGGATTGAAAGTGGACGTGCAGAAACAACAAAGCCCTCGCATTTCTGCGAGGGCTTCGTTTTTGTATGGTGCGGCACCAGGAGTAAAACACAATGCGCAGAACCCTTTAAAATAAAGGATCAAGCGTGTTCAGAATAAAAAGAAGGTACTCGAATAGGTCCTGGGTCCCTCCGTCGTGCGGGGGGCGTCTGCCTGGAAACTCAGGCCGCGATGATATGAAATTCCGTGGCCTTGGCAATCGGCCTGACGTGATTATTCTCGCGCTTCATTTCAACAAGCCCGTAACCAGACATGGTTTTTAGCGTCCGCGACAGGTTGCTTACCTTTCGCCCAGTAGCCTCGGCCAACGAGGTCAGAGATTCCGGCTGAGTTTCTTTGATGAGCTTGAGCAGCGCCCGGTTTTCGTCACTCAGCACCTCGGCCAGCGACTTCATGGACGGGAACCAAATTTTGGGCTCGGTTGCCTTGGGCTTGTACTCGCCACAGGCAATCGCCAATACACGGGCACGCATCTGCGCTTGCGACATGATGCCAATCTTTAATGTTTTCATTTCTTCACCTGCTCCAACACACGGTCAACGTCTGCGAAAAAATCCCGTAGCAACTGCTGAGCGTCTTTGAATTCATAGGGCACGCCCTTATCCGTGCTCGACCGATGCTTATGGTCGTAGGGTAGGACCTGGCCCGCATATTTGAACTTGGCGGGCTTCACCAAGTGGGCATTGTCATAACCAAGCACCCTGGTTCCACCTCGATCATGCAGGGTGAGCGAGTATTTAATCCCATGCGGGATATGCTCAGAAGGCTCAACCTGGTAGGCCTCGATCTTGGCCCAGTAGCCACCCTCCTGAGCCAAAATTTCTTGGTGCAGGCTCAGTAATGTGTCGAGCCCATAGTCCCTTTGCATGTCACAAACCTTATCATCTGTTGATAAAACGTCAAGGTAGGAAGCAGGTTCACTCAGTCCTCTCGTCGCAACCCTCTAGGTTGCCCACGCAGCCTGCCTTGCGCAATCCCTGCATTGGCAGCGCAGGTGCCCCAGGAAGGTAAAACGGGGACAGATCACGCTTAATTTGGCGTCTGCATATTCATTTCAGCTAGGAATCGTGGCCTGTCCCCGTACTTGTCCGGGATTGGGTGGCGGCCATGCACGGGTAGGAAAACCGGGAATCAAGGCTCCCGCACACTCGAAGGCGTCCCGCGCAAAGCCGCCATAACGCATATCGCAGACACAAAAAACGCCAGCATTAGTAAGCGAGGCGCAGCTGATACGCCTTGATGTACTTCGGGTTTCTTACGCCCGGTCGCTGAATTGGCAGCGACAGTTGGAAGGTAGCGGTCGATTGGATAGGGGACAATCGTGGCGCCATGCTGGCGGGGTTAGAAATTGTGTGTCCGGGATTAACGCATCTGGGGCGGACGGAGCGAGCTTGCGTCTGTATGGCAGAGTGTCGGTGGCGGTGATGGCCTCATCGCGAGCAGGCTCGCTCCCACAGAAAAGTGGGCGTGCAGAAACAACAAAGCCCTCGCATTTCTGCGAGGGCTTTGTTTTGTATGGTGCGGCACCAGGAGTCGAAGCAAGCCATAACTTGCTGATAATTAGTGTTTTATAAACGCTATGGGCTCAGGCTTATCTCAAAATCTACCCTTATGATGGCATTGACTCCCGCGCTCCGTTGTCCGAGTGCAGCACAAGCGGTTCGCGTAAACACTGCTAGCCGATCACGCTGCGTTGCAGTAGCGCAGCGGTTTTCTCGCAGCTTTCCTCCTCGTAAACCTCCCAGCCCAGGGGCTCAGCGAGGGAAGCAGTCTTGAGTAATGCGGCTTTGCGTTCAGCTGAAAAGTACGGCACGACCAGACTCTTTTCGCCCCCCCGAGGCGACAACTATCCTGACGCCGGAGTATGATTGCTACACCAATTGTCAATGTGTATTGTACGGTACATGGTGTCGAGCACTAGCTAACTGCAAACTCAACGATCCAAGGACTGGAGCGACAATGGACTTTAACTACAATAGGGTTCTTGCTTACCTCAAAGTTGCCGAATTCAAATCGTTTTCCCGTGCGGCAGCGCAGCTCAATATTAGTACCAGTATGGTCAGTGTTCACATCAAAGAGCTTGAGCTTTCCCTGGGCACAACCTTAATCAGCAGAACCACTCGGTCGTTGGCCATAACAGAAGCCGGACAGCGTTTCTACGATGACTTTATCGACATCAAACAGAGAATCGACTGCTCAATTGAAACCTTGAAAGGCGAATCAGAGCACGTCTGCGGCGTACTGCGGGTTGTATCACCCAGGGAGTATGGCTCACGTTTTATTGTGCCGATCATCGCCGAATTCTCGAAGTTATATCCTCAGTTAAAAATCGTCCATGATGTCGGCCTGCCGCTTTCCAGTCTTGCCAGTGGAAAACACGACCTAGCTATTTGCCTTGGTAATCTCCAGGATTCGTCATTCAAGTACCGAAAGATATCGGAATTCCAGAGCTATCTGATCGCGAGTCCGGAGTTCACCGAACAACATTCCCTGGAGGACATTAGCTGCCTTAATACCCTGCCGTGGATTACCAACGAAAAATTCTATAAAGAAGGAAAGTGGATTCTAAGAAAAAGTCGGACAGAACAGTTTGTCATAAAACCCACCATTCGCTATGGCTCGAACTCGCTAACGTTAATTCACCGAATGGCACTTTTTTCTCTTGGGATAACCGCCCTGCCAGCCTGGATGATAAAAGACGATATCCAGGCCAACAAACTGATCCGGTTATTTCCAAACTATGAGCTTGCCGTGCTACCCGTTAATGTTCTTTACTCTAGCTGCATAAAATTGCCGTTAAAGGCTCGCCGTTTTATTGATTATCTGGTCGCCAAACTGGGCACCGTTCATCATGGATAACAAGAGCAATGACTGAGTAAAAAAGGATCGCAAATGCATCAAGTAAAACTGTCGTTAATTGGAGCATTATGGATGGTAGCGAGCCTGCTCTCATTCATTGGCATGGCCGTCGCCTCCAGAGAGCTTTCCGTGTTCATGTCGATCTTCGAGATCCTGTTCTTCAGGTCCTTTGTCGGACTGATCATTATTTCTCCGGTTATTTACAAACAGCGCGCTCAACTCAGGCAGGCGCTGGACTTGGGTCTGCAGGTCGGCAGGAATGTGGTTCATTTCGCCGGACAATATGCCTGGACCGTTGGCGTGGCGTCGCTTCCGTTGGTTAAGGTCTTTGCCCTGGAGTTCACCACCCCGATATGGGTTTCCCTGCTGGCATTCTTATTCTTGAAAGAAAGGCTCTCCGCCGCCAGGATGCTCGCCGCCATCGGCGGTTTTATCGGCGTGCTGGTCGTTCTGAGGCCTGGCTTTGACACTATTGAACCCGCAGCGCTTATCGTTCTGCTAGCCGCTGTCGGTTATGCAACGTCCATCATCATGGTAAAAAAACTGACGTTGACCAGCAGCCCCGCCATCATCGTGAGCTGGATGGTGCTTCTACAGTTGCCCTTGGGCTTTGTGCTATCTCTTGCACAATGGCGAACACCTACGCTCGAATGCACCCCATGGATTTTGTTGTTAGGTGTAACGGGTTTAAGCGCGCACTTCGCCATGGCCAAAGCACTGAGCGTCATGGACGCGTCCATTGCCATACCGATTGATTTTTTCAGGGTGCCGCTCATTGCCGTGGTGGGATTTTTTCTCTATGGCGAGAGCCTTGAAATCTGGGTATTAGTCGGAGCCTTGATTATTTTCGCCTCAAATTATCTGGCCTTCCGGATCGAGCAAAAGAACTAAGTATCCCGACAAGAGTACTCGCCCATGTCGGGGACAAGGCTGTTAGGGCGTGTGATCCAAGTAGGTGTCGAAATCCCAACGGGTGACGGTGGCTAGGAACTCATCCCACTCATTCATTTTGATCTTGCGGAACAAATTACTCATGTCGCCGGGAAGGGCTGATAACACCACGGGGTCGTTATCTAGTGCTTCCAACGCTTGCCCGAGGTTTCGGGGGACGAAGGCCGTAGCAGCGGGATGATCCGAATAGCTGTCAGCGTCCGTTGCCGGGCCCGGTTCATGTTGGTTGGACAGGCCATCGTCGATTGCCTTCAACAATGCACCAGCCATGAGGTACGGATTGACAATGGCATCGGCGGTTCGGTACTCCACCCGGTCCGGCGCGGAAACTCGAATCGCGCAGGTACGGTTCTGGTAACCCCAATTGGCCCGTACCGGCGCCCAGAAACCGGTTTCCCACAGACGCTTGTAGGAATTGACCGTGGGCGCGGCAATGGCGGTTAAAGCCTTAAGGTGTTTCTGGATGCCGCCAATCGCGTACTTCCCAATATCGGTGAGGCCCGAATCGCTTGCGCTCGGCAGAAACAGGTTATTGCCGCCTTCATAATGGCAATAGACCTCTTCCATTCCATATTTCCGGGCAAACACACCCTCGCGAAACACCTTCCGCCCACCGTCCCATAACGACAAATTAAAGTGGCACCCGGAACCCGATACCCCGGAAAACGGCTTGGGTAGAAAGCAGGCCACCAGATCGAACTCTTGCGCGACCTGATGACAGATTTGCCGGTAGGTCATCAGTCGGTCGCAACTGTCGAGCACATCGTCGAAGGCAAAATTAAGCTCCAGTTGACCCGGCGCATCTTCATGATCACCTTGAATCATATCCAGGCCCATGGCCTCGGCATACTCCAGGACTTTCATATACACCGGGCGCAAGGTTTCAAACTGACCGATGTGATAACAGCGCGGATCGGTCACGCCCACGTACTGGTGCTCGCCCTCCAGTTTGCGCAGCCACATCATTTCAGGTTCCATCCCGGCCCGCAGTTGCAGGCCATGACTGGCTTGAAAGGCTTGATGAATAGCCCGCAGGTTACCCCGGCAGTCAGCGTCGAGTCGCTGGCCCGGAAAGTCCCGGTCCCTTGGGTTGCGAAACAGGGTGCAGAACACCCGTGCGACGCGTTTATCCCACGGCAACTGAACCAGCGTCTCAGGTTCAGGGTAGGCCAGCAGTTCCGAGGCGTTGGGTGGATAGCCCAGGTAATTGCCGAATCGATCCAGCGCCACATTCACCGTGGCTCCGTACACCATGGAGAAGCCTTTCTCACAGATCTCGACAAAGTGCTTGGCCGGAATCCCCTTGCCCTGAAGGCGTCCGGTGATGGAGGAAAACTGCATATAAACGTATTGGATACCGTTTTTCTCAATGTATTCCCTGGCCCTGAGCAGGTTGTCTTTTCGCTCCGGCGAGTCCCTGAATACTTCATGCTCCATAGATCCATCCTCCCTTAACTGAATTCAGTGCCGGCTTAGCAAATAATTTAGTTTTTCAGCTGTTTGCTGCAGGTCATCCAGAGACGTGTAGAGCGGATTGAAGGCGATACGCAGCAGATCCGGATAGCGATATTCCGTCACGATATTTTCCGCCATCAAGCTATGGTGCAGCGCCTCGGCGTCCTTGACCTTAAAACCGATATGACCGCTGACGTTGCTGCGCTGAACATCGTGCAAGAGGTTGACTCTCCCTTTGCGCACATGGAGTTCGAGCGCTGCCATGAAGGTATCAAACAGCTCCCGGCTGTCGTGCTCGACAAGCTGTATTCCAGCCTCCAGCAGCAGATCCACGCCCTCCTCCAACGCGACCAGGGAAAAGGTGGTGGGCGTTCCGACCTGCAAGCGCTTGATCCCACTGGCCGGCACGTAATCGTCACTAAAGACAAAGGGGGCGGCATGCCCCAACCACCCTTGAATCGGGTTGCTTAGTCTATTCTGGAGGTCTGTTTTGACGTAAACGAAGGCTGGGGCACCCGGGCCGCCATTCAAGTATTTGTACCCGCAGCCCACCGCCATATCGACACCGCTGCTGTTGAAGTCCAGCGCCATGATGCCCACGCTGTGGGACACGTCCCAGAGCGTCAACGTCCCCAAAGATCTGGCTTTTTCATTGAACAAAGCCATGTCATAGGCTTGCCCCGAGCGATAGTCGACATGGGAAAGCATCAACACAGCAATGGACCGATCAAGGGTATCGACTATTGATGACCGCGGCACGATACGAACTTCGACATCGTGATGGATCAGGCCGACGCTCTTGGCGACGTAGAGATCGGTAGAAAAATTGCTATTGTCCGTCAGTATGACTTTGCGTTGAGGATTGACTGCCAGCGCCGCGTTCAAGAGTTTGAATAGATTGATTGAGGTGCTGTCGCACACCAGAGTCGTGCCCTGGTCAGCGCCTAATAACACCGAAATCTTGTCCCCAATGTTCTCCGGGGCGCTCAGCCACCCGTTTTTCTTCCAGGCGCCTGCCAGGTGCTGACCCCATTGATCGTTGCTGGTGTGCACCAGGCGATCCGCGATTGAGGCGACAGCGGGGCCCAACGAGTTGCCGGCCAAATAAGTGAGGCCCTTGGGCATGACGAACTTCTCACGTCGGTAGGCCTTTTCGGTTGCGCGATACATGTCTTCGTTACCCATGATTACTCCCATGCCCAGGGTTCTATATGGCCTAGATCGTTTTTTTTCGTTCGGCATCAGCCGCCAGGATCGGTTTGATAAAGGTGTCGAAATCCTCTTCATGCCACCAATGGCGCACCAGACCGTTCTCGAAGCCAAAGATGTCTATCCCAGTCAAGCTCACCGGGACGCCTGTGCCCTGAATGCCAAGAATCACCCCCGTATGGGTCCCCTCTGCGACATAACGAGCGGCAAGGAGATTCCCCTGGATGATCACGTCTTCAATGTTGAAGACCACGTCCGGGAACGCCTGATGCCAGTCGGCAGCCATCAACTTATGACCCTCGACATTGCCAGGGAACTGGGGAATGGGGCGATGATCTTCAAAGTCAGGGTGAAAAATCGAATCAACAAAGTTAACATTGCCCTTGTTCCAGACTTCCCCAATCCAGATATTTACATAGGTGTTACGCATTTTTTCTCGAGCGAAATCAATCGACATGATGCAACTCCTTAGAGGATATTTTTACCGCGACGAATCTCATCAACGAGCACTTTCGAAGGTGAGAATGATTGTTTTAATACTTCAACCGCCTTGTGCGGATCGGCATCGCCACACATAAAAATATCCACCGCGGCATAGTTAAATTCCGGCCAGCTATGGATAGAAATATGGGACTCTGCAAGTACACACACACCGGACACTCCGCCATTGGGCGTAAAGTAATGGAAGTACTGATGCAGCAAGGTCGCTCTGGCAGCCTTGACCCCGGCAACCAATGCTTGACTGACACTCTCGACATTATCGATATTTTGCGCACCATATAAATCAACCAATAGATGTTTACCGGCATAGACACCCAGTTGATCCGACAGTAGATACAAGTTCGCGGCAACACATTCATTGTTTTGCATAATTCCCCCTGAAACAGTAATGAATAGCAGCCAACATTATTCCTTGACCGGATTCAGGGAAAAGCCACAAATGTCCCTGAGCCCAATGCTCGCTTGGTCCTGACAGTGGATGGGCGTGACATCGTGCAAGCCTTTCGCGTCGTCAAACAGCGCGGTTTCAAGGGGGCTCTTCAAGGTGTGCCGTAACCGGACAGTGGCCGTCTGGTCGAAAAACAGGCTCTCGCCGCCCTCTACGTTGTGCCGGTTCACCAGAGTAATGGAGGTGAACTCGTGGCCGTCACGGTGTGGCCCTTCCGGCACGGGATGGCCCGGTGCATCAGGCTGTGCGGTAATCCGGTACAGGTGGATACCAATATCCCATACCCGGGAAACACCCCTGCGCTCGGCAGGCAAGAGCAAGTACATATCGACGATCAGTTGATGCAGAAACGGATTACTGATCGTCGAAAGTTCAAGAGGCTGGTAGATCCGATCGACCCCGCCCGAATAGCCATTGACTGTGGTGGCTTGATAAAAACCTCGCAGCGGTTTCAATGTCAGCGAAATCCACTCGCCTTCGTCTCGAAGCAGCACTTCATTAAAGCGACGCCGACGGTAGGTATCGCCCTCTTTCATATATTCGTCGAGGGGCAAATTATCGAAATCGGTCTGAAACCTCAGAAAGTCTTGGTACAGCGAATCCTGCTTATCCAGGGTATGTTGTTTTAGTGCAACTTGTGAGTGCAAGAACGAGATCGACGGATCAAATATGCCAAGACGAGCGGGCACGACAGCCTTATCAAATACTTTGAGATCCATTTCTGAGTCCTTTGTTGGTCTTATAATTTTATTTGCATAAGCCAGCACTAGAGGCCTTAACCCAAAAACCGGTTATTCACCTCGCTTTTAATACCAAAAAGAATATGCGTTAGTACACGAGCAATCCTGGCTAACTTACAATTGTTTGGTCAACACCCTTACTCAAAAAAAGCCCACCGACAAAATCATGGGCAGTAAAAACATCACAAAAACAGTGCCTTATGATTTTTCAATAGGATTAAACTGAGTGTTTAATATTTTTGCTCCATGCAAGTACTTATTTGTCAGCTAGCGACCCCCGCATGCTGAGTGTTCTCGCTCCAATAGGCCTTCTAAACAGATTCCCCGATGTTTTGTGATTGCTACGGCGCCCCCGGGCGCCCCATTCCAAATCCTTCAAGATCCAGGTTATTCAAGCGTGTGCCCACCCCCGCGCTTCTATTGCCAGCATTGCACTCGGCCGCGTTTGAAATCCCAAGATTTTCCTAGGCGCAGAGTGATCAGATTTGTGGTCAGCAGGTAGTAATAGCGCGTCGATTCAGTGCGTCGGTTTAGGTGGTGATTTAGAAACCAGTCGAGATGCTTTTGCTGCCAGGTCCATGGATTGTCACGGTGCCAGCGATTAGACATCGCCGCTTGAATGGCCTTTGCTTGGCGTAGGTGACGCTCGCGTGTGGCATGCGACCCGGTCAGTACGCTTGCCAGGAACAGCTCCATATCGAATGGCTTGCTCATGCTCGTCCCCCGATATACGCCGATACTACGTCGATACGACCATGCCCGAGTTCATAGCTGATTTGGTCTCGGGCCGCCTGATCGAGGCGTCGGTCGAGCTGGTAGCAACTGCCACCGTTGATGGGCGCAGGATGCTGGGTGATTTGCTCATATCGTTCGCACGCATAGGCTGCCCGCAGTTCGTGGAAGCCTTTTAGGTTGTGCGCATGAAGGGTGTCCCGGGCTGGACGGACGATTCGCTTTTGGAAATCGAGGTAGCTTTCGTTCGGTGCAAGCAGGTTGCGGCTGCCGTCGGGCGAGACCTGATCGGCAAACTTCAGCGCGTCACGAATCTGATCATCTACCGTAATCCAACGAGGAGCTGATGCGCCCGAGCGGCCACCTTTGGTGCCGTCCTGAATGTTGATCTTACCGAATTGCTTGGCTTCACGTTTTAGACGGGGTAGGTCCGCCAAAATGGCCTCACGTAAGCGCATGCCGGTGGCTCGCGCTAACTGAGCGATGGCCGCGGCGCGCGGCTTCTGGTGTTCGTAAAGTACGTCGACGATCCGCTGCACGTGTTCGCGGTCTTGGCCTTGTGGAACTGTCGTGCGGATGGTGGTGCGCTGCATTTCCAACGCCTTGCTCGGACTCGGCACATTCACATACTGATCACCGCGAAGTGCCGCCATGGTTCGATTCACACTGGACAACCGGTTTTGCGCAGTGGCGATGGCCAACTCACCTTGTTCAACTTGTTGGCGCAGATGCTCGGCGTAGTCCAGTAAGGTCTGCCAATTAATCTGCCGCGCATCGTTAAACATCGGCCCTTCCTCCGACCGACACCAGCGTACAAACGCCTGCCAGCGATCACTGTGCGCCTTGACCGTGCCGTAATGCCCGCCACCAAACAGATCGCGCAACGCCTGTGGCCCGGCATAACTCAATTGCCGGCCATAGCCAAAATTCCGCCCATCCCGTCTGCCTACCAATGCCATGATCAATCTCCTCTCGAAGCCAAAACCTTTGAAACCTTCCCCACGTCATCCCGCCACGAATGTTGAGTGTTATCAGGGATCAAGGCCCCTGCGACCTGTGAGGGTTGTCCACTAACGCGGGATTGGCGGCTCTTTACGACCGGGAGCTTGGGCATCTCATGATCTGGCCTCCTGAACACTTCTGAGGAAGTGGGCGGGTGGAGGCTGCACTGGCTGACGAGACCGGCGCGGCGAGATCCTGAGTGAGAGAATGCAGTGATGCGATGACAGGGGCATGCCTGACTGTCAGTCAGGTGCAGTCCATTTCCTTGGGCTGCGGCACCATCATCTGCATCGCTGTTGCTGGTGACATTGGTGTTTGTCACGCCGATTGTCACGAGGGGGAATGCCGCAATGCCTTGTACGAGTTGGGCTGCAGCAGCGGTAGGAGCGCCCGTCTCTTTCCGGAAGAAAGAGACGGGCGCAGGTTGGCGCAATGAAATGGCCAAGCGGATAGGTTGCTGCAGGGCAGCTATGAAAGGGGATGAGTTGCCGCAGCGGGCACACTGGTAAAAGTAGGCATCCATCACATTGCTGTGACCGTGCGAGCCGCCGGACGCTAATCGCACTTTGGGAGAACCACCACCGTGTGGCGTAGCCTTAAAGGTTCTGGCTACCTGGGTTGCTGTCAACGACAGCGCTTTGCCTGATCTTTTCTACGCCTGTGGATAATTCGGGTCAAGGCTTGAATTTTCGGGAGCTCTGCGGCTGTGGATGAAATTATCCACCGGTGGAAATCAGTGGTTTTCCACAGACAGTTGCGTGGGCTTTAGATTTTTTTAAGTGAGGTCCATCCAAGCAGGGCGGCTTTGCAGCCCTGTTTGGATGGACCCGCGTGGCAGAGCAGATTGCGAGAGTCTTACGGATGTACGCTTGCTTTACTGCGGCACTTTAAAAGCCAAAGCAGTGTTAGCACCGTCGGCCAAAACAACGTGTTGAGAACGTCGTGAGCGCTTGCCTGCCAGCGCCAGTATCCGAAGCTTCCAATATCGTCTCGCCGATCTACCCACTCGCCAGCACACGCAATGATGAAAACAACCAGCCAGCCAAGGTATGGCCTGAATCGTCGGGTGCCAACGATCAACGTTAAATAGACCGCCATGCCCAAATAGACATGCAGCGCGTCTTTTGACAGTCCGGTTGCCGACACAATGGCGAGCTTGATGCTTTGTGCGGTTGAGATATCCATATCAATTCCTCCTCTCTGCGCCAATGCCAGGCTTCGCCTTTATCCGAGTAACGTTATCCCCAATCTGGTTCGCGAATTCGTGTGGAGTGACATGCTCCTGCCGGTTGGCCTCCAGGTACCGGCTCCACCAGTTCATGATCAGCCTGCGCTCCTCGATGAACTCGGCCTTGTGGATGTAAGCGGCGCGGACGTTGTTGCGCTCCTTGTGGCTCATCTGCCGCTCAATGGCTGTCTCCGACCACAATCCTGACTCGATCAGTGCGCTGCAGGCCATCGAACGAAATCCATGCCCGCAGATATCGGTTTTGGTGTCGTATCCCATCGTCCGAAGCGCGTTGTTCACGGTATTTTCGGACATGGGCTTCCAGGGTTTGGCATCCCCTGCGAAGACCAATGCGAATTTACCGGTGAGGGCGTGGATCTGTTCAAGCAGAGTCACCGCTTGCGGCGATAAGGGTACTAAATGGATATCCCCTGCCATCTTCGTACCCCTTGTGGAAAAGGGTACTCCCTCCAACGCGGGTCGAGTGTCCGGTATCTCCCAGGTGCCCCGTTTGAGGTCGAACTCGCTCCAGCGTGCGAAACGCAGTTCGCTGGATCGTACAAACACATGCAGCGACAGCATCACCGTCAAGCGGGTAAGTGCCCGGCCTTTATAGGTGTCGATCCGCTCCTGCAGTTCCGGCAGTCGCGATAAGGGTAGAGCGGGGCGATGCACCACCCGCGGGGCCTTGATCGAGCCTTCGAGGTCGTAAGCAGGGTTTGCGGTGATAAGCCGGAGGCGTTTTGCCTCGCGCATGATGCTCTGCAGGTAGTTTTGTACCCTTAAAGCGACGTCTATCGTTCCGCGCTTCTTGATCGCTTCCAAGGGCTGCATGAGGTCATGGGTGTCGAGGTCGACAATGGCGCGGGCGCCGATCAGCGGGAACACGTGGGTTTTGAGGCGGCTCATCACTGTCTTGGAATGGCCTGGTGCCCACTTGGCCGACATTTCCGTATGCCAGTCGAGCGCAACACTTTCAAAGGTTCGGCCTTTGATTACGGCTTCCGCCTTAGCTTGGTGCTTGGTCTCTATAGGATCAACGCCATCCGCCAGCATCCGCTTCACTTCCAAGCGCTTTCGGCGCGCATCGGCGAGGCCAATGACGGGGTAGTTGCCGAACGAGGTCAGTCCTTCGCGTCCGTCAGGTTTGACGTAACGGAGCCGCCAGCCTTTGCGGCCATTGGGTTGGACTAGGAGGTAGAGGCCATCGCCGTCGAAAAGCTTGTAGGCGCGGTCTGTAGGTTTTGCCAAGCGGCAAGCTGCGTCGGAGAGCGGAGCTGTGGTGCGCGACATAAGGGTACTCCCTTTTATCGAAGTGACCTGTATCCCAAACTCTACCCTTAAAACGGTTGGAATCCACCAGTTTCTGACGGAAACCGATGGAATGCCAAAACGAAAAAACCCGCCAAAAGGCGGGTTTTTCGGGGGTTCCAGAGATTTTGAAAGCTTTCTATGGAACCTTGGATGGTGCCGGCACCAGGAGTCGAACCCGGGACCTACTGATTACAAGTCAGTTGCTCTACCAACTGAGCTATACCGGCGTGTGGGCGACGATTATAGCGATTGGATGCGTTCTGTAAACCCCTGAATTCTGACTATTTTTGCAGGACCTCGGCTCAGGCGCGGCGCACGAGGTTGCGCACTTTCTGTAAGGTTCGCCAGGTACGGCTGTTTTGCAGGGCATGGAGTTGGGCTTCGGCCCGTTCGGCGCGTTGCAGGGCGGCGGTGAGTTGCTGGTCTGGTTCGCTCAGGGGGTGGCTGAATTTGTGGCCTTTGCAGAATTGGAACCCGTCGAGGTTGCACGGGGGGATGTCGAAAGCGGGTTTGAGCGCCAGGTGTTCTTCGGCGAGGTAAAAGGTGTTGAGGCCGTCGAACAGGATGGAGTGATAGCCGGCTTCGGTGACGAGGGTTTCCCAGGTCTGGTCGCGGGCCCATGGGGTTTCGATGAGGATGATCCAGGGGCGCCAGCGGGTGAAGTCCATGCCGCGCAGCACGGTTTCTTCGTGGCCTTCGACGTCGATTTTCAGAAAGTGGATGGGGCGGTCCTGGGCGTATTGCTCGCAGATCGAAGTCAGGGTGCGGGACTGGACGGTCTGCTTGCTTACCTTCATGCCCGCGTCGCGGTGCTGTTGGGCGACGCTGGCTTCGACGGTGGACAGGCCCGTGTCGGCGATGGTGTAGAAGGTCAGGCTGTCGGCGTTTTCGCCGGCTACGCATTGCAGGTTGATGTCGTTTGGCCGTTCTTGGCAGAGAGCGTCGTAGTAGGCCTGCACCGGTTCGATGTTGATCCCGTGCCAGCCGTGATCGTAGAACGCCCGGGTCACGGAATCATCTGTTGGATGATTGGCGCCTACGTCCAGATAAAAGCCGTTTTCCACCGATTGAAGGGCGCGCCACAGGCGTATGTCTTCGAAGTTCTGTGCGTAGGAAATGAACGTCACGGCCAGTCCTTGTGTGTGTCGGCATTGTGTCAATCACGATACGAAAGGCTGTTGTACTGCACAGGCGCGATGGGCGCAATTGCTGGCGTGTGGGAGCACTGAGTTCGGCGGTTATGTCGTTTTGCTTGAACGCTTATGCACAACGGGCGGGGTGGGGCGACTGCCATCTTGCGATTTTGTGACAGCTTTCTCGTTTGCTCGCAAATGCCTGTTTTAATGGTTTTTTATCCATATGAACAAAAAATGACCAGCCTCGCTTCCAGCAGAAAATCGCGGATTAATTGGATCCAAGACAATTTCATCAACAGAGTTATCCACAGGCTGTTTCATGTCAGCGACGTTCGGCCAGCAGCATCAGATTTCGCGGCGTGAGGGGCGTTTCGCAGAAGGTGCCGAGGTGGACGTGGTAGTTTTTCTGGCTGAGGAAAAGCGCCCGATCCAGCACCAGCCACAGCTCAAGAGGCCGCCGGAAAAGGCCTCGGACCAATTCCAGGTTGCGCACTTGGGCCAGACGTTGATGGCCGGCCGCTTCCAGTGCCGACCAGTCAGGCGAGCCGACTGTGGATAAGTCTTTCAGGGCTGCCAGATCGGTGCAGTACTCGATGAAGGATTTTTCCAGCCAGGCGCTGGGGAGCGAGGGGGTGGGCAGATAGTCGTCGCGGCCCCGGATCTGTCGTTGCAGCAGGTCAAAACTCAGGCGCCGAGCCATGGACTGGTCCCGTTGCCGCCGGATGCGGGCGCCGGCGGTGACGGTTTCGGTCAGTGGCAGGCTGAGATCATCGAGCGTTAGCTGTAGGACCGAACCCTTGGCGACGTCGGACAGCGGTTGATAACGTTCAGCACTGATGCGGTTGTAGCAGCACGGGGCGATTGCCAGTTGAGTGCAGCCAGCGGCGCTCGCCAACTGCATCAGGCGCACATGCAGGTCGCCGCAGGCGTGCAGGGCTACCGGCGTGTGTTCAGGGCGGATCGCCAGGCCTGCCTCTGCCGCCAGCACGTCTTGCTGCAAGTGCGTGGCGGGCAGACGGTGGCGTTGGCTTAGTTGCTGGCCGCTGGCGACCAGGGCTGGGTCGTATTCCAGGCAAGTCAGTTGTTGTTCAGCCTGCAGCAAGCGTCGGCCAAGATGACCTTTGCCGGCGCACCAATCGAGCCAGTGGGTCGGTTTGGTAGCGAAGTGCAGGCGGCTGGCGAAGGCTTCGATTTGCTGCCATTTGCGCCCTGGCACGTCGACGCTGAGGCGATGGGCGGTGGTTTCGAGCTCTTTGCCCGGCAGTTCTGCGACGACGCTCAACGCATGGGAAATGCCCGCCAGTTCTGGGAATGGCGCGGGTGCATGTTGAATCAGCCAGGGTTGGTGATGGTCGTTTTCCGCGTCTTCCAGCGAACGCTGGCGTAGCCATTGGGCCAGCTCAGGGTAGGACCGTTCCCATGGCAGCTGCAGATGGGTGAACGGACGCGGTTTCCACAATGCCTGGTGCGTTGTGAGAAAAGCATCCAGCGCGGTGAAACGGGCGAGTAACGCCTCGCCCGTCAACACGCCGCTGTCAGCGTCCTTGGCAGGCATCGACGCGCAACCAGCGCTCCAGCTGCTTGAAGCCCTGCACCAGCATGAACGCCATCAGCAGGTAGAACATGCCGGCCGCGAAGAAGATTTCCACCGGCAGGTAGGTCCGGGCAATGATGGTCCGGGCCATACCGGTCAGCTCCAGCAGGGTCACGGTGCTCGCCAGTGCGCTGGCCTTGAGCATCAGGATCACTTCGTTGCTGTAGGCCGGCAGGCCGATGCGCGCGGCGCGAGGCAGGATGATGTAGAACAACGCCTTGGGTCGGGACATGCCCAGGGCTCGCGCGGCTTCGATTTCACCACGAGGGATGGCCTGGATCGCGCCGCGCAGGATCTCGGCGATGTAGGCGGCGGTGTGCAGGGTCATGGTGGCCGTGGCGCACCAAAACGGATCCCGCAGATAGGGCCACAGCGAACTGCTGCGCACGGCGTCGAACTGCGCCAGACCGTAGTAGACCAGGAACAGCTGAACCAATAACGGCGTGCCACGGAAAAAGAAAATGTAGGCGTAGGGTAACGCCCGCACGTACCACAGGCGTGAGGAGCGGGCGATGCCCAGCGGAATCGCCAGCAGCAGACCGGCGATCACGGCGATGGCGACCAGCTCCAGGGTCAGTGTCGCGCCTTGGGCCAGTTTCGGCAGCCACTTGATGATGACTTCCCAGTTCATTGGGTGCTCCTGGCAAAGCCGCGAGCGGCACGTCGTTCCAGAAAATGCATGCCGATCATGGCGAGCACGGTAAGGCCCAGGTACATGAACGCGGCCACCATATAGAAGGTGAACGGTTGCTTGGACACGGTCACGCCGATTTGCGCGTGCCGCATGATTTCTTCCAGGCCGATCACCGACACCAGTGCGGTGTCTTTCATCAGGATCATGAACAGGTTGCCCAGCCCGGGCAGGGCGATGCGCCACATCTGCGGCATGATCAGTCGAGTGAAGATCCGCCACTTGGACAACCCCAGCGCCACGCCAGCTTCGCGATGGCCCTTGGGAATGGCCAGGATCGCGCCGCGAAATACTTCCGTGGCGTAGGCGCCAAAGCACAGGCCCAGGGCGATGACGCCAGCGGCGAAGGCGTTGAGGGAAAGGTCCGGGTTACCGAAGTATTCGCCCAGGGCACGCATGAGATTGACGGTGCCGAAGTAGATCAGCAGCACCCAGAGCAATTCGGGGATGCCGCGAACCAGTGTCGAATAAGTGCCGCCCAGCCATTGCAGCGGCTTGTACGGGGAAGTCTTGGCCAAGGCGCCGAGCAAGCCGAGCACCAGCCCCAGGCAGAGGGCCGAGAGCGCCAGTTTGACGGTCATCAGCGCGCCAGCGGCGAGCGCCGGGCCGAATCCGTAGAGATCGATCATCATGGGTGTGTGTTCATATCGCGGCAGGCTTTGCTAAGGGCCGGCGCCGCAATGAAGCGGCGCCGGCCAGGCACGTCAGTATCAATAAATGCTGAACGGGAAGTACTTGTCGTTGATCTTTTTATAGGTGCCGTCGGCAACGATTTCCTTGAGCGCGGCGTTCAGCTTGTTGCGCAGTTCGTCGTCACCCTTGCGCACGGCGATACCGATCTTGTCGCTTTCCACCACTGGGTCGCCTTTGAATTCGAAGGCGGCGCCGTCTTTGCTCTTGAGCCATTCGTATTGCACGTATTTGTCCGCCAGGATGGCGTCAACGCGGCCCGAGAGCAGGTCCAGGTAAGCGTTTTCCTGGGTATCGTAGAGCGTGACCTTTACGTTGTAGTCATCTTCCATGTTGCGGTCTTCCAGCCAGGTGCCGGCCAGCGTGGCGCGTTGTGCGCCAATGGTCTTGCCGCTCAGGTAGGCCTTGTCGGTCTTGAAGTCTTCGGTGGCCTTCGGTGCGATGAATTGCAGCTTGTTGGAGTAGTACGGTTCGGTGAAGTCCACGGCCTGCTTGCGTTCCTCGGTAATCGACAACGAGGAGATCAGGAAGTCGAACTTCTTGGCGTTCAGGGCCGGAATGATGCCGTCCCAGTCGGAGGTCACCACGCTGCATTCGACTTTCATCTTGGCGCACAGGGCGTCGCCAATGTCCTTGTCGAAGCCGACCACGTTGCCGCTGGCATCTTTGTTATTGAACGGCGGGTAGGCCGCTTCGATGCCCATCTTCAGTGTTTCCGCGGCCATGGCGCTGGCCGAGAAGACCAGACTGGCGGCAGCGGCCAGGAGAAATTTCTTGTAGGTCTGCATATGTACTGCTCCGTTAGCGGTTGCTGGACATGAATTGTTTGCAGCGCGCCGAAAGCGGGTTTTCGAAGACCTGCTGTGGCGATCCTTGCTCCTCGACCAAGCCTTGATGAAGGAACACCACTTCGCTGGAAACCTGACGGGCGAAGCCCATTTCGTGAGTCACCAGCAGCATGGTGCGGCCTTCTTCGGCCAGGGCGCGGATCACACTAAGTACTTCCTGGACCATTTCCGGGTCAAGGGCAGAGGTGGGTTCGTCGAACAGAATCACTTTAGGCTGCATCGCCAGAGTGCGGGCGATGGCGGCGCGCTGCTGCTGACCACCGGAAAGCTCGGCAGGGTAGGCATGACGCTTGTCGGCGATGCCGACCTTGGCCAGCAGGGCTTCAGCCACTTCCACGGCCTCGGCCTTGCTCTGGCCGAGCACCCGGCGCGGGGCTTCGATGATGTTGTCGAGCACGCTCATGTGCGGCCAGAGGTTAAAGTTTTGAAACACAAAACCGATTTCGCTGCGCATGCGGTTGATCTGTTTGCCATCGGCGGCCACCAGTTCACCGTTTTTCGCGGCCTTGAGCTTGAGTTCTTCGCCGGCCACCAGGATCTGGCCCTGGTTGGGATTTTCCAGCAGGTTGATGCAGCGCAGGAATGTGGACTTGCCGGAACCGGAGGAACCCAGGATCGAGATCACATCGCCGTCGCGGGCGGTCAGCGAGACGCCTTTGAGCACCTCCAGCTTTCCGTAGCGTTTGTGCAGGTTGCGGATTTCAAGCGCGGGCGTGGCCTGGGCCATGTGCGGTCCTCATGGTGTGTGCTCCCTTGCTGTTGGCGGCCTTCCTGGCGAGGCGGCCAAGCTAGCATAGCGTCCGAATGGCAGCCAACAGCGCTACGGGTGGTAAACCGCGAATGTGCGGCAGGTTGTCGCATCGGCGCAGCAGACTGTCGCGCCATCAACAACCGAACGGCCGTTCGAACTCTGTTTACCGGTAAAAATCCCGGGGAGTCGCGTAAAAAAAGGCGCGATGGTGCCAGCTTTGGCTGGGGGTTGGAAGGGTTAATCGGATGAGTGTTGCCGTTGTGCGTTTTTATCGTCCATAGGAAGTTTTAGCTGGCTGTCCTCTTCTCCGTGAGGCTGATCGCGTTCTATTCGCTGGCGGGCTCTTCCATCAACTGACGATAACGATCCAGCGCCTCGCTGAAGTCCTTGATGAACTCCGGGGTGCTGAGCCAGCGCTGGGCCGTCTCGCGATCCATGTCGTCGGCCCACATGCGGTAGTCGACCAGCATGTCCGCGGCCAGGTTGGTGGCGGCCATGCTTTCGTTCTCGGCGTTTTTCAGATCCAGCAGGCCGGGGCGTTCGCTGATCATCACGCTCAGGGACGCGAGCAGCGTGTCGAGCATCTCGCTGCGGCTGATGGCCTCGGCTTCGCGTAGCTTGGCGAACAGCTCAAGAACGTAGACCGGTGGCTGGGCGGTGGCGTGGGCCGGGTCGCCATACATGGGGATGGATTTACGTCCGCTCATGCGGATTTGCTTGGCTTTGTCTTTGGCACGCTTGGCGCGTTTTTGCTGTTTGTTCAGTGAGGCCATTGGGCTTCGGTTTCCAGTTTGTTAGGGGGCGATGCCCGGCTCAGTTGATTTTCGGCACGGTAAAGCTGAATTCGCTGCCCTTGCCTGGCTGGCTTTCGGCGTGCAGTTTACCGCCATGGGCCTGGACAATCCCCTTGGAAATATACAAACCCAGTCCGGTGCCGTTCGGGTTGCCTTCCTTGACTGTCCAGTAGCGGTCAAACACGTGAGGCAACTGCTCCGGTTTGATTCCTTCGCCGGTATCACGAACGCTGAACACGATCTCGTCACCCACCGACATCGCGCTGATGCCCACGCTGCCTTGCTGGGGGGTGAACTTGATGGCGTTTCCGATCAGGTTCGACAGCACCTGGAACAACCGCTCGGGGTCGGCATTGATCTTGAGATTGGGTTCGGCGTGGAACGAAATATCGATGGCCTTGGCGGTTGCCAGCGGCGTCAGCAGCGAGCAGGCGTCTTCGAATATCTGGCTGACGTCCAGCGGCTGGGGATGGATGGTGTAGCGCCCGGCGTCGATGCGCGAAGTGTCCAGCAGGTCTTCGAGCAGAACGTTCATGCGGCTGGCAGCCTGTTGCATGGTGTCGATGGCTGAAGCAATTCGTTTGGAGCTATGGGAGCCGTCGGAGCTGAAGGACTTTTGCATCATGCCGCAGAGCATGGATATGACCGTCATCGGGTTGCGCAGGTCATGGGACACCACCGCCACCAGTTCATCACGCGCCTGCACCGCCTGACGCTCCTTGTGGACTTGCCGGGCCAGATCGTTTTCCAGCGCTGAGCGGCGCAGGTCGTTGGCGGCAAACAGATCGCCGTGGGTCCATTTGGTACTGATGCCGGCCATTTCGACTTTCCAGATTTCGAAAGACGTTCGCGGTCGCAGGCGCAAACCTGTCTCGCTGCTTTCCAGGTCCAGGGGTTTTTGCGGGTCGCCGCTCCACTGGATGGTTTGCTTCACCTCGGGGCGGAACCACAGCACGCCATTTTCCACAGGCTTGGGCAGGTGGATCGCCAGCACACCGCTCGCCACGTCCTGATAGGCCTGGGCCGGAGCGAAAACGCTGCTCAGGTTGTGGTGGGAGAAAACGGGCTGGTCGGTCTCCAGCATCCATTTATGCAGCTCGCGGATCTGCTCCGCTTCCGGGCACTGGCCATGGCGGTGCAGCTTGTTGTCCTCGAGGATCGCGACGCCGGTGGCGCCGGTCAGGTCCATCAGCCGTTGGGGTTCGTGGGACAAGCCGTCAAAGACATTGTCGCTGGACTCGGCCATGGCCGTGGCGAGAACCTTGAGGTCCTCAAGCTTGGCATCCCGTTGACGGGTCAGATCCAGTGCTTCCATGGCGCTGATCTGCAGCGACAGCACTTGGCCGATGGTCTGGCAGGCCATGCGCATTTCATGGGGCACGAGCAGGGGTTGACGGTTGCCGCAACTGATCAGGCCCCACAGCCGGTCGCCTTCTATCAGGGAAATACTCATGGACGACAGCACACCCATGTTTTTCATGTATTGGCGGTGGATCGGCGAGACGCTACGCAGGGTGGAAAAGCTCAGGTCCAGGGGTGTCTGAGTGTCGGGACGCAACTGCGGGACCAGCGGTACCGGCGTGTAGTCAGCGTTGGGGATGATTCGCAGCCAGTTGGTGCGATACAGCTCCCGGGCCTGTTCAGGGATATCCGATGCCGGAAAAAACAGGCCTTTGTAGAGCTCCATCGACGGCGCGCTGGCCTCGGCGATCACCTGGCCGTGGCCTTCTTCTTCGAAGCGATAGATCAGCACCCGGTCGTAACCGGTCATGGCCTGAATTTCCCGAACGCTGATTTCGTACAGAGCCTGAAGGCTTTTCGCGCTTTGCAGGCGTTGCAGCATGCGCCCCAGGTTGGCTTCGCCGCTGACACCTTCGGGACGGTAGTCGCTCAGGTGCTGTTCCAGTTCGACGATCAGGGCGCCTTGATGGCGGTGGACCAGGGCGTCAAAACGCAACTGGTTCACGACAATCTCCACGGGCGCGTTGTCCCCGTCCGCATCGGCGCGACAGGCCTTGAGGACGGCTTGGGCCTGCTGCTGCCCGAACAGTGCGTCCAGCGTCTGGCCGGGGAGACCGTGAGGATCGTGCCCCATCAATTGCAATACGTTGGCGCTGACCTGTCGGATGACGAAGTCGGGTTCGGACAGCATCAGTAGCACGCCATGAGGCTGGATGGCCCCGGGGAAGCGAATCGGTTCGTCTGCACAATTGGCCAGCAGTTCTTCGAAGGCTTCCTGGTTTTCCGGGGTCATAACAATACCTTTTGGCTGTCCAGCCAGTGTTCAAAATGAGTAAACGTCGCTTTGGCGGCACGTGTGACTTCGAGCGTTTGGGCGTCGCCAAGGTTCCTGTCGCCCAAATACTGAAGGAAGTCCTTCCAACGCCGACCGGTGAGTTCGCCATACACATTGAGAAACGCCGCGCCGCTGGAGGCATCAAGACCGAGCTGTTCGGCGACTCTGCGCCGCAGGATCTGCCCCCCGAGAGTTGCACCTTCCAGCACATAGGAAACCCCCAGGGCGGCGGCACGGGAATCGATCTGCGGCAGGTCCCGGCAGGTGGGCAGTGCCTCGATAGCGTGGTCATCCAGGCCCAGTGCCGTGAGATCCGCCCGCAGTACGGGAAGCTTGATCCGCAGGGATTGGTCCAACCCCGTCGGTGTCAGCGTCAGGACATGAAGTCGCTGTTCCAGCGGTTTATAAAAACCGTAGTAGGCGGCCATCAGGCGCCGGTACAGGTCGAGGTCCAACTGTTCGGAGAAAAACGGCAAGCGTTTTTCCAGGGCGACGTGCAGCTCAGCGGTTTCGGTCCGCAATGCCTGAATCAGAGAAGGGGGAGGCGCGGCCGGTGACATGCGGGATAGAGCTCGTTGACTGGAGCGTTGCTGGAAAAAAAGCGCATCAATCTTACACAGATTTTTCGGCCAGAGCGGCCATCAGCTGTTGGCTTTCAGTTCGCCCGTCGTCAGGCTTGGTTGTCGAGCCTCAAGGCTTGCTCCAGGTCGGTTTCCAGCAAAGCGCCGACATTGGGCATTCCGAGGAACTCCAAAACTACGGGGTCCCTGACGATGTTCCTCGGGCTGAGATTGAGCCTTTCAATATGGCTGGTCGCTTCCTGTTTCACCGCCGGGCGGTCTTGGCTGGCCAGCAGACGTTCGTAGTAGAGGGTGCCGATCTGACGTTCCAGGGCGCGGGTGGACCAGTTTTGGATGGCTACCTCGTTCATGTACCAATGGCGGGCGTTTGGGTCTTCTACCCGCAGAAGTGTGCGGTAATGGGTCCAGCTCAATTCGGAACGCACTGCGTTCCAAATTGGAAACGATTGATAAAAGTCCCGCATGTGGCGCAGGTTGCGTTCATCAAAGCCTTTCCCAAATGGGGGGACCAAAAGGATGCTCTGGACGACGTTTCGATGATGCAGGGCGAGTCTGATTAGGTGGGAGGAAAGCCGTCCGATTCTTGCAGGACGGGTTTGACGCCGCCTGATCTTGGCTGACCCTGGCTTGTAGGAGCTATCCCGGGATGGCGTCATCCACTGCCGACGTCCTCATAAGGAGGACGATCATCAGATCGGATCTTGGGCTAGCGCCTTGGACGCGGCGACATAATCGGCCTGGAACTGCTCACTCTCCACCCAATCCAGTGCGGTCTGCTCATCGACGCCTTTGGTCAGGCGACGGTATTCGATCAATGCAGTAATGATGAAGTCGGTCGCTTCGTCCTCACCTTCCTGTTCCAGCACCAGCGTCAACAGTGGATAGGCCAGGAACGCTTCGCACATCGCCTTCTGGCTGACCTTTTCAGCTGAGCTCATGATTTGGAACAGCTCCGTCAGGTCCACGGATTCCAGATCGATGCGCTCATCGTTCGGGTCCAGGAAATCGTTCGGCGCAGCAGCACGCTGAATGCGGTTCTTCTTGGCTTTCGCCTTGGCGCGCTGGTTTCGTTTCTGCTGTTTGTTTGCCGATGACATGGGGGGGGCAGACTCCTGGCATGAAAATAAGGCGATCTATCCTACAGCTTCAGGGCAACCACTTCGAATCTCAATCCACCACAAACAATTGTGGCACCCAGTGAGGTTGAAGAACTCGCCGCGCCGTCACAGCTCCCGTAAATCCCAGGCAATAAAAAAACCCGATCAATTTCTTGATCGGGGTTTTCGGTATTTGGTGCCCAGAGACGGAATCGAACCGCCGACACGGGGATTTTCAATCCCCTGCTCTACCGACTGAGCTATCTGGGCAACGGGGCGCATTAAACGGGTTTTTCAGGGGGTCGTCAAGCACGTTATCAAAAAATATTTAATTATTACCGTCGCTTACGATCCGCCCCGGTTCTGGGTGGCCTATTCGGACGGCGGCACGTAGCCTTCGGCCTTGGCGTATTCTTCGCCGGAAAAGAACTTTTCCATTTCGCCTTGAAGGTATTTGCGGTCTTCGGCGTTCATCATGTTCAGGCGTTTTTCGTTGATCAGCAGGGTCTGGTGTTTTTGCCAGTCCGCCCAGGCCTTGGCCGAGACATTGTCGTAGATGTCCTGGCCTTTGACGCCCGGGAACGGCGCGCGCTCCAGGCCTTCCAGTTGTTCTTTGTACTTGCGGCACATCACGGTGCGGATCATTGCAACTCTCCTGCGTTCAATACGGCGGCCGCGCGTTCGAGCAAGGTCTTGACCGGGGCGGCGAGGCCCAGGCGCGGCGGGGTGGCGAGGTTATACCAGAGCCAGTCGGCCTCGGCCACGTGATGGCCGGTTTCCCGGACCCGGACCAGCCAGGGTTCGATCGCCAACTGAAAGTGGCTGAAAGTGTGTACCAGGCTCGGCATCTGCTGATGATTGCCCAGCTCCAGCGAGTGTTGCAGGGCCAGGTGTTGCAGGTCGTCGAGGTCGTCGAGTTCCGGCAGGCTCCATAAACCGCCCCACAGGCCCGTGGAGGGGCGACGATAAAGCAGAATCGCGCCTTCGCGGTTGGCCAGCATCGGCATCAAGGTGCGTTTTTTGGGCACATCCTTGCGTGGCTTGGGGATCGGGTAGCGGGTCTCCAGGCCGAGCATGTGGGCTTGGCAGCCTTTTTTAAGCGGGCAAAGCAGGCAGCTGGGTTTGCTGCGGGTACAGAGCGTGGCGCCCAGGTCCATCATCGCCTGGGTGTAGGCGTTGACCCGGTCTTGAGGCGTGAAGCGCTCGGCAGTCGCCCACAGTTGCTTCGCGACCTTCGGTTCGCCCGGGTAACCTTCCTGGGCGGTGAAGCGCGCCAGCACCCGCTTGACGTTGCCATCGAGGATCGGTGCCCGCAGGCCCATGCTGATGCTGGCGATGGCGCCGGCTGTGGACAGGCCGATCCCCGGTAATTCGGTGAGTTTTTCCACGTCGCGGGGGAATTCACCGCCATATTGGTCGACTACGATCTTCGCGGTTTTCTGCAGATTACGGGCGCGGGTGTAGTAGCCCAGGCCGGTCCACAGGTGCAGCACTTCGTCTTCCGGCGCGGCGGCCAGGGCTTGCACGGTGGGCAGCGAGGCCATGAACCGGTCGAAATAATTGAGCACGGTGCTGACCTGGGTCTGCTGCAGCATGATTTCCGAGACCCACACCCGATACGCAGTGATGTCTTGCTGCCAAGGCAAGTCGTGGCGCCCGTGGCGGTCGAACCAGTCCAGTACGGCGCTGGAAAACTGCTCGGCTGTCATCGCTTGAACAACCCCTTGAGCGCGTCCTTCAGCTCGGGGCTGACCTTGTCGCCGAGCTTCTCGTCGATCTTCTCATTGAGCTTGTCGCCGAGGCGGTCGCCGGCCAGTTTCGCGGCGACTTTGCCCAGCCCCTCGTTGTCCAGCCGGCATGCCTTCGCGCCCAGCTCCAGCGGACCGCGGCAGCGCAACGGCCATTCGACATCGACGTAACGTTCGTTGACCTGGCAAGCCGGGTCGGGCATGTCGCTCTTGTCGCCTTCGATGATGATGCCGACGCGGTAGTCCATGCCCAGCACACGCAGGTCGATATCGCCGTTGCCGTTGACGGTCATGCCAGGGATACGGACCTTCAGGTCCGGGTTGTTGGCCACGCCGCTGCGGAAGGTGAGATTGCCGTTGAGTTGCTCGAATGGGGTGTCCTTGCCCCGGGGCTCGCCACTGAGGGTTTTACGATTGAGGGTGGCGATGCCCCTGCACAACTGCTGCTCGAGGTTGGCATTGAGCAGGACGCCGTCGTTGATGACGAACCCGGCAGTACCGTTGAGGCTGTCGATCAGGGCCTTTTGGCTGTTGCCACTGGCGGTCACGGCGCTGTTGAGTGTCACCAGGCCTTTGACGGGCGGATTCTTGCCCTGGCTTTCGATGATTTTCTCGGCCGGTACCCGGTTGATGCGAGTTTGCAGGCTCAACTGCGGCGTGGGCTGGCGCACGTCCAGCGTGCCTTTGACTTCGAAGTTGCCGTTGTACAAATCGCCCCGCAGGTTTTCCAGGGTCAGCAGGCCGCCCTGGCCGGTGGCCTTGAGCGCGGCATTCTGGATCGGCAGTTTATCGAGGGTCAGTTGGCCGAAGGTCAGGTCGGCATCCAGGTCCAGTTTGCCCAGGCGTTCGACCGGAAACAGCCGGTCGTTGCTCCAGGCGCCCTGGGTGGGCGCGCTCGGCAACGGTGTGCTGCCGGCGCCCGCCATGGCACTGGCTTCGGTGTTGCTGACCTCCGCCTCTCGGGCCGCCTTGGAACTGTCGGCCTCGGCGGATTTTGGCGGCAGGTAGCGGTCAACGTTGAAGGTATCGGCCTTGAGCTGCGCACGCAGTGACTGCTTGGCAAAGTCTTCCACGGCGATACGACCGCTGAAGGTGCTGTCGTCGATTTTCAGATTGATACTATTGAATTCGGCGCTGGTCGGCGTGGCCGCAATACGGGTGACCAGTTCGACTTTGCTCAAGCTGCCTTCGGCCATGGCCGGCAGTTTCTGACCGACGCCGTCGACGAATTTCGCCAGGTCGAATTGGGCGATCGACATGCCGCCGCTCAGTTGCGGGGTCTTGTCCAGATCATTGACCTTCAGTTCGCCCAACGCCCGCAGTTGATTGATGGAAAGCTTGATGCCGGTCCATTCGGCGACGTTCGCCGCTTTATCCAGGAGTAGCTGCCCGTGTGCCGCGAACGTCACGGTCTTGCCTTGCAAAGGGTCGCCCGTGGCTTCGCCGGACAGCTTCAGGTCTTCGAACTTGTAGCGCTGCAAGGCGCGCTCGAAGCGCAGCTCGCCCGTGACCTCGGTGCGCACCCGCACGGCTGGCTGGTTGCTGGCCAGGAATGCGGTGAGAGTGACCGGAATGTTGGTGGAATCATGGATCGGGCCAGTGCTCAGTTGGATGCTTTCGGCGGTGAACTGCCGGCCGGCCTGCTCGTCGGTGTATTCGACCCGGGCGTTGTTCACGGTCAGGCTGTCGATGTCCAGGCGGGTTGGCTGGGCCGGTTTCTGCGCCGGGGCGCTGTCCCCAGGGGCAGGCTGTTCGGCCGGTGCCGGGGCGTTTGCCGTGGTTTTAGAGGCGGGTGCCTTGCCGATGTCTTCCCAATTGCCGTGGCCGTTCTTGTCACGGTTGAGTCGCAGGTTCAGGCCTTCGACGCGCACGTCGCTCATCTGCACTTCGCGGCGCAGCAGTGGAATCACGCGCACGGAAAGGCCGAGCATCTGCAGGTCGGCGAACGGTTGTGTCGGGTTTGCCAGGGTGGCGACACTGGCTTCGTGCAATTCCAGACCCAGCCACGGGAAAAGGCTCCAGCCGATGTCGCCATTGAGGGTCAGCTCAATGTGGGCCTTGTCGCGGGCTATCTGGCGGATCTCTTCTTTATAGTCGTTGGGATCGAAGAGGTGGGTCAGGGCAAAGCCCAAGGCCACAATGACCAGCAACAGCCCGAGAAGTACCAGACCCAGGATTTTGCCGAACGCTTTCATGGGCGAGTCCTTGTAGGTTGAGTTCAAAATTTAGCCTGGGAGTATAACGCCCTGACCTAGTGGCGCGTTGGGTGATCGTTCTTTCTGACAGGCCTGTGGGCCATGGAACCGTGGCGAGGGCCGCGCTGAGCTCCCGGATCTAGGCCTGCTCCAGTGCCAGTTTCAATTTGGCCGCCAGCGCCTGGGCTTCCAGATGACCGGATGGGGCCAAGAGCTTCAGTTCGGCACCGTGTTGCGTAGCCATTTTCCGGGCTTCGCTGACCAATCGTTCCGCCACCCCACGACGACGGGTGACGTTTCGCACGCACATTTGGGACAAGTGCCAGACGTCCTGGTGCCGTTGCAGCCGTGCGGCACCGAGCAACCGGTCATTGAAGCGGGCTGCGATCAACGCGCCGTCCTCCAGGCATTTGTGTATCAATTGTGTGCCGTCAGTGAACGGCTCGAACAGCCAGGCCGGGGCATCCTGGTAGATTTTGTGCAGGTCCTGCCGGTCCCGACAGGTGGCGTCATTCAACTGCTCGACAACGATGGGCATATAAATTCCTGAAAAATAAACGATTCACGCCCTACAGAAAACGTGCAATGGCGCGATAAGACAGAAGATGTAAAAAAGGTGATAGCACTTTGGCTTTTCTGTCATAAGCAAATGGTAACCTTTACCCGTTCGCCCGTCCTTCTGCGACTCAATGTCGCACCAAAATGAAGCTTCACCAGAAAATACAGTCGCGCTTTGCGTGCAATAAGGCTGAGGGTGATGCATGGCTGGCGAGCCATACCAATAACTGGGGGATACATAATGAGCACGAGCATCACGGCGGACGGCTTTGCCGCCCAGCCTGCGTTCCTCTCCAAGGAACGCATTATCGCCAAGCCCGGATTCAACCGGTGGCTGGTTCCACCGGCCGCACTGGCCATCCACCTTTGCATCGGCATGGCCTACGGCTTTTCGGTGTTCTGGTTGCCGTTGTCCAAGGCACTGGGCGTCACCAAGCCTGTAGCCTGTGCACCGGACATGAGCTTCATCGCACAAGTCTTTTCATCCCAATGTGACTGGCCGATCTCGATGCTCGGCTGGATCTACACCCTGTTCTTCATCTTCCTGGGTTGCTCGGCAGCCATCTGGGGCGGCTGGCTGGAACACGCCGGGCCACGTAAGGCTGGCGTTGTATCGGCCTTGTGCTGGTGCGGCGGTCTGCTGATTTCCGCGCTGGGTATTTACACTCACCAGATATGGCTGATGTGGGTCGGCTCCGGGGTAATCGGTGGTATCGGCTTGGGGCTGGGCTACATCTCCCCGGTTTCGACGCTGATCAAGTGGTTCCCGGACAAGCGTGGCATGGCCACCGGCATGGCGATCATGGGCTTCGGCGGCGGCGCGATGGTAGGTGCACCGCTGGCTGCAGCGCTGATGAGCCATTTCTCTTCGCCGACTGAAGTGGGCGTATGGCAAAGCTTCCTGGTCATGGCCGCGATCTACTTCGTGTTCATGGTCGGTGGCGCCCTGTCGTACCGCGTCCCGCCGACCGGCTGGAAGCCTGAAGGCTGGACCCCGGCACCGAAGAAAGCTGCGAACGCGATGATCACCCATCGTCACGTTCACGTGAACGTGGCCTGGAAAACCCCGCAGTTCCGTCTGGTATGGCTGGTGCTGTGCCTGAACGTATCCGCCGGTATCGGCATCATCGGCATGGCATCGCCACTGTTGCAGGAAGTGTTCGGCGGCAAGTTGCTCGGCAATGACTTGCCTTTCGGTCAGTTGGATGCTGCGCAACTGGGTCAGATCGCGGCCATTGCGGCCGGTTTCACTGGTCTGCTGAGCCTGTTCAACATCGGTGGGCGGTTCTTCTGGGCATCCTGCTCGGATTACCTGGGTCGCAAGAACACCTACTTCGTGTTCTTCGCCCTGGGCTTTGCCCTGTACGCGCTGATCCCGAACCTGGGTCATCTGGGCAGCGTCGCGCTGTTCGTGGCGGCGTTCTGCATCATCCTGTCGATGTACGGCGGCGGTTTTGCCACCGTGCCGGCCTACCTGGCGGACCTGTTCGGTACGCAAATGGTCGGCGCGATCCACGGTCGGCTGTTGACCGCTTGGGCCGCAGCAGGCGTGCTGGGTCCGGTACTGGTGAACTACCTGCGTGAATATCAGCTGAGCATCGGCGTTGAACGCGCTGCGGCCTATGACATCACCTTGTACATCCTCGCCGGCCTGCTGGTACTGGGCTTCCTGTGCAACCTGATGGTCCGTCCGGTCGCCGACAAGTACTTCATGACCGACGCCGAACTGGCCGCCGAACAGGCGCTGGGCCATGACAAGGGCGCTGACAGCACCACTTCGCTGGAGTGGAAAGCCGCGCCGGGCACCAAGCCTTTGGCGATCGCCGCCTGGTTGGTGGTGGGCATTCCGTTGGCGTGGGGTGTCTGGGTAACCCTGCAGAAGACGGCGGTGTTGTTCCAGTAATACGCTAGCCCGAACCCGCTGGGGTGAGGGCGAATCTTGTGGGAGCGAGCCTGCTCGCGATGAGGGAGGGTCAGCCGGCATCATTGTCGGCTGATCCACCGCTATCGCGAGCAGGCTCGCTCCCACATTTGTTTTGGGTGATGGCCACAATTGCTTGTACGGACATGTCTATCGCCGACAACCCGTCAGGGATATCACCTCCCGTGTTTCTGTTTGCCGCTCGCGCCCCTATAATGGCTGCCTTTTTCGCCCAATGATTTTGCGGAGCTGGTGATGGCCGAACGTAAGGCGTCTGTCGAGCGCGACACTCTGGAAACCCAGATCAAAGCCTCGATCAACCTGGATGGCACCGGAAAGGCCCGGTTTGATATCGGCGTGCCTTTTCTTGAGCACATGCTGGACCAGATCGCCCGTCATGGGCTGATCGACCTGGATATCGTCAGCAAGGGCGACCTGCACATCGACGACCACCACACGGTGGAAGACGTCGGTATCACCCTGGGGCAGGCTTTCACCAAAGCCATCGGCGACAAGAAAGGCATCCGTCGCTACGGCCACGCCTACGTGCCGCTCGATGAGGCGCTGTCGCGTGTGGTCATCGACTTCTCCGGTCGTCCGGGCCTGCAAATGCATGTGCCGTACACCCGTGCCACCGTTGGCGGCTTCGACGTGGACCTGTTCCAGGAATTTTTCCAGGGCTTCGTCAACCACGCCAATGTGACCCTGCACATCGACAACCTGCGCGGGCACAACACCCACCACCAGATCGAAACCGTGTTCAAGGCTTTCGGCCGCGCGCTGCGCATGGCCGTGGAGCTCGATGACCGCATGGCCGGGCAAATGCCCTCCACCAAGGGCGTCCTGTAATGCAGACGGTCGCGGTTATCGATTACGGCATGGGCAACCTGCACTCGGTGGCCAAGGCCCTCGAGCACGTGGGCGCCGGCAAGGTACTGATCACCAGCGATGCCGACGTGATTCGCGAAGCCGACCGGGTGGTCTTTCCCGGTGTTGGTGCGATTCGTGACTGCATGGCCGAGATCCGTCGCCTGGGCTTCGATTCACTGGTGCATGAAGTCAGTCAGGATCGTCCGTTCCTTGGCATTTGCGTGGGCATGCAGGCCTTGCTCGAGAGCAGCGAGGAGAACGACGGCGTCGATTGCATCGCGATGTTTCCAGGCCAGGTGAAGTTTTTCGGCAAGGATCTGCACGAAGACGGCGAGCACCTGAAAGTCCCGCACATGGGCTGGAACGAGGTGAAGCAGACGGTGGATCACCCGCTGTGGCACAACATTCCGGACCTGGCGCGCTTCTACTTCGTGCACAGCTACTACATCGCGGCCGGTAACGCCCGGCAGGTGGTGGGCGGCGGTCACTATGGCGTCGACTTCGCCGCGGCCCTGGCCGATGGTTCGCGCTTCGCCGTGCAGTTCCACCCGGAGAAGAGCCATACCCATGGCCTGCAGTTGCTGCAGAACTTCGCCGCGTGGGACGGGCGCTGGTAATGGCCCGCAAGAAACCGCCGATCCTCACCCTCACGCCCGAGCAGGAAAGTGAGGCGAACCTCAAGATCCAACGGTTCATGGAGGATCGTTTCGAACTGGACCTGGGTTCGTTCGAAGCGGCGGAAATTCTTGAGTTGTTTACCCGCGAAATTGCTCCGCACTATTACAACAGGGCGATTTTCGATGTGCAGGCGCACCTTAAAGAAAGGTTCGAAAGCATCGAAAGCGACTTGTGGGCGCTCGAGAAAAACTGATTTCCGAGTCAAGCTGAACATTCGAATTTGAAGGTTTGCCAGATGCTGATTATCCCCGCTATCGATCTCAAGGACGGCGCTTGCGTACGTCTGCGTCAGGGCCGGATGGAAGACTCCACGGTGTTCTCCGATGACCCGGTGAGCATGGCCGCCAAGTGGGTGGAGGGCGGCTGCCGTCGCCTGCATCTGGTTGACCTGAACGGTGCCTTCGAAGGGCAGCCGGTGAACGGCGAAGTGGTCACGGCCATTGCCAAGCGCTACCCGAACCTGCCGATCCAGATCGGCGGCGGTATCCGCTCGCTGGAAACCATCGAACACTACGTCAAGGCTGGCGTGAGCTATGTGATCATCGGCACCAAGGCGGTGAAAGACCCGGCGTTTGTCGCTGAGGCTTGCCGCGCCTTCCCGGGCAAGGTCATCGTTGGCCTCGATGCCAAGGACGGTTTCGTCGCCACTGACGGTTGGGCTGAAGTCAGCACCGTGCAGGTGATTGACCTGGCCAAGCGTTTCGAGGCCGACGGGGTGTCTGCCATCGTCTACACCGACATCGCCAAAGACGGCATGATGCAGGGCTGCAACGTTCCGTTCACCGCCGCCCTGGCCGCCGCCACGAAGATTCCGGTGATCGCCTCCGGCGGCATCCATAACCTGGGCGACATCAAGGCGCTGCTCGACGCCAAGGCGCCTGGCATCATCGGCGCGATCACCGGTCGCGCGATCTACGAAGGCACGCTGGATGTCGCTGAGGCCCAGGCCTTCTGCGATTCCTACAAAGGCTGAGGACTGACCATGGCGCTGGCCAAACGCATCATCCCTTGCCTGGACGTGGACAACGGCCGGGTGGTCAAGGGCGTCAAGTTCGAGAACATCCGCGACGCCGGCGACCCGGTGGAAATCGCCCGTCGCTATGACGAGCAGGGCGCGGACGAGATTACCTTCCTCGACATCACGGCCAGCGTCGACGGCCGCGATACCACGCTGCATACCGTCGAGCGCATGGCCAGCCAGGTGTTCATCCCGCTGACCGTGGGCGGTGGCGTGCGCACCGTGCAGGACATCCGCAACCTGCTCAACGCCGGTGCGGACAAGGTGTCGATCAACACCGCCGCGGTGTTCAACCCGGAATTCGTCGGCGAAGCGGCCCAGCGTTTTGGTTCGCAGTGCATTGTCGTGGCCATCGATGCCAAGAAAGTGTCCGGCCCGGGCGAAACCCTGCGCTGGGAGATCTTCACCCACGGTGGGCGCAAACCCACCGGCCTGGACGCCGTGGAATGGGCGAAGAAGATGGAAGGCCTGGGGGCCGGTGAGATCTTGCTGACCAGCATGGACCAGGACGGCATGAAAAACGGTTTCGACCTGGGCGTCACCCGCGCCATCAGCGATGCCTTGGGCATTCCGGTCATCGCCTCCGGCGGCGTCGGCAACCTGCAGCACCTGGCCGATGGCATCCTTGAAGGCCATGCCAGTGCGGTACTGGCGGCGAGCATTTTCCACTTCGGCGAATACACCGTGCCGGAAGCCAAGGCTTACATGGCGCAGCGCGGAATCGTCATTCGATAAGCGGGCACAACCGAGCCCCGATGCTCACCTCAGGGGGCGACGGGGGGTGTGTTCTGCGCCCCTGTCGCAGGGCTCAGTACGTCAATCCTCGGCTCGGATGCCTGGCCTGATTTGTCGTAGGCGATTGTGCAGAATTTCAGCGGCAGTTCTGCATCTGGAAACCAGAAATCCATGTAGGTGTGGGTCAGATACTGCTCATCCCTTGAGCAATCTGTGGTGTCCAGCGGGCCAAATTTGACGGCGTAGGTCCGGTACTCGCTACCGCGTGCCAGCTCCACGCCGACTCCGCTGCTGATCGACAAATCGGGCTGCGCCGTTGGCGTGTCATCAAGGACTTCCACCACAAGGGACAGTCCATTCTTGATGAGTCCGACCTGCGCTCCTTGAGTCGCGGAATCAACGCCAAGAATGCAAAGGAAATAGAAACCGGGCTGGGCGCCGATCTCGCTGTTGATAAACGCGTCGTTAGAACTTATTGCGTCGCTGTAATAATGGCCACTTTCGCAGTCCTTCGCAGTGCGCACGGTCTTGTGGCGATAAAAAGCGGTGCTGATGGAGAAATGGTAATCCCATGTCGGAATTTCCATCGTCCCGTCATCCCGTTTTTTGAGCCTCTTGTACCTTGCGGGCTCGTTGGCATCAGCACTCACGGTAAACGCTGGATAAAGCGGACAAGAGGAAGTTGCCTCATTGGCAATGTGGCCTTGTACAAAGCATCCGTTGAGAAAGATCGTCGGGTTCCCATAAACGTTTTTGGGAATGGCCTTATAGACATCCCCAACCCGCGTACAGGGTGCATGTTCGTCGCATGGAGCGAAACCGGCCGCCAGGTTACCGGTGCCTATTACGCCTATTATCTCGTTGGAGTAACGATCAAGAATCGGCCCCCCTGAACTGCCGCCGGCTATATCCTGACAGCGCGTCATCACGTTGTTTCGCCACACCCATGGGCCTTCCACTATTTCCCGAGCAGGCTGCAAAGTGCAGGCAGCCATGCGCAATGTGGCTTTGTCGAAACCCTGCGGGGCACTCACGATCAGCACATCAGTCCCGTCGGCAGGCTTTTGTCGGGCCAGCTCCAGGGGCTGTATACCTTCCTCAATGAGTTTCTGAAGGCTGACGTCCAATTCTATGATCGCCAGATCAACGCCTTGCATACTGCGCCATGCCACCTTTTTCAGCGCGTAGGTTTTGAATAACTCGGTGTCGGCGAAGTAATCGAACTGCATGACCCCGCTGACCGGTTTATCCGTCACGATGTTGCCGTTGCCTTTTTCGATACAGTGTCCTGAAGTGAGTACATAGGCGGGTGTTGGTTGGGGTACCGAGGCATCCTGAGTGTCGAGGAGCGTCGCGGTACAAGAGCCGTCGATAAACAGGCGTCCGACGCCCCGCCAGTGGTTGTGTGATCCATCCGCGTTTTCAAGAACCTTTGAGGCCGTAAAATTTTGCATGCCTTCGCCAAAGTCCTGGCTGTGGGCGATACCCTGCAAACTCAGCGAGCAGAGCAGGCCGGTCAGCAGAAAGGAGATCGATTTCATCGAGTAGTACCTTTGGTTAGTTGAATGAAAACCGGCAGTGGCCGGTGTTCTCCAATTAATCAGGTAGGGGCTGACGGTTGGCGGTAAATAGTTACCTCAACGGTGAGAGTGCTCTTTTATATTTTGAGTCGTTGAGCAGCCTGGGCAGCAAAGGGCTGTGGACATGCTCGCAGGCCCGAGGCACTCTTGGGCACGCCATGGATTCGGGTAGCAGACATGTTCAGACGCATTCTTTTGGTTCTTGCCAGTGCCTCTTTGTTGTTCGTCAACGGGGCGCAGGCTCAAGATCGCCGTGACGTCGGCCTGGTGTTGCTGACGGAAAACTTCCCGCCCTACAACATGGCCAAGAATGGCAAAAACTTCGCTCAGGACGAGAACATCAATGGCATCGCGGTGGATATTGTCCGCGAGATATTCAAACGTGCCGATATCAGCTACAGCCTGACACTGCGTTTCCCGTGGGAGCGAATTTATAAACTGGCCCTGGATAATCCCGGGTACGGCGTGTTTGTCACGGCGCGATTGCCCGAGCGTGAAAAACTCTTCAAATGGGTCGGCCCGATTGGCCCGGACGACTGGATCATGCTCGCCAAGGCCGACAGCAAGATTTCCCTGGACTCGTTGGAGCAGGCGCGTCAATACAGGATCGGGGCTTACAAGGGTGACGCGATTGCCGAGACCTTGGCCAAGCAAGGGCTGAACCCGATTGTCGTGTTGCGCGATCAGGACAACGCCAGGAAGCTGGTCAATGGTCAAATCGATCTGTGGGCCACCGGGGATCCGGCCGGGCGCTATCTGGCGCGTGAGGAAGGGGTGAGCGATCTCAAGACCGTGCTACGGTTCAACAGTGCCGAGTTGTACCTGGCGTTGAACAAAAACGTGCCCGACGACGTGGTCGCCCGCCTTCAAGCGGCCCTGGATGAACTGCGCAAGGAAGGTGCGGTGGACGCGATCATGGCGCGGTATCTCTGATCGCCGATTCGGTTCCGAATGCGCAAATCTGTGGGAGCGAGCTTGCTCGCGAAAGCGGTGGGTCAGCTTGAAGAGATGTTGAATGTACAGCCGTCATCGCGAGCAAGCTCGCTCCCACAGGTATTGTGGGTGTCTGCAAATAATGTGTTCACCATGGATCACTGTGGGAGCGAGCCTGCTCGCGATAGCGGCGCCGCGGTTTGAGATCGAGCCCAACCGCTACCGATAAACCCCATCTTTGCCATGCCCAGCCATCGCCCGATTGCTGCGCAAGCTGATCATCGACTTGATGTCGATCCATTCGATGCCCTGAGCCTTGAGCCTGGGCAGTTCGCGTTCGAGCACGGCCAGGGTCTGCGGATAGGGATGGCCAATCATCACCGCAGAACCCTGCTGGCGAGCCAGCTCTATGGCGACCTGAAGCTGATGGGCGATGGCCGCTTCGGTGCGCTCATCGTCCAGGAACACATCGCGCGACACGCTGGCGAGGCCGATTTTTTGCGCCTCGGCGGCGGCGACTGTCTGGGCGCTGGTGCGGCTGTCGACAAAGAACTTGTGTCGCTGCTGCAAGTTCGCCATCAACCACGCCATGGCCCGCGGCTGGGAAGTCATGCGGCTGCCCATGTGGTTATTGATCCCGCTGGTGAAGGGCACGGCGGCGAATGCGGCGTCGAGGCGTTTTCCCAACTCTTCAAGGGGCAGTTCCGGATGCCAGGCGAACGGCCCGGTGGCCGGGTCCATGGGCATGTGCAGCATGACGACCTTGCCGGCGCGATGGGCTTCGCGGGCGAGTTCGGCAGCGTGTGGCGTGTCGGGCATGATCGCCGCAGTGACCGGGCCGGGCAGGGCCAGCACGCGGCGATCCCGGGGCAGGTTCTGCCCCAGGTCATCGATGATCAGGCTCAGGTAGGCCTTGTGCGGTGCCGGTGCCGGTGTGGCGGGCGCGGCAAAGGCCGCGCCAGCCAGGCAGCACACCAGGCCCACCAGGATGAAGCGCAGGCCCATCTCAGCGGCCGGAGGTGATGTTCAGTCCTTTGAGCAGGCTCAGGGCCTGAGCCAACTGATAATCATCATCCTGCGGCATGGGCTTGGCCTTGGCGCCGGAACCGGTCGGTTTGTCGGCGCCGCCGTTGCCATTGCCCAAGTGACCCTGCAAGTCAGCTTCCTTGAAGTACTCGCTGTCCTGCTCGCTGGTGATCTTGGCCTTGCGCACCTCGATGTCCGGGACGATGCCCTGGGCCTGGATGGATCGGCCGTTAGGGGTGTAGTACAGCGCAGTAGTGATCTTCAGGGCGCGGTCATTGTTGAGCGGCAAGACGGTCTGCACCGAGCCTTTGCCAAAACTGGTGGTGCCCATGACGACACCGCGTTTCTGGTCCTGCAGGGCGCCGGCGACGATTTCCGATGCCGAAGCGCTGCCACCGTTGATCAGTACCACCAGCGGCACGGCTTCGCTCAGGTCGTTGCCGGTGGCCGAAAAGCGCAGCTCGGAATTGGCGATGCGGCCCTTGGTGTAGACGATCAGGCCCTTGGTGATGAAATGGTCCACCACCTCCACGGCCGATTGCAGCACGCCGCCGGGGTTGTTACGCAGGTCCAGGACCATGCCGTTGAGCTTCTTGCCGTTGTCCTTGCGCAGCTTGGCCAGGGCCTTGGCGACTTCTTCGCCGGTCTTGACCTGGAACTGGGTGATGCGGATGTAGCCGTAGCCCGACTCCAGCAACTGGCTCTTCACGCTTTTGACCTGGATGATCGCGCGGGTCAGGGTCACGTCGAACGGCGTGCCGCCATCGCGCACCAGGGTCAGGGTAATCTTCTGGCCGATCTTGCCGCGCATCTTGTCCACGGCTTCGGTCATGCTCTGGCCGCGAGTCGGCTGGCCGTTGATCTTGACGATGAAGTCACCGGCCTGGATGCCGGCCTTGGAAGCAGGCGTGTCGTCGATGGGCGAAACCACTTTGACGAAGCCGTCTTCGCTGCCGACCTCGATGCCCAGGCCGCCGAACTCGCCGCTGGTGCTTTCCTGCAGCTCGGCGAAATCTTCCGGCCCCAGGTAGGCCGAGTGGGGGTCAAGGTTGCTGAGCATGCCCTTGATGGCGTTCTCCAGCAGCAGCTTGTCGTCCACCGGTTCCACGTAAGCGGCCTTGATCCGGTCCATGACTTCGGCAAAGGTGCGCAGTTCGTCCAGCGGCAGCGGGGCCTTGGTGGTCGCGGCCGTAGCGGCGGTCGACGAGGGGGCCGGTTCAGCGGCGAACGCCAGGGGCGCACCGATCACCAGGGCGATCGTCAGGGCCAGCGAGGTGAGGCGGGACAAATGCAGCATGTCGAACGAACTCCTGAGTTGGATGGGCGCGCTTATCCTTGCGCACGACACCATTGGGTCGGGTCACTGGGGCGACCCTGCTGACGAATAGCGAAATACAGCGCTGGCGTATCCTGCCCGCCACTGTTACCAACCGTAGAGATGGACTCGCCGGCCTTGACTACATCGCCGGCCGCCTTGAGCAGCGTCTGGTTATGGCCGTACAGGCTCAAATAGCCGTTACCGTGATCCAGGATCACCAGCAGGCCGGCGCCGCGAAGCCAGTCGGCGAACACCACACGACCGCCATGCACGGCATGCACCTGGCTGCCGGCAGTGGCGCTGATCATCACGCCGTCCCATTTGGTGCGGGTATCATCGCCGCGGGTTTGGCCGAAGCGTGCAAGCAATCGACCATTGACCGGCCATGGAAGTTTGCCCCGTGCCGAAGCAAAGGCGCCGCCGAAGGTTTCACCCCCTGCCGAAACCAGGGGGCCAGGGCTTGATCGGGCAGGTTTGCGCGGTGCATCGCTGGCGTCGGCCTGGGCCTCACGCAAGCGCTTTTTTTCGGCTTCCTGCTGGGCGATCAGCGCCTTCTGGCGCGCTTCTTCCGCCTCTCGAGCCTGGCGTGCCAGGGTTTCTTCGATGGTCTTCAAGACTTTTGCCAGTTGAGCCTGGTCCTGCTCGCGAGCCTTGAGCTTGCTGTCGCGGGCCTTCACGTCCTCATTGAGCTTGGCCAGGGCGACCTGACGCTCCTTGCGAACCTTCTCGAGTTCTTCGCGCTGGGTGTCGAGGCTGCTTTTCTGCACCAGCAACTGGGCCTGCTGCAATTCAATCTCTTTTTCGACATTGGCCAGCTGGCGCAGGGTTTCGTTAAAGCTCTTGAGTTGCTCCAGGCGTGCCTGGCTCAGGTAATCGTAGTACGTGAGTGTGCGAGCGAATTTCTCGGGGTTCTGCTGGTTGAGCAACAGCTTGAGGTACTCCTGACGGCCGTTCTGGTAGGCCGCGCGGGCCTGGATGGCGATCAGCTTTTGCTGTTCAGTGCGCGCGCTCTGGAGTTTTTTTTTCTCCGTATCGAGTCGCTGCAACTCGGATTCACTTTTCTTCAGCTCTTGTTGCAGGGCGTCGACCTGCTTTTCCAGCTTGCCCATCTCGGTCTCGGTACCGCGCAGATCTTTCTGCACGCCGGACTTCTCTTCCTGCAACTTGCCCAGCAGCTTTTTCAGCTCGGCAATGTCCTGACGCGTGGCGTCCAACTGCTGTTGGGTTTGTGCGCGCTCGTCAGCGAAGGCCGGTTGGAGCAGGCAGGTCAGAGCGAGGGCTATCAGAACGCGAAGCATAGAGGCGGGCGACACCAGGGAAAGGGACGGCCTAGTATGCCCGCCCCACGCTGCAAAAAAAACGCCCATTTGGGGCTGTGTGATAACTGGCCCAAAAAACACCAAAAACCAATGTGGGAGCGAGCTTGCTCGCGATGGCGCCAGCACATTCAACAAAGATGTTGATTGGAAGATCGCTATCGCGAGCAAGCTCGCTCCCACAGGGTTTGCGGTGATTGATGGATCAATCAGACCAGGATCGACGTCCCGGTCATCTCCGCCGGCTTCTCCATCCCCAGCAACATCAGCATCGTCGGCGCCACGTCAGCCAGTACGCCGCCATCGCGGACCTTGAAGTCACGCTTGCCGACATAGATGAATGGCACCGGCTCGGTGGTGTGGGCGGTGTGGGCCTGGCCGGTGGACTCGTCGGACATCTGCTCGACATTCCCGTGGTCGGCGGTGATCAGCGCTTCACCGCCGACTTTTTCCAGCGCCTCGACGATGCGCCCGACGCAGGTGTCCAGGCATTCCACCGCTTTGACCGCGGCGTCGAACACCCCGCTGTGGCCGACCATGTCGCCGTTGGCGTAGTTGACCACGATCACGTCGTAGCGCTGGTGCTCGATGGCATCGACGATGCGGTCGGTGACCTCCGGTGCGCTCATCTCCGGTTGCAGGTCATAGGTGGCGACTTTCGGCGACGGGATCAGGATGCGTTCTTCGCCGGGGAAGGGCTCTTCACGGCCACCGGAGAAGAAGAACGTCACGTGGGCATACTTCTCGGTTTCAGCGATGCGCAGTTGGGTCTTGCCGTTCTTCGCCAGGTAGTCGCCCAGCACGTTTTCCAGGCTGCCGGCGGCGAAGGCCGACGGCGCGGGGATGCTGGCGGCGTATTGGGTCAGCATCACGAAGCCGGCCAGTTTCGGCTGGCGGGCGCGTTCGAACTCCTTGAAATCGTCTTCGACAAACACGCGGGTCAGCTCGCGGGCACGGTCGGCGCGGAAGTTCATGAACACCACGGCATCGCCGTCCTCGACTTTGACCGGTTCACCGATGGTGGTGGCCTTGACGAATTCGTCGCTTTCACCCCGCTCGTAGGCGGCTTGCAGGCCTTCCTGGGCCGTGGCGGCGTTGAACTCGGCGTTGCCGTCGACGATCAGGTTGTAGGCCTGGGACACCCGGTCCCAGCGGTTATCGCGGTCCATGGCGTAGTAACGGCCGACGATGCTGGCGATACGGCCCTTGCCGAGAGCCTGGAAGGTGCTGTCGAGCAGTTCGATCGACGAAGTGGCGCTTTTTGGTGGCGTGTCGCGGCCATCGAGGAACGCGTGCAGGTAGATTTTTTCGGCACCGCGCTTGAAGGCCAGTTCGGCCATGGCGATCAGGTGGTCCTGGTGGCTGTGCACGCCGCCATCGGACAGCAGGCCCATGAAGTGCACGGCTTTGCCAGCAGCCACGGCTTTATCCACAGCAGCGCAGATGGTCGGGTTTTCAAAGAACTCGCCGTCGCGGATCGCTTTGGTCACGCGGGTGAAGTCCTGGTACACCACGCGGCCCGCGCCGAGGTTCATGTGGCCGACTTCGGAGTTGCCCATCTGTCCGTCGGGCAGGCCGACGTCCATGCCGCTGCCGGAGATCAGGCCGTTCGGCACGGTGGCCCACAGACGGTCCAGCACAGGCTTGCGGGCCGCGTACACGGCATTGGATTCGTGGCTGTCACTGTGACCGAAGCCGTCGAGAATCATCAGGACCAAAGGTTTAGGCGTGGTAGTCATGGAATCCACTCGTGGCTGATTAAAAGAAGGCGATGGAAAAGGGACGGGCAGTTTAAAGGTAAGTTCCGGTGCCGTCACCGCCGGGCGGGGTTTGGCCGGCCTTGTGTGCTGTGTATACTGGCCGACATTTTAACGCCCTGGAACCTCCTTCGATGGTTGCTCACCTGATTGAATTTGCCACTAACCACTACCTTCTCGTCGGTATCTTCGTCGTACTGCTGGCGTTGCTGGTTGCCCATACGATGCAGGGCGGCGGTCGCAGTCTCAGTACTGGCGAGCTGACGGCACTGGTCAACAAGGACGCCGGCGTGGTGGTAGACATCCGCCCGAGCAAGGATTTCGCCGCTGGTCACATTGTCGGCGCGGTGAACATTCCCCAGGACAAACTGATCGCTCGTATCGGTGAACTGGAAAAACACAAGGCCAAGACGCTGATCCTGGTGGATGCTCAGGGCCAGCACGCAGGCACTCATGCCCGCGAGCTGATGAAGTCCGGCTTTACCGCCGCCAAACTGTCCGGTGGCGTTGCAAGCTGGAAAGCCGACAATCTGCCCCTGGTGAAGTGATATGACCCACGTTGTTGTCTATTCCAGCGATTACTGCCCCTATTGCTCCCGAGCCAAGTTCCTGCTCAAGAACAAAGGTGTGGCTTTCGAAGAGATCAAGGTCGACGGCAAGCCGCAACTGCGCGCCGAAATGACTCAAAAGGCCGGACGTACCTCCGTGCCGCAGATCTGGATCGGCAGCACCCACGTGGGCGGTTGCGATGATCTGTTTGCCCTGGATCGCGCCGGCAAGCTCGATGCGATGCTCAAGGCCTGAATTCCCCACTAAGAACCTGAAAGTAAGAAGGATCTGCGATGACTGACCAACAGAACACAGCTGCCAGCGAAGAAGAAACCGCACCGCAATTCTCCTTGCAGCGTATTTATGTGCGTGACCTGTCCTTCGAAGCCCCGAAAAGCCCGGCGATCTTTCGCCAGCAGTGGGAGCCGAGCGTAGGCCTGGACCTGAATACTCGCCAGAAAGCCCTGGAAGATGATTTCCACGAAGTGGTGCTGACCCTGTCGGTGACCGTGAAGAACGGTGACGAAGTGGCGTTCATTGCCGAAGTGCAGCAAGCCGGGATCTTCCTGATCAAGAACCTGGATGCCGCTTCGATGAGCCACACCCTGGGTGCCTTCTGCCCCAACATCCTGTTCCCGTACGCCCGCGAAACCCTGGACAGCCTGGTGACCCGCGGTTCGTTCCCGGCCCTGATGCTGGCCCCGGTGAACTTCGATGCCCTGTACGCGCAAGAACTGCAGCGCATGCAGCAAGAAGGCGCCGCGACCGTTCAGTAAACGGCGCTGCCAGCCTGGCACAAACCCTGTGGGAGCGAGCCCTGTGGGAGCCGAGCTTGCTCGCGATGAACGATGACGCGGTTTTGCAGTTGAACCGTGTCGACCTCATCGCGAGCAAGCTCGGCTCCCACAGGCTCGCTCCCACAGGTGTTTCTGGCTGACAGGAAGGGGTTCAGGCGAAACCGTTCTGCCGCCAGGCCTCGTAAACGGCCACTGCCACGGTGTTGGACAGGTTCAGGCTGCGACAGCCTTCGCGCATCGGCAGGCGCAGACGCTGGTCGGCGGGCAGGGCTTCCAGTACCTCGGCCGGCAGGCCACGGCTTTCCGGGCCGAACAGGAACGCATCGCCCGCGACGAAGCTGGCATCATGGAATGGCCGCGAACCCTTGGTGGTGAAGGCAAACAAGCGCGGATGCCCCAGGCTCTCCAGACAGCTGGCGAGGTCGGCGTGGCGCTGCAGGGTGGCATACTCGTGGTAATCGAGACCGGCACGGCGCAGGCGCTTGTCGTCCATCTCGAAGCCCAGTGGTTCGATCAGATGCAGGTGGCAGCCGCTGTTGGCGCACAGCCTGATGACGTTGCCGGTGTTCGGCGGAATTTCCGGTTGAAAAAGGATGACGTGAAACATGCACGGCTCCGCAGATAAAGATGAGCGGCATTCTACGCCGCAAACCGATCAGCGTTCGAAGCTATTACCTCGAGTGATGGGGTCTTTGGCGATCTTCGGTCTGATGGTCGGCCTGATGATCGGTCGCCTGACCACGCCCGAGCCGAGCGTGCTGCAACAGGTCGAAGTGATCGACGGGACGCTGGTGGCCTGGTTCAACAACGAGCCCAAGCTGCACGGGGAAATCATCGACGGCTCAGTGGCGCTGTTGCTCCAGGCAGAGGGCCGTCCGCAGAAGGGCCAGCTCAAACTCAATGGCAAGGACGTGAACTGGCGGGTGCGTTTGAGTGACAAAGGGTTGTTGCTGACGCTGGTGGCGGCGCGTCCATTGCGGGGGGAGTGGGCCGGCAGCGAGGTCGATGACCGCTGGCGGCTGGAGATCCGTCTCCAAGAGCAATAAAAGAGGGAATCCCCGGCCTGCCTGTACCAAGGTCCCCAAACGGGAGGGGCTTGCGTTAAACGCGCAGCCCCGGGTGTAAAGAAGGGAAACCTTGACCTGCCTGTATCAAGGCCCCCAAAACAGTGGGCTCGATGAGCCCGATGTAAAATGGGGAATCCCCGGCCTGCCTGTACCAAGGTCCCCGAAACTGGGTAGTGAATGAGTTATTGCAGGGGGCGTGCCAGTTTTAAATGGCTTGTCACAAAAAATCTGCTGATGATGCGCAAAGCCCCGTATTTCGGGGCTTTTGCTTTTGTTTGTGCGGTTTCTTCGAGTTGGGCTGATTGGTTTTGACGGGGGGGCGCATGTGCCATTGCGGTTCTCAGTGCATCGATGCGGTGCATCAAGCCTTCAAAAGCATCGCGAGCAGGCTCGCTCCCACAAGATAGTCGCGACACCGCAAACCTTTGTGGGAGCGAGCCTGCTCGCGATTGGCCTTCAAGATCAGTGAAGGGCTAAAGGCTGCTCAGCCCTCATCCCCCTCATCATCATCCCCGCCATCAACCTTCATCCCCAATTCCTTGATCTTGCGGGTCAAGGTATTGCGGCCCCAGCCCAGCAGCACCGCGGCGTCGCGACGGCGGCCGGCGGTGTGCTTGAGGGCGGTCTCGATCATGATGCGTTCGAAACTCGGTACGGCGCTGTCCAGCAGGTTCGATTGGCCGCGGGCCAGGGCCTGGTCGGCCCACTGGCGCAGGGCCTGTTCCCAGTTGGTCACCGGGGCCGAGTCCTGCGGCAGGCTGAGCAGCTCCGGTGGAAGATCGCTGATGTGCACTTCGCGACCGGACGCCATCACCGTGATCCAGCGGCAGGTGTTCTCCAGCTGGCGCACGTTGCCGGGCCACGGCAGGTTCTTGAGGTATTCCTCGGTTTCGCTCTTGAGCAGTTTGGGCTCTACCGCCAGCTCCTGGGCCGCGCGGCTGAGGAAGTGCCGGGCCAGGGTCGGGATGTCTTCGCGACGGTCCGCCAGGCGCGGGATATGAATGCGGATCACATTCAGGCGATGGAACAAGTCTTCGCGGAATTTGCCCGCGTGGACCAGGGTTTCCAGGTTCTGGTGGGTCGCGGCGATGATGCGTACATCGACCTTGACCGGTGTATGGCCGCCCACCCGATAGAACTCGCCGTCCGCCAGCACGCGTAACAGCCGGGTCTGGGTGTCAGCCGGCATGTCGCCGATTTCGTCGAGGAACAAGGTGCCGCCGTCGGCTTGTTCGAAGCGCCCGCGCCGCAGGTTGGCGGCGCCGGTGAACGCGCCTTTCTCGTGACCGAACAGCTCGGACTCCATCAGGTCCTTGGGAATCGCCGCCATGTTCAGCGCAATGAACGGTGAGGCCGCCCGTGGACTGTGGCGGTGCAGGGCATGGGCGACCAGTTCTTTACCGGTGCCCGATTCGCCGTTGATCAACACGGTGATGTTGGAGTGGCTCAAACGCCCAATGGCGCGAAACACTTCCTGCATTGCCGGCGCTTCACCGATGATTTCCGGGGTGCGCGCCAGCGCAGGCACCTCTTCCATGCCCTGTTGTTCCTGGGCGTGCTGGTTGGCGCGCTTGACCAGTGACACGGCCTCATCGACGTCGAAGGGCTTGGGCAGGTACTCGAAAGCACCCCCCTGATAGGACGCCACAGCGCTGTCCAGGTCCGAATGGGCGGTCATGATGATCACCGGCAGCCGTGGGTGCTGCTCGCGAATCCGCGCCAGCAGGTCCAGACCGCTAGCGCCGGGCATGCGGATGTCGGAGATGATGACGTCCGGTTGCTGACGGGCCAGGCGGCTCATCACTCCGTCGGCGCTGTCGAAGCTCTGGGTGGTCATGCCTTCCTGTTGCAAGGCTTTTTCCAGGACCCAACGGATAGAACGGTCGTCATCGACGATCCACACGGTTTCACTACGGCTCATGTCGATGTGGCTCCTTGTTCCAGTGGCAGGAAGATCGAAAAGGTGGTGTGGCCGGGATGGCTCTCACATTCGATCAAGCCCTGATGCTGACTGATGATGTTTTGGGTAATGGACAGGCCCAGCCCGGTACCGTCAGGGCGGCCGCTGACCATGGGAAAGAAGATGGTTTCCTGCAACTCCGCGGGAATGCCCGGGCCGTTGTCGATGATTTCGATCTTGGTCACCAGGCGATGACGCACATGGCCGATGGTGAACTGGCGCATGGCGCGGGTGCGCAGGCTGATGCGGCCCAGGCGCAGCTCGTTCTGGCTGCTGATGGCCTGCATGGCGTTGCGCACGATGTTCAGCACCGCCTGGATCATCTGCTCGCGATCGATCAAAACATCGGGAATGCTCGGGTCGTAGTCGCGCACCAAGGTGATGCACCCCTGGCTCTCGGCTTCCACCAGGCTGCTGACGCGCTCCAGCACTTCGTGAACGTTGCACATCGCCAGGGACGGCAGCTTGTTGGAGCCGAGCATGCGATCCACCAGATTGCGCAAGCGGTCGGCTTCTTCAATGATGACGTTGGTGTAGTCCTTGAGACTTTCTTCGGGTAGCTCCCGGGCCAACAGTTGCGCCGCGCCGCGAATCCCGCCGAGGGGGTTCTTGATCTCATGGGCCAGGCCGCGCACCAGCATCTTGCTGGTTTCCTGCTTGGACAACTGAGCCTCTTCCTTGGTGATGCGCAGCAGGCGATCACGGGGATGCACCTCCAGCAGCAACAGCGTGGCACCGTTGTTCAGGATCGGTGTTACCGCGTAATCCACGGTCAGTGTCTGGCCAGTCAGGGCGGTGAGCATCGCTTCGCGCTTGGTGAACGGGTGCGCCTGTTCCACTGCCTGGCGCAAGGAGTTGAGCGCCTCGGCCGATTCGGTGAACAGCTCGCTGATGAACTGCCCGTGGCTGCGCTGGCCGCTGACGGCCAGCAGCATCTCTGCCGCCGGGTTCATGTACTCGAGCCGCAGTTCGGCATCGAGCAGGATGGTTGCGGTGGTGAGGTTATCGAGTAGCAAGCGGTGTAGTGCGTCGCTAATGGTCATCAGGACCTCTTTTGGAGCGTAAGCAAGCACGCGTATGACGCGCCGATACAAGGAAAATGCAAAAACCAAACCAAGGCTCCGAAAAGAAGCGTTTAGAGCCTCAAACGAACCTTTTTCGCCCGATTGCGTGGCGTTCTGCCAGCTTTTTCGGGTACTTTCGAACCAAAATGGGCTGGAATTTGAGTAGGGTGCAGACACTTGCACCAATATAGTGCGCCATCTGGGTAGGTGTTAGAAGAACGGCAGGATGCTGCTTTGCTCTTCTGCGGGCTTGTCGGTGAGGGGGCATTCGGGACGCTGGCCGTAGTCGGCGGTGGCGCAGGGTTTGATGCGGCGTTTCTGCGCCAGGGAAATGCGCTGCATGTGGAAGGGCTGGTTGGCGGTACGTTCGACGATACGGCCCTGCTCATCGAGAATCTCTACCGCCAGATGATGGCTGCCCCGATCAATGTTGCTCAGCGCGAACACTGGGCTGGGTCCCGGTTCGCCTGTGGGGTTGCCATCCAGTAGCAGGCGGTAGCGGTGGCCTTTTTGCAAACCGGGTTCGCTGGTGACCGTGACGATCAGTTCCCCCGCTGTGCTGCGTATCGTGGCATCCGGTTCAGGGATCAACAGTCGCAGCATTTCGTAACGGAACATGGGATCGGGCTTTTTTTCAGGCGCCGACGCCGAGGCTGCGCCGGAGGGCGGTGTCGCCATCCGGTTGGCGGGCGGCAGTTGGACTTTCTGGGCGTTGCCGGGACGCGGTTGATCGGTGAAGACGCGATTGCCCTGGGCATCGATGTAGGTATAGACCTGCGCTGCCCCCAGCCCCGGCAGCACGGCCAGGCACAGCACGAGCAGCCAGCGGATCATGGGCGGTGCACCCGTTGCACGGTGAAGATGACGGTTTCGCTCTGTTGCACAAGATGTTCGCCGTCGATGACCTGTACCGCCAGGCTGTGCTCGCCCCGGTCGATATTCACCAATTGCAGGCGCGGCACGTTGCTCGGCTGGCCATAGGGCTGGCCGTCCAGCAACAACCTGAACAGATGGGGGCTTTGCAGACGCGGCCGAGCCAGGACGCCAACGGTGAAGGTGCCGTTGTTGGCGCGCAGGGCCTCTTCGCTGGGGATGTCTGTCAGCTCCAGAGTTTCGTAGGCGTTGCCTGGCTCGTCCCGGTTCGCGGCGGGCGCAGCAGCGTTCGGGTTGGTCGGGGGCTGGGGTTCGACACTGTTGAGTGGCGGCAGCTCCACTGCCTGGGCCGGTATGCCATCGGGCGGCTGGTTGCTATAGGCGGTGTTACCGTCGGCGTCGGTGTATTTGTAGATCTGTGCGGCGGCTGGCAGCGCCAACAGCAACAACAGCATTCCTGGAAAGCCACGACCCATAAAATCAACCGAAAACCGAAAGTGTTGGATTGCAGCATAGGTCAGGGGAGGCGGTTGGCCCAAGTTGTTGCACGCCATCCCTTGTGGGAGCGGTGTTCACAGCCTCCAGGTTCGACACTGGACCCCTGTGGGAGCGAGCCGGCTCGCGATGACGGAGTGTCAGTCACACAAGTGGTAGATGGGCTGGCCTCATCGCGAGCAGGCTCGCTCCCACAGGGGAAAGATGTGTGGGCTCAGGATTTTGTGAGGACGCATAGCTCTGCGGTCGCCCGAACCAGCGCCATTTGCCGCAACGGGTCGTTACTGACGGTATGGGTGGCCTGGGCCAGCCATTGCGGGCATTGCGGGTCGGTGCGGTAGGGGCTGAAGTCGGCCAGTTGTTGCAGCAGGCGTTTTTGCAGTTGATCCAGTTGCGGGCGGATCTGCCCAACCAGGTCCGGGCGCGGTGCGTCCGGGGCTTTGCCTTGCAGTTGCCAGTCGGACAGATGCGCGTATTGCACCAGTTTGTTGGCTTCTATTTGTGCGGCGAAAAACGCCTCTACCGCTTCACTGCTCAGTTTGTAAGCCGGTGCCTGGGCGACGGCAGCGGCGATCACCTCGCGTTCGCGCTGGCGATCTTCCACCGGTTTGCGGCTGTCCCACTTGCTCAGGGCGACCTGATCGGCAATGGCCAGGCGCTCGCCTATGGTGCCGAGCAGTGGGGCGAGGGTGGTGGGTGCGGTGGCGGCCTGGGCGGCGGTGCCCAACAACGCGGCAGACAGAGCAAGGCAGAATGAAACGCGCGAAGTCATGGGTGATCTCGTCTTCGAATAGTGGAGGGCGCAGACAATCATGCACGTAACCTGCGCCCATAAAAAAGGCCTCCCGAAGGAGGCCTCTTTTTATTCACGCCGCGTGGGGCGACGCTACCGGATCAGCAGCTGTAGTACAGCTCATATTCCAGTGGGTGTACGAAGGTGCGAACCTTGATTTCTTCTTCGCTTTTCAGTGCGATGTAAGCGTCGATGAAGTCATCGCTGAATACGCCGCCCTTGGTCAGGAACGCACGGCCCTTGTCCAGCTCTTCCAGGGCTTCTTTCAGGCTGCCACAAACCTGTGGGATTTCCTTGGCCTCTTCAGGCGGCAGGTCATACAGGTTTTTGTCGGCGGCATCGCCAGGGTGGATCTTGTTCTGAATACCGTCCAGACCGGCCATCATCAGTGCAGCGAAGGCCAGGTACGGGTTGGCAGCCGGATCCGGGAAACGGGCTTCGATACGGCGAGCCTTAGGGCTGTTGACGTAAGGAATACGGATCGAGGCGGAACGGTTACGAGCCGAGTAGGCCAGCATGACCGGTGCTTCGAAGCCTGGTACCAGACGCTTGTAGGAGTTGGTCGACGGGTTGGTGAAGCCGTTCAGGGCCTTACCGTGCTTGATGATACCGCCGATGAAGTACAGAGCGGTGTCCGACAGGCCGGCATAACCTTCGCCAGCGAAGGTGTTCTTGCCGTCTTTGGAGATCGACATGTGCACGTGCATGCCCGAACCGTTGTCGCCGTACAGAGGCTTCGGCATGAAGGTCGCGGTGCGGCCGTATGCATCAGCAACGTTGTGTACGCAGTACTTCAGGGTCTGGACTTCGTCAGCTTTCTTGACCAGCGTGTTGAATTTCACGCCGATTTCGTTCTGGCCGGCAGTCGCCACTTCGTGGTGGTGAACTTCGACGGTCTGGCCCATCTCTTCCAGTGCGTTGCACATGGAGGTACGGATCTCGTGGTCGAAGTCGAACGGTGGAACCGGGAAGTAGCCGCCCTTGATACCAGGACGGTGGCCTTTGTTACCGCCTTCCACGTCCTGATCGGACATCCACGAACCTTGTTCGGAGAAGATCTTGAACATGGAGCCGGAGATGTCGGACTTGAACTTGACCGAGTCGAAGATGAAGAACTCAGGCTCAGGGCCGAAGAAAGCGGTGTCGCCGATACCGGTGGACTTCAGGTATTCCTCGGCACGGTGGGCGATGGCGCGTGGGTCGCGGTCATAGCCTTGCATGGTCGAAGGTTCGATGATGTCGCAGACCAGGATCAGGGTCGGCTCTTCGGTGAACGGGTCCAGGACGGCAGTTTCGTCGTCCGGCATCAGGATCATGTCGGAGGCTTCGATGCCTTTCCAGCCAGAGATGGAGGAACCGTCGAACATCTTTCCGATTTCAAAGAATTCGTCGTCCAGCGCATCACGGGCCGGCATGGTCACGTGATGTTGAGTGCCTTTGGTGTCAGTGAAGCGCAGATCAATCCACTTGACGTCATGATCTTTGATGAGTTGAACCGACTTCGACATATGTCCTCCGGGTGGCTTCGGGCGGGTAATGGTGTGCCCTTAGATATGGGTGATGCCGGCGCGAATACTCTGCCAAGGCAACCTGCCTCACAAGGGAGCAATTTGCATGCCAGTGCCCCAGCATGGGTTTTTTGCACCAAATCCACGCTTTTATAGCCTGTATTCGCGGATTGTCGAACAATTGCGCACTGCAATGTGGCGTAACTTACGAGAGATGACCTGTTTTGGTGCGTTGAAAACCAAGTGCACATTAACTGGTTAAACCTTGAGCAATTTCCGCTATAATCCGCGCCCCCCTTTTTCGGCTGGCCGTTCGCGCGCTGTTTTCATGAAACTAATCGTAAAAGTCTTCCCCGAGATCACCATCAAGAGCCGCCCGGTACGGATGCGTTTCATCCGCCAGTTGGCCAAGAACATCCGTGCCGTGCTCCGCGATCTGGACCCGGCTGTGGTGGTGAACGGCGTGTGGGACAACCTCGAACTGGAAACCCGCGTCAGCGAACCCAAGATTCTCAAGGAAATGACCGAGCGCCTGAGCTGCATGCCGGGCATCGCGCATTTCCTGCAGGTCGACGAATACCCGCTGGGGGATTTCGACGACATCCTCGCCAAGTGCAAGCTGCATTATGGTGATGCCCTGGCCGGCAAGATTTTCTCGGTGCGCTGCAAGCGCGCCGGCAAACACCCGTTCAGCTCGATGGACGTGGAGAGATACGTCGGCAGCCAGTTGCGCAAGCAGTGTGGCGCCGCCGGAATTTCATTGAAAGACCCGCAAATTGAAGTGCGCATCGAAATTCGCGACCAGCGGTTGTTCGTGATCCACAGTCAGCACGACAGCATTGGCGGGTATCCGCTGGGTTCGCTGGAACAGACCCTGGTGCTGATGTCCGGCGGCTTCGATTCCACGGTCGCGGCCTACCAGATCATGCGTCGCGGGCTGATGAGCCATTTCTGCTTCTTCAATCTTGGCGGGCGCGCCCATGAACTGGGCGTAATGGAAGTGGCGCACTTCATCTGGAAGAAGTATGGCAGCTCCCAACGCGTGTTATTTGTGAGCGTACCGTTCGAGGAAGTCCTGGGCGAGATTCTCGGCAAAGTCGATAACAGTCATATGGGCGTCATTTTGAAGCGTATGATGTTGCGTGCCGCATCCAGCATCGCCGATCGGCTGCACATCGATGCGCTGGTCACCGGCGAGGCGATCTCCCAGGTGTCGAGCCAGACGCTGCCGAACCTGTCAGTGATCGACTGCGTGACCGAAAAGCTGGTGCTGCGCCCGCTGATCGCCAGCCACAAGCAGGACATCATCGACACGGCCAACGAGATCGGCACCGCCGATTTTGCCCGGCACATGCCGGAATACTGCGGGGTCATCTCGGTCAATCCGAAGACTGCGGCCAAGCGCGGGCGTGTGGAGCATGAAGAGAAAGAATTCGACATGGCGGTGCTCGAGCGTGCGCTCGAAAACGCCAGGCTGGTGCCAATCGATCGGGTGATCGATGAATTGGGCCAGGACATACAGATTGAAGAAGTCGGCGAAGCGCTGGCCGGTCAGATCATCATCGACATCCGTCACCCGGACGACGCTGAAGACGACCCGCTGAGTATCGCCGGTATCGAGGTACAAACGATGCCGTTCTATGCAGTGAACGCGCGTTTCAAGGAACTGGACCCTACTCGCCAGTACCTGTTGTATTGCGACAAAGGCGTGATGAGTCGCCTGCATGCCCACCATTTGCTCAGTGAGGGGCATGCCAATGTGCGCGTTTATCGACCGAGCTAAGTGCCCGGGGCTGTTTGCCTGTGGCCTGCGTCACCGGCCCCCCGACGCCGCCGACAGGCTGTAACGGCTTTGTCGGACTCAACGTAAATCGCTGCCACGACCTGTCAGCACACCGAATCCTCTGATCGAGATACACAAGTGATCGAAAATCTACGCAACATCGCCATCATTGCTCACGTTGACCATGGTAAAACCACCCTGGTAGACAAACTCTTGCGTCAATCCGGCACTCTGGAGCGCAACGAGCTCAACGACGAGCGCGTGATGGACTCCAACGACCAGGAAAAAGAGCGCGGTATTACCATCCTGGCGAAAAACACCGCCATCAACTGGAATGGCTACCACATCAACATCGTGGACACCCCGGGCCACGCCGACTTCGGTGGTGAAGTAGAGCGCGTAATGTCGATGGTCGACTCCGTGCTGCTGCTGGTCGATGCCCAGGACGGCCCTATGCCGCAAACCCGTTTCGTGACCAAGAAGGCTTTCGAAGCCGGCCTGCGTCCGATCGTGGTCATCAACAAGGTTGACCGTCCAGGCGCGCGTCCGGACTGGGTTCTGGACCAGATTTTCGACCTGTTCGACAACCTGGGCGCCACCGAAGAACAGCTGGACTTCAAAGTCGTCTACGCCTCGGCCCTGAACGGTATTGCCGGTCTGGACCACACCAACATGGCCGAAGACATGACCCCGCTGTACCAGTCGATTGTCGACGACGTACCTGCGCCGAAAGTCGACCGTGACGGTCCGTTCCAGATGCAAATCTCGGCCCTGGACTACAACAGCTTCCTGGGTGTGATCGGTGTTGGCCGTATCGCCCGTGGTCGCATCAAGCCGAACACGCCGGTCGTGGCTATCGACGCCGACGGCAAGAAGCGCAACGGTCGTATCCTCAAGCTGATGGGTCACCACGGCCTGCACCGTATCGACGTTGAAGAAGCAGCTGCCGGCGACATCGTCTGCATCAGCGGCTTCGAGCAACTGTTCATCTCCGACACTCTGTGCGACCCACTGAACGTCGAAGCGATGAAGCCGTTGACCGTCGATGAGCCAACCGTTTCCATGACCTTCCAGGTCAACGACTCGCCATTCTGCGGTAAAGAAGGCAAGTTCGTGACCAGCCGTAACATCAAGGAGCGTCTGGACAAGGAGCTGCTCTACAACGTGGCACTGCGCGTTGAAGAAGGCGACTCGGCCGACAAGTTCAAGGTTTCCGGCCGTGGTGAGCTGCACCTCTCGGTTCTGATCGAAACCATGCGTCGCGAAGGCTTCGAAATGGGCGTAGGTCGTCCTGAAGTGATCATCCGTATGGTTGATGGCGTCAAGCACGAACCGTACGAAAACGTGACCATCGACCTGCCGGAAGAATCCCAGGGCGCGATCATGGAACAAATGGGCCTGCGCAAAGGCGACCTGACCAACATGGTTCCGGATGGCAAGGGCCGTGTGCGCCTTGAGTACAACATCCCGGCCCGTGGCCTGATCGGTTTCCGTAACGAGTTCCTGACCCTGACCTCCGGTGGCGGCATCCTGACTTCGATCTTCGATCGTTATGACGTGATGAAGTCCGGCGACATGTCCGGCCGTCAGAACGGTGTTCTGGTATCGGTTGCGACCGGCAAGGCACTGACCTACTCGCTGGAAACCCTGCAAGCGCGCGGCAAGCTGTTCGTCGAGCACGGCCAGGACATCTACGAAGGTCAAATCGTCGGCCTCAACAGCCGTGACAACGACCTGGGCGTGAACCCGACCAAAGGCAAGAAGCTCGACAACATGCGTGCTTCGGGCAAAGACGAAACCATCGCATTGGTTCCGCCTGTCAAGTTCACCCTGGAGCAAGCGCTGGAGTTCGTGCAGGAAGACGAACTGTGCGAAGTGACGCCTAAGTCGATTCGCCTGCGTAAGAAGATCCTTGGCGAAAGCGAGCGTACCCGCGCTGCCAAGAAAAGCGGTAACTGAGTTTCGACTTAGTTAATGGCTGAAAAAAACGCCCCCGGTCGTGAGATCGGGGGCGTTTTTTTATGCCTGGAAGTTATGTAGTGGCTGTCAGGGCGCCATCGCGAGCAAGCTCGCTCCCACAAGGGATTCAGGTCGGACACAAAATCTGTATCCACCGCAAATCCCCTGTGGGAGCGAGCTTGCTCGCGATGGCGATGTTCCAGGCGCAGCTAAAACATCATTCGATCAGAATTTGTCCAACGTCCGCGGATTACGCTCGCGCTCCACTTCCTTGGGCTTGTAGGCGCAGTACCCCGGGCGCGGCCCGACCCGCGGATGGTTGCGGCAGGTATCCGGGCGCTTCTCATAAATGGTGCACAACCGGCTCTTGCGATCCAGATACAGGCAATCGTTGTTGCTCATGCGCTGGAGCGTGAAGATTTCGGACTTCTGGTTATAGCGCTCGACGATCCCTTCCTTTTGCAGGCGCTTGGCGATGTTTTTCGGCGGGTCGCCCAGTTCGAATTCGTCGACGATACCGATCCGGATCAGGTCCTTGATCTTGACCTCCACCGGCAGTGTGCAGCAGCTCGACACGCAGGAACCGCACATTGGCGCGGAGTACTTGGCCCAGGTATCGATTCGGTCGATCTCCGCGGCGGCGATCAGGTTGGGCTTCATCATCAAGGTTTACCAGCATGCATCAGGGCGCGCGATCATACCGGGACTGGTGAAATTTTGAACGACCATCTGCCGGTTTTTTTTCGAGCCCGGTAAAACTCTCCCAGGACCGGCACGGCCCCTGCATTCATTCACCCATACGGCAATTCCCTGGCGGCGATTCTCCGTCGCCATGGAAAAACCAACGAACCTGCGCCTGTAGTGCCTGTCAGACCGTCTAGGCTCAGACAATTTCATGCTCGTTCGAGGTCTCATCAATGACTCAAGAACCACTTGTTCGCGAAGCCGAAGTGGCTGCATTTCGCGATGCCGTGTTGACCAAACTCACTTACGCCGTCGGCAAGGACCCGGATCATGCGTTTGATCACGACTGGTTCGAAGCCATTGCCCTGGCCGCCCGCGACCATATGGTCGAGCACTGGATGGATCACACGCGGCAGATTTACCGCAAGGGCCAGAAGCGCGTTTATTACCTCTCCCTGGAATTTCTCATCGGCCGCTTGCTCTATGACAGCCTGAGCAACCTCGGCCTGCTGGACACTGCGCGCGAAGCCTTGACCGAACTGGGCGTGGATCTGGAGCGCATTCGCCTGCTCGAACCCGATGCGGCGTTGGGCAACGGCGGCCTCGGCCGGTTGGCGGCATGTTTCATGGAAAGCATGTCCACCTTGGGCATTGCCGGCCATGGCTACGGCATTCGTTACGAGCACGGCCTGTTTCGCCAGGCCATCGTTGATGGCTGGCAGCAGGAGCAAACCGAACACTGGCTGGATTTCGGCAACCCCTGGGAGTTCGAGCGGCCGGAAGTGGTTTACCCGATCGGCTTCGGCGGCAGCGTCGAGACCGTGACCGACGCCTCCGGCAATACCAAGCAAGTCTGGTCTCCGGGTGAAACCGTGCGAGCCATCGCCTATGACACCCCCGTGGTGGGTTGGCGCGGTGCCAGCGTCAACACCCTGCGTCTGTGGCGCGCCCGTGCCATGGAAGAGCTGCACCTGGAACGCTTCAACGCCGGCGACCATTTGGGTGCCGTGGCGGAAGTGGCCCGGGCCGAGAGTATCTCCCGCGTGCTGTACCCGGCCGACAGCACCGAGGCGGGCCAGGAATTGCGCCTGCGCCAGGAGTATTTCTTCGTCGCCGCCTCGCTGCAGGATTTGTTGCGCCGTCATCGCAACATGCACACCTCGGTATTGACCTTGGGCGACCACGCGGCGATCCAGCTCAACGACACTCACCCGTCGATCGCCGTGGCCGAGTTGATGCGCCAATTGGTGGACGTCTACGACGTGGCCTGGGACGCCGCCTGGCAGATCACCCAGGACACGCTCTCCTACACCAACCACACGCTGCTGCCCGAAGCCCTGGAAACCTGGCCAGTGGGGCTGATGGAGCGCATGTTGCCCCGACACATGCAGATCATTTACCTGATCAACGCCCAGCACATCGATGCTCTGCGGTCCAAGGGGGTGCACGATTTCGACGTGCTGCGCGCGGTGTCGCTGATCGAAGAAGACAACGGCCGCCGGGTGCGCATGGGCAACCTCGCCTTTCTCGGTTCCCACAGCGTCAACGGTGTGTCCGGATTGCACACGCAACTGATGCGCAGCACGGTGTTCTCCGAGCTGCACAAGCTCTACCCCGAGCGGATCAACAACAAAACCAACGGCATCACGTTCCGCCGCTGGCTGTTTCAGGCCAACGCTGAACTGACTTCGATGATGGTCGATGCCCTGGGCCCGAGTGTGCTCGACAACCCCGAGGAGCGCCTGATCGAGCTGGAGCCGTTCGCGGATCAACCGGCGTTCCGCAAACAGTTCGCCGAACAGCGCCTGCACAGCAAAAAGGCCTTGGCGCATCTGATTCACGAGCGGTTGGGGGTTGCCGTGAACCCGGCGGCGATGTTCGACGTGCAAGTCAAACGGATCCATGAATACAAGCGTCAGTTGCTCAACCTGATGCACACGGTGGCGCTGTACCAGGCGATCCGCGCCGAACCGGAAGTGGACTGGGTGCCACGGGTGAAAATCTTCGCTGGCAAGGCCGCCGCCAGTTATCACCAGGCCAAGTTGATCATCAAGTTGACCAACGATATCGCCCGTGTGGTGAACAACGACCCGACCGTGCGTGGCCTGCTCAAAGTGGTGTTCCTGCCCAACTACAACGTCAGCCTGGCCGAGAGCATCATCCCGGCGGCGGACCTTTCCGAGCAGATATCCACGGCCGGTTTTGAAGCGTCAGGCACCAGTAACATGAAGTTCGGTCTTAACGGTGCGCTGACTATCGGCACCATGGACGGCGCCAACGTGGAGATGCATGAGCGCGTGGGCGGTGAGCACATGTTCATTTTCGGCCTGACGGCCGAGCAGGTGGAGGCCCGCAAGCAGAACGGCGAGTTCAGTGCCGCGCCGGACATTGCCGCGTCCCATCGCCTCAACGATGTGTTGCAGGCTATTCGCGGCGGGGTGTTTTCGCCGGACGATCCGATGCGCTACACCGGGCTTGTCGATTCGCTGGTGGATTACGATCGCTTTCTGGTCTGCGCCGACTTCGACTCTTACTGGGATGCCCAGGCCAGGGTCGAAGAACGTTGGCACGACGCCCAGCACTGGTGGCGTTCGGCGGTGCTCAACACCGCGCGCATGGGCTGGTTTTCCTCCGACCGGACCATTCGGGAATACGCCACCGACATCTGGAAAGCCCTGGAGTAGCAGTTGCAGGAAATGTGAGCGAAGCCCAACGGTGGTTGGGCTTGGTCGATATACTAAGCGCCAGTTTCGCCGGGCTGTGTGGCCGGTTTAGTGCTTGAGGCGCCAGCAATCCATTGTGGGAGCGAGCCTGCTCGCGATAACGGTGTGTCAGCCAACCTGTTTGGTAACTGACGGACCGCTATCGCGAGCAGGCTCGCTCCCACAAGGTTTGTGTGGTTCCACTAGACTGAACCAGGCACCGCTTCACCCCGGTTACGCCCGCAAAGGGCCGCTTAGGGATATCGACCATGCAATGGATTTTGATGCTGTTGGGCCTGGCATTTGGCTGGGTGGTGGATGAGTCGTTCGCCGATGCGCTGATAGGCGCGTTACTGGGCCTTGGCATCGCTCAGGGGATTGGTCTGCGTCGCCTCGGCGCCCACGCCGCCGAACAGCAGAACCAGTTGCAAACGGCCCAGCGCACCTTGAGCGCACTGGAGCAGCGGCTGATCGCGCTTGAGCGCAGCACGGTCGCAGCCTCCGAACCGCCGCCATCGCCCGAGATCGTCGTGGCCCAGGCACCGGAATCCGAAATCCCACCTGAGCCGGAGCTGGTTTGGGAACTGCCGCCTGACCTTGAAGCCCTTCCGGCGATGACCACACAAGCCAGTCAGCCGTTGCCCGACGACGTATGGAAGTCTGCGCCGGCCGCCCCCAAACCGGTCCAGCCGGAACCGGCTGCCCCTCGTGGTCCGAATCTGTTCGAGCGTGCCGTCGCGGGGGCGCGTAACTGGCTGTTTGGCGGTAATACCGTATTGCGGGTCGGGGTCGTGCTGTTGTTCCTCGGCCTGGCGTTTCTGCTGCGCTATGCCACTGAAGGCATGGTCGTGCCCATCGAGTTGCGTTATGCCGGCGTCGCGGCCAGTGCGTTGGGCCTGTTAGGCCTGGGCTGGTGGCTGCGCCAGCGCAACAGCAACTACGCGCTGATGTTGCAGGGCACCGGGATCGCCGTGCTGTACCTGACCGTGTTCGCCGCCATGCGCCTGCATCCGCTGCTCGACTCGAAAGCGGCCTTGGGCTTGCTGGTGGCGGTCACGGTGTTCTCGGCGATTCTGGCGGTCACCCAAAATGCCCTCGGCCTGGCTGCGGTGGCAGCGTTGGGCGGGTTTGCCGCGCCGATCCTGACTTCCACCGGCAGCGGTAACCATGTCGCGCTGTTCAGCTACTTCATCCTGCTCAATGCCGGCATTCTGGCGATTGCCTGGTTCAAGGCCTGGCGCCTGCTCAACCTGATTGGTTTTGTCGGCACCTTCGGCATCGGTTTCGCCTGGGGCTTGCGCTCTTATGGGCCGGAACTGCTCTGGAGCACCGAGCCGTTCCTGATTGTTTTCTTCCTGATGTACCTGGCGATCGGCTTGTTGTTTACCCGACGCAAGCTGCTGGAAATGGGCGACGGGCCCGAGGACGAAGGCCGCGATGCGCTATTGCGCTGGTCGGCCCGCAAGGGCGACTACGTGGACGGCACCCTGTTGTTCGGCCCGCCCCTGGTGGGGTTCGGTCTGCAGTTCGCGCTGGTGCAGCATCTGGAGTTCGCCGCAGCGTTCAGCGCCCTGGCCCTGGGCATCATCTACATGGGGCTGGCGCGGGTATTGATGGGGGGGCGCGCCGTCCTGTTGGCCGAAACCTGCCTGGCCTTGGGGGTGATTTTTGCCAGCCTGGCGATTCCCCTGGGCCTCGATGCTCGGTGGACCGCGGCGGCATGGGCCGTGGAAGGGGCGGGGATTTTCTGGCTGGGCCTGCGTCAGCAGCGGCCTTTGGCTCGGGCTTTTGCCTTGCTGCTGCAACTGGGCTCGGCGTTGGCTTTTGTCAGCGAGTTGCGTCAGGGCGACAGCAGCCTGATCGATGGCGCCCCGCTGGGGGCGTTGATGCTGGGTGGCGCCTTGCTGTTCAGTTTCTACCAGTTGCGCAAGACCGCGCCTGAGCACGCCACACGCTGGGAGCGCCAAGGCCTGCCGGTGCTGGCAGTGCTGGGCTTGAGTTTTCTCTATCTGCTGGCGCCGTTGTTCTTCTTCACTCACGGCACTGCCATCGCTTGGGCCTTGGCCGGTCTGGCGACGCTGTTCGCGGGCCTGCGCCTGCAATCGCGCAGCTTCCTGTTTACGGCGTTCGCAGTACAACTGCTGGGTGGCGCGTTGTTTCTGTTGCGTTTGCAGGGGGCCGAAGGGGATTCGACCGCCGTGTTCAGCGCTGGCTGGAGCGGTTTGCTCAGCGCCTCCCTGATCGGCCTGGCGCTGATTGGCGGCATGCTGTTGGCGGCACGCGATGACATGGTGCGCAACGATGTCCGATTGCTGCGCGGGCTGTCGGTGGTGCTGCTGGCTGGGTTGGTGCTGATCAACCTTGCCGTGCTCTTCGTCCTGCCCTGGCAAACGGCGAGCGGTGTATGGGCGGCCAGCGGCCTGCTGATCATCTGGCTGAGCCTGTACCTGAAGCAGCGCGTGAGTTTCGTGTTTGGCCTGTTGTTGCAGTTGATCGGCGGCGCGGCGTTCCTTGCCGCCGGATCGGCGCTGCTCGGGCCGCTGAGTGCCGAGGATCTGCGGCCCCTGGCCCACAGCGGGTTCTGGACGCCGCTGGTGCTGGGACTGGCGGCACTGGTGGGCGCATGGCGATTGCAGCGCGGCCATCCGTCGGCGGTGTTCCAGGCCTTGAGCTTGCAGCGGTTGTCCGAGTTGCTGCTGGTCTGGGGCGCAGGCTGGTGGGCACTGGCGTGGGGCAGCGAAGTGCTGCGCTTTGCACCGCAGCACCTGCAAGGTCATTTGATGCTGATCGTCGCGGCAATCAGTGTGGCGCTGTGGGCATTGCTGGCGCTGCGTTTGAAATGGCCGGCGATGGGGTTGCTATGCACCTTGCTGATACCTGTGGCCGGCTGTGTGCTGGTCGCGACCGGCCAGAGTCGTTATCACCCGGCGGCGGATTTCGGCTGGCTGGCCTGGTTGGCCGTGTTCGCCGTGCATTTGCTTTCCCTGAAACGTCTGGCACCGCTGCTACCGACCCGGGCGCGCAGCACCGCCCATGTGCTCGGTTGCTGGCTGCTGATCGGTGTGCTGGCGCTGGAGGTGCGCTACGGCCTGCTGCTGTTGTCCGAGCAGTACAACGCCTGGCGCTGGCTGGGTTGGGCGATTCTGCCGAGCCTGTACCTGGTGCTGATGGCCGCGCCACGGGCCTGGCCGTGGCCGGTCTCGGCCCATTCGCGCGAATATCGTGTGTACGCGGCGGCACCCCTGGCCCTGTTGATGCTGGGCTGGTTCTGGCTGGCCAACACCTTCAGCGACGGCAGCGCCGAGCCGTTGCCCTATGTGCCGCTGCTCAACCCGTTGGAGCTGGGCTTGCTGTTCGCCTTGTTTGGCGTCTACGCGTGGGCCCGCAGCGCGGTGGCGCAACTGGCAATCCGGTGGGGTCATGCCGGACACGTCGCCCAGTTGATCGCCGGCGTGTCGCTGTTCGCGTTCTTCACCGCCGTGGTGATGCGCAGTGCCCACCATTGGATCGGCGTGCCGTTCGAGCTGGATGCGTTGCTCGAATCCATGTTTGTGCAGGCCGGGCTGTCCATCGTCTGGACCCTGATTGCCCTGGGCCTGATGATCGGCGGGCATCTGCGCCATCGTCGTGAGGTCTGGCTGATCGGTGCGGCGTTGATCGCCGTGGTGGTGGCCAAGCTGTTCTTTGTCGAATTGAGCAACCGTGGCGGTCTGGCGCGGATCGTGTCGTTTATCGGCGTGGGTGTATTGCTGTTGGTGGTGGGCTACTTCGCGCCGCTGCCGCCAAAACGCCCGGAAGGGGGCTCGCGGACCGAGTCGCCAATACCTGTCAGTGAGGGAGTGTCGTCTTGAGTCACAAGTTGAGTCGCATCGGGTTGGGCGTGGTGGGGTTGTGGGTGGCCTTGTCGGTGACGGCCCAGGAACAGCCGGCGGACTTTGCCCATCAGGTGCCATTGGCCTTGAGCGGCGAGGGACCTTGGTATCGCCTGGCGTTGCCCCTGGAGATTCAGTTGCAAGCGCGCCAGACCGATCTGAGCGACCTGCGGGTGTTCAACGCCGCCGGGCAGGCCCAGGCCTACGCATTGGTTCGCGAGACGGCCCGGAGCCGGGAAAACAGCACCACCGACGTGAAGTGGTTCCCGTTGTACAACGCCGCCGATGACAACGAGCGCGCGCCCAGCGTACGGGTGCAATCGAGCGCCAACGGCACGCTGGTGCAGGTGCAACCGTCCAGCCGGCTCGAGGCGGGGGAGGAGGAACTGCGCGGCTGGCTGCTGGATGCCAGTGCGATCAAGGCGCCCTTGCAGCAGCTGATCCTCGACTGGACCAGCGAGCGCGACGGCTTCCAGCGCTTCACCATCGAAGCCAGTGACGACCTGCAACACTGGCAGGCGTGGGGCGAAGGCCAGGTGGCGCGGCTGACCTTTGCTGATGAGCGGGTGGAGCAGCATGAGGTCAGCTTGCCAGGACAGCCGGCGCGTTATCTGCGGTTGTTGTGGGAATCGCCGTCATCGGCGCCGGTGTTGACCTCGGCCCAGTTGCAGAGCGGCAGTCGCGAAAGCCTGCCGTTGCCGTTGGTCTGGTCGCAGCCTTTGGCCGGTAGCACCACGAAGGCTGGGCAATACACTTGGCAGTTGCCCATGGGGTTGAATGTCGAACAGGTGCAGGTCGAACTGAGCCAGGCCAACAGCCTGGCACCGGTGACCCTGGCCGGACGGCGTGAAAGCAGCCAGCCGTGGCAATCGCTGGGCAGCGGCTTGCTGTATCGCCTGACCCAGAACGGCCAGGATGTGCTGCAAAACCAACTGCAGCTGTCGGGGCAGACCGTGCAGCAATTGAAGCTGACGGTGGACGAGCGAGGCGGCGGCCTCGGTGCCCAAGCGCCAGCCTTGCGTTTTGCCGTGCGCCCGACCCAGGTGGTGTTCCTGGCGCGGGGCGAGGGGCCCTACAGCCTGGCGCTGGGCAATGCGACGATGAAAGCGGCCAGCCTGCCACTGGCCACGCTGGTGCCCGATTACAAGCCGTCACGCCTGGCGACCCTGGGTACGGCGAAGACCGATGGTGTGGCGACCTCGGCATCGGCTGCCGCAACGCCCTCTGCGACCGTCGAGACCAACTGGAAGAAGATCGGCTTGTGGGCGGTGTTGCTGATCAGCGTACTGGTCCTCGCGGGGATGGCATTGAGCTTGCTGCGCAAGCCGCCGGTCAAAAACTGAGGTGCTGCACACCCATCGCGAGCAGGCTCGCTCCCACACTGGATTTATGTCGTATACAAAAACTGTGTCCGCAGAAGATCAAATGTGGGAGCGAGCCTGCTCGCGATAGCGTCCTCTCGACAACAGAAATACCCAAGCGAGGCGCGACCCCGTGAACTCAATCCTCCATTCCCCGTCTCATAGGAGGAATTAAGTCCCGACTCGCGCTAAACTGCGCAGGTTTTTCCGCCCCCTATTCTTCGGAGCCGTCCATGTCCCGCGTTACCTTGAGTCGCTATTTGATTGAGCAGACCCGCAGCAACAACACCCCTGCCGATCTGCGCTTTTTGATCGAAGTGGTGGCGCGTGCATGCAAGGAGATCAGCCACGCCGTATCCAAAGGCGCCCTGGGTGGTGTCCTGGGCAGCATGGGCACCGAAAACGTGCAGGGTGAAGTGCAGAAGAAGCTCGACGTGCTCTCTAACGAAATCCTGCTCGAAGCCAACGAATGGGGCGGCCACCTGGCCGGCATGGCGTCCGAGGAAATGGACAACGCCTACCAGATCCCAGGCAAATACCCCAAGGGTGCTTACCTGCTGGTGTTCGACCCACTGGACGGTTCGTCGAACATCGATATCAACGCGCCAGTGGGCACCATCTTCTCGGTATTGCGTTGCCCGAACGAATACCTGAGCCAGAATGAAGCCTTGAATGAAAAGGCGTTCCTGCAGCCAGGCACCGAACAGGTCGCCGCCGGTTATGCCATCTATGGCCCGCAGACCATGCTGGTGCTGACCCTGGGCGACGGCGTCAAAGGCTTCACGCTGGACCGTGAGATGGGCAGCTTCGTTCTGACCCACGAAGACATCACCATTCCTGAAACCACCCAGGAATTCGCCATCAACATGTCCAATCAGCGTCACTGGGAAGCCCCGGTACAACGCTACGTGGGCGAATTGCTGGCCGGTGAAGAAGGTCCGCTGAAAAAGAACTACAACATGCGCTGGGTCGCCGCGATGGTCGCGGACGTACACCGCATCCTGACCCGTGGCGGTCTGTTCATGTACCCGCGCGACAGCCGCGAGCCGTCCAAGCCGGGCAAACTGCGTCTGATGTACGAAGCCAACCCGATGTCGTTCCTGGTGGAACAGGCTGGCGGTGCGTCCACTGACGGTCACCAGCGTATTCTCGACATCCAGCCCGAAGGCCTGCACCAGCGTGTGGCGGTGTTCCTTGGCTCGAAGGAAGAAGTCGCCCGCGCCACGGCCTACCACAAGGAATAAATCATGGCCCAGCCCTGGCAGCCGTTGCTCGATTGGTGGTTTGGCTCAGCCAAATCGCCGGACGAAATAGCCGCTGACAAGGGCAAGCTGTGGTTCGGCAAACGGCATGATCGCCAAGCGCACGAGCGCTTCGGCGATCAGGTCGAGCAGGCACTGGCCGGCGGATTGACCGACTGGGCGCAACGCCCCGAAGGCTGGCTGGCCCTGGTGCTGCTGCTTGATCAGCTCCCGCGGATGATCTTTCGCGACTCCCCCAAGGCTTTTTCCGGTGACCTGCGTGCCCAAGCGCTGGTGGCCCAGGGCATGGCGGCGGGTTTCGACCGGCAACTCGAACCTATCCAGCGGGTGTTCATCTACCTGGTGCTCGAACATTGCGAAAACCTGGCAGTGCAGAATGAAGCGGTGTCCCGTTTCATCGAACTGACCCGCGAGCAGCCCGAGGCGGATCGGGCGGTGTTCGAAGACAACCTGGATTACGCCGAGCGGCATCAGAAGATCATTGCGCAGTTTGGACGTTTCCCCCATCGCAATGCGGTGTTGGGGCGTGAGTCCACGGCTGATGAAATCGAGTTTTTGAACAGGCCTGGGTCCAGGTTCTGATTTTGCTGTGAGGCTGATGCCGCCATCGCGAGCAAGCTCGCTCCCACAGGGATCTTTGTGGCAAAGAGATCTACTGTGGGAGCGAGCTTGCTCGCGATGGGCCCCGCCCGGGCACTAGATTCGGAAACTACCCACCAACTGCTTCAACCGCGCCGCTTGCTGTTCAAGGTCGGCACAGGCCCGCAATGTCGCTTGCAGGTTTTCCACACCTTCCTGGTTCAGCGTGTTGATTTCGGTGATGTCGACGTTGATCGATTCCACCACGGCGGTCTGCTCTTCTGTGGCGGTGGCCACGGACTGGTTCATGCCGTCGATTTCACCGATGCGCTGGGTCACGCTGCCCAGGCGTTCGCCGGCCTGGTTGGCGATGCCGACGCTGCTTTCGCTCTGGCGCTGGCTGTCGGTCATGGTCAGGACCGCTTCCCGGGCGCCGACTTGCAGCTCCTCGATCATCTTCTGCACCTGCTGCGCCGAATCCTGGGTGCGATGAGCCAGGTTGCGCACTTCATCGGCCACCACCGCGAAGCCGCGACCGGCTTCACCGGCCCGGGCGGCTTCGATGGCGGCGTTCAGGGCGAGCAGGTTGGTCTGCTGGGAAATGCTGGTAATCACCTCAAGGATCTGGCCGATGTTCACCGTATTGTTGTTCAGGGTTTCGATGTTGCCGCACGAATCGCTGATCTTGGCGGACAACTGCTGCATGGCGGTGATGGTTTTATCCACCACGTGTTGACCATCTTCGGCCAGACTGCGGGCATCGCTGGAATGTTGCGAGGCGAGGGCGGCGTTCTGGGCGATTTCCTGGGCGGCGGCACCGAGCTGGTTGATCGCCGCGGCCACGCTGCTGGTGCGTGAAGCCTGCTGATCGGAATTGACCATCGACGAGTTTGACGCGCTGACCACACGCAGTGCGACTTCGTTGACCAGACCGGTGGCCGAGGCCACTTCGCGGATCGACGTGTGAATACGCTCCACGAAACGGTTGAACGACGTGCCCAGAGCGCCGAATTCGTCCTGGCCATGGATGGTCAGACGGCGTGTCAGGTCGCCTTCGCCTTCGGCGATGTCATGCATGGCGCGGCCCATGGTCAGCAGCGGTTGCATCAGCACGCGGATCAGCATGCCCAGCAGGGCGATGATGAATACTACGGCAATCACCATGGCGATCAGCGCCGAAGTACGGAACTCGCTGAGCATCGCCAGGGCAGTGTTCTTGTCGAGCACCAGCGCCACGTACCAGTCGGCCCCCGGTACGCCGTTGACCCGCGTGAAGGAGAGGTATTGAGTCTTGCCGTCGAGCTCGACTTCTTTCATGCCTGGGCTGACGTGCAGTGCACCGTCAGGGTAGGCCTCGGCCAGGGTCTTGAGCACGCGCTTGCTGTCGGGGTGGATGAGGATCTTGCCGTCGGCGCTGACGATGAACGCATGGCCGTGGCCGCCGAAATTCAGCGAGTTGATGATGGCGCTGACGCTGGACAGGTCGATGTCCGCACCGGCCACGCCGATCATCTGGTTCTGATGTTGTACCGGGGTGGCGACGGTTATTACCAGTTTGCCCGACGAGGCGGCGATGTAGGGTTCGGTGACGATGGTTTGTTGGGCGCTGTTGGCGGCCTTGTACCAGCCACGGGCGCGGGGATCGTAGTCGGCCGCACGATTGCCGGCCGGTACCGAGAACATCACGCCGTCGGTGCCACCGAAATAGCTGAGCTGGAAGTTGCCGGTGTAGGCCGGTAGGCCCACGGCGCGCTTGAGACTATCGGCACTGCTGCCGTCCACGGCAATCTGCTGGGCCAACGATTGCAGCAATTGGGTGCGGCCTTCGACCCAGGTTTGAATGTTGCGGCTGGTCAGGCTGCCGAGCTCCTGCATGGAGGTCTCGGTGCTGGCTTGCAAGCCCTGGCGCTGACGGTAGTCGTTGAACAGGATGAAGCAGGCGAATGCAACGGCTACCACGAGCGCAGCAGCCAGCAGGATTTTGTGGCTGAATTTCATGTTTCTGGTCATTAAGAACGCTACCGCAGAGGAGCTGGTCAGGAAGGGGCGTCAATTTGCCATAACACCTGGCATCGCGCTGCTCTTTTTATCGGCTCCAAAGCGCTTTGAATCAGGCGCGTGCAGGCTAATCCCGACGAAATACACGACGGCGTCACAAACGGGTTGATTCATCCATGAAACACCGGCCCAAAGCCCAACAAATACTGGGTCTGTCGGGGAACCAGATAGGGGTTTTCTCTTCTAAGGTTCTGGTTGGCACCCTGCCACCCCCTTCCGTTCCAGGAGTTACACCATGTCGCTGCGATCTATCGCCCTGTTGTCCTTGTGCGTCTTGTTGACGGCATGCAGCAAGGTCAACCAGGAAAACTATTCGAAACTGTCTGCCGGCATGCCCAAGGCCGAAGTCGAAGCGTTGTTGGGGAAACCGACCGATTGTTCGGGCGCGCTCGGCATGTCCAGTTGCACCTGGGGCGACCAGAAGAGCTTTATCAGCGTGCAGTACGCCGGTGACAAAGTGTTGATGTTTTCCGGCCAAGGCCTGAAGTAAACCGGGGCCACCGGCCCGCGGGAGAAAAATAATGATGCGGTTATTGTTAGTGCTTTTTGCCGGCCTGGTATTGGCTGGCTGTGCCACTTCTGGCGAAGACCCGTTGGCGCCAAAGACTGTCAACAGCGTCGACCTCAAGCGTTACCAAGGGACCTGGTACGAGTTGGCCCGTCTACCGATGTACTTCCAGCGCAACTGCGCGCAATCCGAAGCCCACTACACCCTCAAGCCTGACGGCAATGTGGATGTGTTCAACCGCTGCCTGACCTCGGACTGGCAGTGGGAAGAAGCCAGGGGCACTGCAACGCCTCAAGTGCCGGGCAAGACCGACAAGCTCTGGGTCGAGTTTGATAACTGGTTTTCGCGGATCGTGCCGGGTGTAGCGAAGGGGCAATACTGGGTCCTGTATGTCAGCGATGATTACAAGACCGCCATCGTCGGTGACCCGAGTCGTCGCTACATGTGGTTGCTGTCCCGAACCCCGACGGTCAATGGCGTTGTGCGCGAAGAACTGCTGAGCAAGGCGCGCCAGCAGGGTTACGACACAACACGGTTGATCTGGCGTGCCTCGGATCGGCAGATGGCCAAGACTTCGGATTGATAGTCACCGATCAAATGTGGGAGCGAGCCTGCTCGCGATGAGGTCGTCACATTCAACACAGATGTTGACTGATAGACCGCCATCGCGAGCAGGCTCGCTCCCACAGTTTTTGTGGTCAACCCAACAGTTCGCGCAAGACTTGAGTAAACGCCCGCGCACTGTCCTCCTCCCCGGCATGATGCCCGTCACGCACGACCCATTGCCCGCCAACCATCACATCCCGCACCTGACGATCTGCGCCGGCAAACAGCCAGCGATTGAGAATCCCATCGCCGTTGGCGCTGGCCAGGTACGGATCGTTGCCATCGAGCACCAGCCAGTCGGCGCGCTTGCCCACTTCGAGGGCGCCGACCGGTTGTCCCAACGCCTGGGCACCCCCTTGCAGCGCGGCATCGAACAAGGTGCGCCCGATCATCGGTTGATCGGTCCGATACAAGCGGTTGCGCCGTTGATCTCGCAGGCGCTGGCCGTATTCCAGCCAGCGCAGCTCTTCCACCACGCTCAACGACACATGGCTGTCGGAACCGATCCCAAGACGTCCGCCCTGGGCGAGGAAATCCACCGCCGGGAAAATCCCATCACCCAGGTTGGCTTCGGTGGTCAGGCACAGGCCGGCAATCGCTTGGCTCCTGGCCATGAGGCTGACTTCGTGAGCATTGGCGTGGGTGGCGTGGACCAGGCACCAGCGCTGATCCACCTCGGTGTTTTCGTACAGCCATTGCAGCGGTCGGGCGCCACTCCAGCTCAGGCAGTCGTCGACTTCCTTTTGCTGCTCGGCAATGTGGATGTGCACCGGGCAATGGCGGTCGCTGGCGGCCAGCACTTCCTGGATTTGCCCGGGGGTCACGGCGCGCAGCGAGTGGAAACACAAACCCAGCGCCTGGGCTGGTTGCCCGGCCAGGATCGGCTGCAAGCGTGACTGAAGTTTCAAGTAGTTTTCGGTGCTGTTGATGAATCGACGTTGCCCGTCATTGGGGGCCTGGCCACCGAAACCGGAATGGCTGTAGAGCACCGGCAGCAGGGTCAGGCCGATGCCGGCGGCGCTGGCGGCCTGGCTGATGCGCAGGGCCAGTTCCGCCGGGTCGGCGTAAGGCGTGCCGTCGGTGTCGTGGTGTACATAATGGAATTCGGCGACCGAGGTGTAACCGGCCTTGAGCATTTCGATGTACAGCTGTCGGGCGATGATGCCGAGCTGATCGGGGCTGATTTTTCCGACGAGGCTGTACATCAGGTCGCGCCAGGTCCAGAAACTGTCGTTGGGGTTGCCCGCCACTTCCGCCAGCCCGGCCATGGCCCGCTGGAAGGCGTGGGAGTGCAGGTTCGGCATGCCAGGCAACAGTGGCCCGCCCAGCCGTTCGGCGCCGTTTGCCTGGGAATCGGCCTGGATATGAGTCAAGACGCCGCTGGCGTCGACTTCAAAACGTACATCATGGGCCCATCCACTAGGCAGCAGCGCGCGTTCGGCAAAGAAGGCGGACATGGTTCAACCTCATCGTGCGTAATTTGTATATACATATACAGACGTTTGCCTGCCCGGTAAACTCCGGCAAGCTAGCACCCTTCTTTTGCAGAACAAGGAACCGCCGTGCCGACTCCGCCTGCCAAACCGCCGCTGGCCGCAAACATGGGCGACAGTCCGGCGCCCTTGTACGCCCGCGTCAAACAGATGATCACCCAGCAGATCGACAGTGGAAACTGGCCGCCGCATTACCGCGTGCCATCGGAAAGCGAACTGGTCAGCCAACTGGGTTTCAGCCGCATGACCATCAACCGTGCCCTGCGTGAGATGACCGCCGACGGCCTGTTGGTGCGCATGCAGGGCGTCGGCACCTTCGTGGCCGAGCCCAAGAGCCAGTCGGCGTTGTTCGAAGTGCATAACATTGCCGACGAGATCGCCTCCCGAGGCCATCGCCATACGTGCAAGGTCATCACACTGGAGGAAGAGGCCGCCGGTTCCGAGCGCGCCCTGGCCCTGGACATGCGCGAAGGCCAGAAGGTATTCCATTCGCTGATCGTTCATTTCGAAAACGACATCCCCGTGCAAATCGAGGACCGTTTCGTCAATGCCCTGGTGGCCCCGGACTACCTCAAGCAGGACTTCACCCTGCAAACGCCCTACGCCTACCTCAATCAGGTTGCGCCGCTGACCGAAGGCGAGCACGTGGTTGAAGCGATTCTCGCTGAGGCGAGCGAGTGCAAGCTGCTGCAGATCGAACGGGGCGAGCCATGCCTGTTGATTCGCCGCCGCACCTGGTCGGGGCGTCAGCCGGTAACCGCCGCGCGCCTGATTCACCCCGGTTCCCGTCATCGTCTGGAAGGACGCTTTCATAAATGATCAAGCAGATGAAAGTTCTGCGCGCCGCCGATTATCCACGCATGCCATGGAAAAACGGCGGCGGCAGCACCGAAGAAATTACCCGTGATGCGGGTACCGGCCTGGACGGTTTCGGCTGGCGCCTGTCGATTGCCGATATTGCTGAGTCGGGTGGCTTTTCCAGCTTCGCCGGTTACGAGCGGGTCATCAGTGTCTTGCAGGGTGACGGCATGACGCTGAACGTCGATGGTCAGGTTACGCGGGCTTTGCATCCGCTGGACCCTTTTGCATTCAACGGCGAGAGCCATGTGCACTGTACGTTGCTGGGCGGGCCGATTCGTGATTTCAACCTGATCTACGCGCCACTGCGTTACCGCGCGCGGTTGCAGTGGATGGGCGGCCAGCAGCGGTTTTTCAGTGAGGCGGGGACGGTGTTGGTGTTCAGTGCGGCTCCGACGCTGAGGGTCAAGATTGATACGGCTGTCGAGGCACTGGGGCTTTACGACTGCCTGCAACTGAGCGGTAACACCGGATTGCTGGAGATATCAACTGCTGGCCAGTGCTGTGTGATCGAGCTGACTGCTCACTGACCTCAGACGTGTAGGCCATTGTGGCGAGGGAGCTTGCTCCCGCTCGACTGCGCAGCAGTCGCAAAAAATATAGGGCTGCTTCGCACCCCAGCGGGAGCAAGCCCCCTCGCCACAAAAGCCTGATCGTTGTTCCTTCTACTCGCACCAACTTGTTACCGAATGCCCCAGCGTGGCGCAACGCCACGCTTTATTGGCCCTTCCTTCCAGTACCAAAAATCCCCTTCAGAAATTTCATTTTCCGCTAGAGCCCTTTAATTACGGGACTCACAACCATGCTCGTCGTTTTCCTTGGGCGCGCATTCATCAAGTTGGCCGCCTGATTGCATATGCTTGTACATACAAGTAAAGACGTATGCGTATGAGTCACCATTGCTCAACGTAACGTGCCTGGAAATCGCGCCCATTGCCTGGGCTGGTCTGGATTGATCGCTGAGGAGTTCTTGCTGTGACCGACGCTACCCGCAAACCCGAAAAATACCGTGACGTTGAAATCCGTGCCCCACGCGGTAACACCCTGACCGCCAAGAGCTGGCTGACCGAAGCGCCGCTGCGCATGTTGATGAACAACCTCGACCCCGAAGTGGCCGAGAACCCCAAGGAACTGGTGGTTTACGGTGGCATCGGCCGTGCGGCGCGTAACTGGGAGTGCTACGACAAGATCGTCGAAAGCCTGACCAACCTCAACGACGACGAAACCCTGCTGGTGCAATCCGGCAAGCCGGTGGGCGTGTTCAAAACCCACAGCAACGCTCCTCGCGTGTTGATCGCCAACTCCAACCTGGTGCCGCACTGGGCCAGTTGGGAACACTTCAACGAACTGGACGCCAAGGGCCTGGCCATGTACGGCCAGATGACCGCCGGCAGCTGGATCTACATCGGCAGCCAGGGCATTGTCCAAGGCACCTACGAGACCTTCGTCGAGGCCGGTCGCCAGCATTACGACGCCAACCTCAAGGGGCGCTGGGTCCTCACGGCCGGCCTGGGCGGCATGGGCGGTGCGCAGCCGTTGGCCGCGACCCTGGCCGGCGCTTGCTCGCTGAACATCGAATGCCAGCAGGTGAGCATCGATTTCCGCCTCAAGACTCGTTATGTCGACGAACAGGCCACTGATCTGGACGACGCGCTGGCCCGTATCGAGAAATACACCGCAGAAGGCAAGGCGATCTCCATCGCGCTCTGTGGCAACGCCGCCGAAATCCTGCCGGAAATGGTCCGTCGCGGTGTGCGCCCGGACATGGTTACCGACCAGACCAGCGCCCACGACCCGCTCAACGGTTACCTGCCGGCCGGCTGGACCTGGGACGAGTACCGCGCCCGCGCCAAGACTGAGCCTGCTGCCGTGGTCAAAGCGGCCAAACAATCGATGGCCGTCCACGTCAAAGCCATGCTGGCCTTCCAGAAAATGGGCGTGCCGACCTTCGACTACGGCAACAACATCCGTCAGATGGCCCAGGAAGAGGGCGTCGAAAATGCCTTCGATTTCCCAGGGTTCGTACCGGCGTATATCCGTCCGCTGTTCTGCCGTGGCATCGGCCCGTTCCGCTGGGCTGCGCTGTCGGGCGACCCGCAGGACATTTACAAGACCGACGCCAAGGTCAAGGAACTGATCCCCGACGACGCCCATCTGCACAACTGGCTGGACATGGCCCGCGAGCGCATCAGCTTCCAGGGTCTGCCGGCGCGTATCTGCTGGGTCGGCCTGGGCCAGCGTGCCAAGCTGGGCCTGGCGTTCAACGAAATGGTGCGCAGCGGCGAATTGTCGGCCCCTATCGTGATCGGCCGCGACCACCTGGACTCCGGTTCCGTGGCCAGCCCCAACCGCGAAACCGAAGCCATGCAGGACGGTTCCGATGCCGTGTCCGATTGGCCGTTGCTCAACGCCTTGCTCAACACCGCCAGCGGCGCGACCTGGGTGTCGCTGCACCATGGCGGCGGCGTCGGCATGGGCTTCTCCCAGCATTCGGGCATGGTCATTGTCTGCGACGGCACCGACGAAGCGGCCGAGCGAATTGCCCGCGTGCTGCACAACGATCCGGGTACTGGGGTGATGCGCCATGCTGATGCTGGCTACCAGATCGCGATTGATTGCGCCAAGGAACAGGGGCTGAACCTGCCGATGATCACCGGCAAGTAACCCCGGAGCCCATGTGGGAGCGAGCTTGCTCGCGATGTGGCCGGCACATTCAACACTTGTGTTGGCTGATAGGCCGCCATCGCGAGCAGGCTCGCTCCCACAAAAAAGCAACGCTCGAACTAGGACAATCCACAGAGGTTGAACCATGGCCGTCACCCGCACACGCGCAAGCAGCAAGCCGTTGATCGAGAGGCGTTCGATCGACTACATACCGGAAGCGGAGAGACACGGCCGATTGTTGAGCCAGTTCACCCTCTGGATGGGTGCCAACCTGCAAATCACTGCCATTGTCACCGGCGCATTGGCGGTGGTGCTGGGTGGTGATGTGTTCTGGTCGTTGATCGGTTTGCTGATCGGCCAACTGCTCGGCGGTGGCGTCATGGCGTTGCATGCCGCGCAAGGGCCCAAGCTTGGCCTGCCGCAGATGATCTCCAGCCGGGTGCAGTTCGGTGTGTACGGCGCGGCCATCCCGATCGTGCTGGTGTGCCTGATGTACCTGGGTTTCACCGCAACCGGAACCGTGCTTTCCGGCCAGGCGCTGGGCCAGTTGTTTGGTGTCAGCGACAGTGTCGGCATCCTCATTTTCGCCAGTACCATCGTGCTGGTCACGGTGCTCGGTTATCGGGTGATTCACTTCATTGGCCGTGTCGCCAGCGTCATTGGTGTGATCGCCTTTGTTTACCTGTTCGCTCGCCTGATGAGCCAGACGGACGTTGGCGCACTCCTGCAAATCCGCCATTTCAGCTGGAGCAGTTTCCTGCTTGCGGTGTCGCTCGCGGCTTCCTGGCAGATCGCCTTCGGCCCCTACGTGGCGGACTATTCGCGTTACCTGCCGAGCAAGACTTCCTCGGTGAAAACCTTTTTTGCCGCAGGCGCAGGTTCAGTCATCGGCGCGCAGGTGGCGATGATCCTTGGCGTGTTTGCCGCCGCCTCGGCCAATGGGCAGTTCGCGGGTCACGAAGTGGCCTACATCGTTGGCCTGGGTGGTACCGGTGCCACCGCTGCGCTGCTGTACTTCAGCATCGCTTTTGGCAAGGTCACTATCTCCACGCTGAACTCCTACGGCAGCTTCATGTGCATTGCGACCATCATCAGTGGTTTTCGGGGTCACCTGAACGTCACGCGCTTGCAGCGTCTAGGCTTCGTGCTGGTCATCGTCGGCGCGGCGACCCTGATCGCGCTGCTCGGTCAGCACTCGTTCCTCGGTGCGTTCAAGTCTTTCATCCTGTTCTTGCTGGCGTTCTTTACGCCTTGGAGCGCGATCAATCTGGTGGACTACTACTGCATCACTCGCGAGCGCTATGACGTGCCGGCGCTGGCCGACCCGAACGGTCGCTACGGTCGTTGGAATGCCCTTGGTATCAGCGTCTATGTCTTCGGTGTACTGGTTCAACTGCCGTTCATCGCCACCAAGTTCTATACCGGTCCGCTGGTGGAAGCGATGGGGGGTGTGGATATTTCCTGGATCATCGGCCTGGTGGTTCCGGCGGTGCTGTATTACCTCGCCGCCAGGAAGTGGCACAGCGCTGTACCCGATCAATTGATCCTGCCGGTCGAGCAGGACGCGGTTGACGCACAACCGAGCAGGGCGGGTCGCATCCAAGCGGCCTGATGGGATGTTGACAGGGCTGGATGCCTCTTGACTGCCGTAAGCCAATTCACTGATTAGGAGCGTCACATAATGAAATCGAACAAGACCCTGCTGACCACATTGCTTTGCATGGGCCTGCTGGCCAGTGCCGGCGCCACGCAAGCGGCGGGTTGGTGCGAGTCGGGCAAGCCGGTGAAATTCGCCGGTCTGAACTGGGAAAGCGGCATGTTGCTGACCGACGTCATGCAAGTGGTGCTGGAAAAAGGCTACGGCTGCAAGACCGACAGTCTGCCAGGCAACTCCATCACCATGGAGAACGCCTTGAGCAGCAACGACATTCAGGTGTTCGCCGAAGAATGGGTCGGTCGCAGTGAAGTCTGGAACAAGGCCGAGAAGGCCGGCAAGGTTGTCGGCGTCGGCGCCCCGGTGGTGGGTGCCATCGAAGGCTGGTACGTGCCGCGCTATGTGATCGAGGGTGACGCCAAGCGTAAGCTTGAAGCCAAGGCGCCGGGCCTGAAGAACATCGCCGACCTGGGCCAGTACGCCGCTGTGTTCAAGGATCAGGAAGAGCCATCCAAGGGCCGCTTCTACAACTGCCCGGCCGGCTGGACCTGTGAGCTGGACAACAGCGAAATGCTGAAAAGCTATGGCCTGGAAAAAACCTACACCAACTTCCGCCCCGGCACCGGTCCGGCCCTGGATGCGGCGGTGCTGTCGAGCTACAAGCGCGGCGAGCCGATCCTGTTCTACTACTGGTCGCCAACCCCGCTCATGGGTCAGGTGGACCTGGTGAAACTGGAAGAAAAACCGGGCGTGGACAAAAGTGTGACCATCAAGGTCGGCCTGTCCAAGACCTTCCACGACGAAGCGCCTGAACTGGTGGCGGTGCTGGAAAAGGTCAATCTGCCCATCGATATCCTGAACCAGAACCTCGGGCGCATGGCCAAGGAGCGGATCGAGTCGCCGAAACTGGCGAAGATCTTCCTGAAGGAACATCCTGAAGTCTGGCACGCCTGGGTCAGTGAAGACGCGGCCAAGAAAATCGACGCGGCTCTGTAGGTCGAATACACCCGGCCAACCCTAGGGCTGGCCGGGACGTTCACTGCATCCACTTGATCGAGAGTCTCTTATGTTTCCCGAAAGCTTTACCTTCTCCATCGCCGACTGGGTCAACAGTTGGGTCGACTCCCTGGTGACCAACTACGGCGATGTGTTCCGGCACATTTCCGACACCTTGCTGTGGGCCATCGTCAACCTCGAAGGCCTGCTGCGCATGGCACCCTGGTGGTTGATGCTGGCCATCGTCGGCGGCATTGCCTGGCACGCCACCCGCAAGGTCGCGACCACGGCGGTGATTGTCGGCCTGCTGTTCCTGGTGGGCGCGGTGGGCCTGTGGGACAAACTGATGCAGACCCTCGCCCTGATGCTGGTGGCGACATTTATTTCGGTGTTGATCGGCATTCCGCTGGGCATCCTCTCGGCCCGCAGCAATCGCCTGCGTTCGGTGTTGATGCCGTTGTTGGACATCATGCAAACCATGCCGAGCTTCGTGTACCTGATTCCAGTATTGATGCTGTTTGGCCTGGGCAAGGTCCCGGCGATTTTCGCCACGGTGATCTACGCCGCGCCGCCATTGATTCGTCTGACCGACCTGGGCATTCGCCAGGTGGACGGCGAAGTGATGGAAGCCATCAATGCCTTCGGCGCCAACCGTTGGCAACAGCTGTTCGGCGTGCAACTGCCCCTGGCCCTGCCAAGCATCATGGCCGGGATCAACCAGACCACCATGATGGCCCTGTCGATGGTCGTCATCGCTTCGATGATCGGCGCCCGTGGCCTGGGCGAAGATGTGCTGGTGGGCATCCAGACCCTCAACGTCGGACGCGGCCTGGAAGCCGGGCTGGCGATCGTGATTCTCGCCGTGGTCATCGACCGCATTACCCAGGCCTATGGTCGTCCTCGGCATGAGGTGAGCAAATGAACAACGCAGCCATCAGCAAGATCGAAGTCAAGAACGTCTTCAAGATTTTCGGCAATCGCTCCAAGGAGGCTTTGGAGCTGATCCGCCAGAACAAGACCAAGGACCAGGTGCTGGCCGAAACCGGTTGCGTGGTCGGTGTGAACGACTTGTCGTTGAGCATTGGCACCGGTGAGATCTTCGTGATCATGGGGCTTTCCGGCTCCGGCAAGTCCACTTTAGTGCGCCACTTCAACCGGCTGATCGATCCTACCAGCGGCGCGATCCTGGTGGACGGCGAAGACATTCTGCAACTGGACATGGAAGCCCTGCGCGAATTTCGCCGGCACAAGATCAGCATGGTGTTCCAGAGCTTCGGCCTGTTGCCCCACAAGAGCGTGCTGGACAACGTCGCCTATGGCTTGAAAGTGCGTGGCGAGAGCAAGCAGGTCTGCACTGAGCGTGCGCTGCACTGGATCAACACCGTGGGCCTGAAGGGCTACGAGAACAAATACCCGCACCAGCTCTCCGGCGGCATGCGCCAGCGCGTGGGCCTGGCCCGTGCCTTGGCGGCGGATACCGACATCATCCTGATGGACGAAGCGTTCAGCGCCCTCGACCCGCTGATCCGCGCGGAAATGCAGGACCAGTTGCTGGAACTGCAAAAGACCCTGCACAAAACCATCGTGTTCATCACCCACGACCTCGACGAAGCCGTGCGCATCGGCAACCGCATCGCGATTCTCAAGGATGGCAAGCTGATCCAGGTCGGAACACCCCGAGAGATCCTGCACTCGCCGGCGGATGAGTATGTTGATCGGTTTGTGCAGCGCAGGGCTGCGGTGGTTTGAGGGATTTGTGGTGGCTGGGCTGCTCCCATCGCGAGCAGGCTCGCTCCCACAATGGGGTCTTTTTTGTTCACCCCATTTTGTGTCCAAAGCAAATCCCTGTGGGAGCGAGCCTGCTCGCGATGGCGCCGGTAAAGCTGCATCAATGTTCAGGTTATAAGCATGAGGTTGAAGATGTCCCAGGCTGAAAAAATCGTAATCGCCGACGCGCCATTGCGTTGGCAGGATGTGGTCGCGGTCGCCCGCTTCGGTGCCGAGCTTGAGCTGTCGGCCCAGGCCTGGGCGCGGATCGACAATGCCCAGGCCATCGTCCAGCGCATCGTCGAAAGCGGCGAGCGCGCTTATGGCGTCAACACCGGCCTGGGTGCCCTGTGCAATGTCTCGCTCAAGGACGAACAGCTCAGCCAATTGTCGCGCAACACACTGCTCAGCCATGCCTGTGGCGTTGGCGCGCCGCTGGCCGATGAACAGACCCGGGCGATTGTCTGCGCGGCCATCCTCAACTACAGCCAGGGCAAGTCCGGCATTCATCGCCGGGTGGTCGAAGCCCTGCTGGCGCTGCTCAATCGCGGCATCACCCCGCAAGTGCCGTCCCAGGGTTCGGTGGGCTACCTGACCCACATGGCCCATATCAGCATCGCGTTGTTGGGCGTTGGCAATGTCAGCTATCGCGGGCAAATCGTCTCGGCGCAACAGGCTCTGGCCGCAGAGGGCTTGCAACCGGTGCAACTGGGGGCCAAGGACGGTTTGTGCCTGGTCAACGGCACGCCGTGCATGACCGGCCTCAGTTGCCTGGCCCTGGCCGATGCGACGCGGCTGCTGCAATGGGCCGACGTGATCGGCGCCATGAGCTTCGAGGCCCAGCGCGGGCAGATCGCGGCGTTCGATGCCCAGATCATCGCCCTCAAGCCGCACCCTGGCATGCAACAGGTCGGCGTCAACTTGCGGGCACTACTGGACGGCAGCGAAGTCATCGCTTCGAGCCTGGGCATTCGCACCCAGGATGCGTTGAGCATCCGCTCGATTCCTCAGGTCCACGGTGCCGCTCGTGACCAACTGGCCCATGCCCGGCAACAGATCGAAACCGAACTCAACGCCAGCACCGATAACCCGCTGTTGCTGGGCACGCCGGAGAGCTTCCGGGTCATGTCCCAGGCCAACCCCCACGGTCAGTCGGTGGCTTTGGCGGCGGATCTGCTGGCGATTGCCATGGCCGAAATCGGCTCCATCGCCGAACGTCGTCTCGACCGTTTGATCAACCCCCACGTCAGCGGCCTGCCGGCCTTTCTGGTGGCCAACCCCGGGGTGAATTCGGGGATGATGATCGTGCAATACGTCGCCGCGTCGCTGTGTGCGGAAAATCGCCAGCTGGCCCAGCCGGCGGTGCTCGACAACTTTGTCACCTCGGGCTTGCAGGAAGATCACCTGAGCATGGGCACCAACGCCGCCCTGAAGCTGCACCGGGCGTTGGAAAACTGCACGCAGATCCTCGCCATCGAATACCTGCTGGCCGCCCAGGCTTTTGAGTTTCTCAAGACGCAGCGGTTCGGGGCCGGCACTGACGTTGCCTGGAAACTGCTGCGTGAGCATGTGCCGGCCTACGACCAGGACCGTTGGCTGGCGCCGGACATCGCCAGCGCTGCTGCGCTGCTTAAAGATCCAGCCGTGTTGCACAACGCTTTACCGAATTTGAATTGATCAAAAAACGCCAGCGTGCCAAGGCATCCACCGTCCAAAAGGCGAGGGTGACGGATAACGGAACATTCCGGAGCGACTGGCGGGTGAAAACAAAACTCTCAAAAGGAGCAATACATGACTGCCTTAAACCTGATTCCCGGCCAATTGAGCCTGGCTCAATTGCGTGACATCTATCAGCAACCCGTGACCCTGAGCCTCGACGCCAGCGCGTCGGCGCAGATCGAAGCCAGCGTCGCCTGCGTGGAGCAGATTCTCGCCGAGAATCGCACGGCCTACGGCATCAACACCGGATTTGGTCTGCTGGCCTCGACCCGCATCGCCAGTGAAGACCTGGAAAACCTGCAACGCTCTCTGGTGCTGTCCCATGCCGCTGGCGTGGGCGAGCCGATCAGCGATGCGCTGGTGCGGTTGGTCATGGTGCTCAAGGTCAATAGTCTGAGCCGGGGTTTTTCCGGCATCCGTCGGCAGGTGATCGATGCGCTGATTGCGCTGATCAATGCCGAGGTCTATCCACACATTCCGTTGAAAGGCTCGGTCGGCGCTTCGGGTGATCTGGCGCCGCTGGCCCACATGTCCCTGGTGCTGTTGGGCGAAGGCAAGGCCCGTTACAAAGGTGAATGGTTGCCGGCTGTCGAAGCGCTGAAAGTGGCCGGCCTTGCGCCGCTGACCCTGGCTGCAAAAGAAGGACTGGCGCTGCTCAACGGCACCCAGGTGTCCACGGCGTTTGCCTTGCGTGGCCTGTTCGAAGGCGAAGACCTGTTCGCCGGCGCCCTGGCTCTGGGCAGCTTGACGGTAGAAGCGGTGCTCGGTTCGCGTTCGCCATTCGATGCGCGTATTCACGCCGCGCGCGGCCAGAAAGGCCAGATCGATGCCGCCGCTGCTTATCGCGATCTGCTGGGCGAGCGCAGCGAAGTCTCCGCTTCCCACCAGAATTGCGACAAGGTCCAGGACCCGTATTCCCTGCGCTGCCAGCCACAAGTGATGGGCGCCTGTCTGACCCAGTTCCGCCAGGCCGCCGAGGTGCTGGTGATCGAAGCCAACGCCGTGTCGGATAACCCGCTGGTGTTCGCCGCCGAGGGCGACGTGATTTCCGGTGGCAACTTCCACGCCGAGCCGGTGGCAATGGCCGCGGACAACATGGCCCTGGCAATCGCCGAAATCGGTTCGCTGAGTGAGCGGCGTATTTCGCTGATGATGGACAAGCACATGTCGCAACTGCCGCCGTTTCTGGTGGCCAATGGCGGGGTGAACTCCGGCTTTATGATCGCCCAGGTCACCGCTGCTGCCCTGGCCAGCGAAAACAAGGCGTTGTCCCATCCCCATTCGGTGGACAGCCTGCCGACTTCGGCCAACCAGGAAGACCATGTGTCCATGGCCCCCGCCGCCGGTAAGCGGCTGTGGGAAATGGCCGAGAACACCCGGGGGATTCTGGCGGTGGAATGGCTGGCGGCGTGCCAGGGGCTGGATCTGCGCGGCGGTTTGAAGACCTCTGCCAAGCTGGAGCAGGCCCGCGCCCTCTTGCGCGCAGAAGTGCCGTTCTATGAAAAAGACCGGTTCTTCGCGCCGGACATCAATGCGGCGAGCGAGTTGTTGGCCAGTCGTTGCCTGAATGAACTGGTCACGGCGCAGTTGTTGCCGAGCCTGTAAGGACCTCATCGCGAGCAAGCTCGCTCCCACAGGGGGTGGTGTAGAGCCCCGGTACACCAGAAGTCCTTGTGGGAGCGAGCCTGCTCGCGATTCGATCTTCAATAATTCGAGGAAACCGGGATGAAAACCCTCTGGCAAAACTGCCACGCCGCCACCATGGCCCAGGGCGTCTACTCGATCATCGAAGACGCCGCCATCGTCACCCACGGCGAGCTGATTCAATGGATCGGCCCGCGCACCGAGCTGCCGGCCGGTGACTATCCGGCCGTCAACGACCTCAAGGGCGCCTGGGTCACTCCTGGGCTGATCGACTGTCACACCCACACGGTGTTCGGCGGCAACCGCAGCGGTGAATTCGAACAGCGCCTGCAGGGCGTCAGCTACGCCGAGATCGCAGCGGCCGGCGGGGGCATCGCCAGCACCGTGCGCGCTACCCGGGCCGCCAGCGAAGATGAACTGTTCAACAGCGCCGCCAAACGCCTGAAAAGCCTGATGCGCGATGGCGTGACCACGGTGGAAATCAAATCCGGCTACGGCCTGGACCTGGCCAGCGAACGCAAGATCCTGCGGGTCATCCGTCGCCTGGGTGAACAGCTGCCGGTCAGCGTGCGCAGCACGTGCCTGGCGGCCCACGCCTTGCCACCGGAATACGCTGATCGCGCCGATGACTACATCGAGCACATTTGCACCGAAATGCTCCCAGCCCTCGCCGCCGAAGGGTTGGTGGATGCGGTGGATGCATTTTGCGAGTACCTGGCGTTTTCCCCGGCGCAGGTCGAACGGGTGTTTATCACCGCCCAACAACTGGGCCTGCCGGTGAAGCTGCACGCTGAACAATTGTCGTCGCTGCACGGTTCAAGCCTGGCGGCCCGTTATCAGGCGCTGTCGGCCGATCATCTGGAATTCATGACCGAGGACGACGCCAGGGCCATGGCCGAATCCGGCACGGTGGCGGTGCTGCTGCCGGGGGCATTTTATTTCCTGCGCGAAACCCAGCTGCCGCCCATGGATGCCCTGCGCAAGCACGGCGTGAAGATCGCCGTGGCCAGCGACCTCAACCCCGGCACCTCGCCGGCGCTGTCGTTGCGCTTGATGTTGAACATGGCCTGCACCTGCTTTCGCATGACCCCTGAGGAGGCTCTGGCGGGGGCGACGATTCATGCGGCCCAGGCCTTGGGCATGGCTGTCACTCACGGTTCGCTGGAAGTCGGCAAAGTCGCGGACTTTGTCGCCTGGCACATCGACCGCCCGGCCGACCTGTCGTACTGGCTGGGTGGCGATCTGGAAAAACGCGTCGTGCGTCACGGCGTGGAAATCGATTAAGGAGAACGGTTGTGGAGAAGGTCCTGAATTTCAAGCAAGGGCGCGTGCCGCTGTTGATCAGCATGCCCCACGCCGGCCTGCGCCTGACCCCGGCGGTGAAGGCTGGTTTGATCCCTGAGGCCCAGAGCTTGCCGGACACCGACTGGCATATTCCCAAGCTTTACGAGTTCGCCACCGAACTGGGCGCCAGCACCCTGGCCGCTGAATATTCACGGTTTGTGATCGATCTGAACCGCCCCGACGATGACAAGCCGATGTACGTCGGTGCCACCACCGGTTTGTATCCTTCGATCCTGTTCGATGGCGTACCGTTGTTTCGCCAGGGGCTGGAGCCGTCCGCCGCGGAGCGGGCGACTTATCTGCAACAGATCTGGGTGCCTTACCACCAGACCCTGCGGCAGGAACTGGCGCGGCTCAAGGCCGAATTCGGCTATGCCTTGCTGTTCGACGCCCACTCGATCCGTTCGGTGATCCCACACCTGTTCGACGGCAAGTTGCCGGACTTCAACCTCGGCACCTTCAACGGCGCCAGTTGCGCCCCGGCGCTGGCCAGCCAGCTCGAAGCTATCTGCGCCCGCCACGGCGAATTTACCCACGTGCTCAACGGACGTTTCAAGGGCGGACATATCACGCGGCACTACGGCAACCCGGCTGAGGACATCCACGCGGTGCAACTGGAACTGTGCCAGAGCACCTACATGGAAGAGTTCGAGCCGTTCAACTACCGTGCGGATCTGGCGGAACCGACCCAGGTGGTGCTCAGGGAATTGCTGGAAGGCTTGCTGGCGTGGGGGCAGCAGGCCTACAAGAAATAATGCCTGTTTCCTGGGGCTAGGGGGGGGGTGGGAGCAAGCCTTGCTCCCTCAGATAGATGTGGCCTTGAGCCTCGCAGGGGAACGGTCGCCACCGTGCAAAACCGGGTCGCCACAGTTCATCTTCAGCCCCTCGACGCTGCGTAATGTTCCGGTCACGGTGCACTAAGACACCGACCTACAATAATCGCTGCCGCACGAGACCTTCCCGATGAAAAGACTGTTCAAACGCTGTCTGTCGATCCTCTGCGGTACCGTCATCCTGAGCAGCGGGGCAATGGCCGCCGAGCCGGCGTCCTGCCAGACCGTGCGCATGGGCGTGGTCAACTGGACCGACGTGATCGCCACCAGTGGCATGGCTGATGTGTTGCTTACGGGGCTGGGTTATGAAAGCAAACAGACCAGCGCCGTGCAGCAGATCATCTTCGCCGGCATCCGTGACAAGCGCCTCGATATCTTCCTGGGCTACTGGAAACCGGCGATGGACAACAACATCGCTCCGTTCCTGGCGGCCAACCAGGTGAGAGTCCTGGACCAGCCAAGCCTTGCCGATGCCCAAGCCACGCTGGCGGTGCCGGACTACGTGGCCGCAGCGGGCCTCAAGACTTTCGCCGACATCGCCCGGTTCAAGGAGCAGCTCGGCGGAAAAATCTACGGCATCGAGCCGGGCAGCGGTGCCAACACCACCATCAAGACCATGATTGAAACCAATCACTTTGGCCTCAAGGACTTCAAGCTGATCGAGTCCGGTGAGGCCGGGATGCTGGCGGCGGTGCAGCGGGCGGTGAATCGCAAGGAGTTCGTGGTGTTCGTCGGCTGGACCCCGCACCCGATGAACATCAATATGAACATCACCTACCTGACGGGCAGCGAAGACGTCTACGGCCCGAACGAAGGCGCCGCGACGGTCTCCACCGTCACCGCGCCGGACTACGCCCAGCGTTGTCCGAACGTGAACCGCTTGCTGGAAAACCTCACTTTCACCGCCGCCCAGGAAAGTCAGTTGATGGTGCCGATCATGGCGCGCAAGACACCCCAGGACGTCGCCCGGCAATGGCTGCGTGAGCACCCCGAGGATCTTCAGCGCTGGCTCACCGGGGTGACCAGTTTTGACGGCAAGGATGGCGTGGCGGCGGTGCAGGCCAGTCTCAAGAATTGACGATTAGATGATCGTGGCGAGGGGATTTATCTGTAGGAGCAAGGCTTGCCCGCGACGGCGATATGTCAGTCGACACTGATGTTGAATGTACCGCCGTCATCGCGGGCAAGCCTTGCTCCCACTTAGATCCCCTCGTCTCATAATCAGCGCCCATCCCGATCCTCTATGTTGGCGTCGTTCCATGGCTACTTATCCACTCTCCCAGGCAATGTCCGCCTTCATCGACCAAACCCTGAGCTTCAACGCCCCGGACAACAGCCTCCCTGGTCTACGCCAGGCCTACAGCCAGATGTGCCGGGCCTTCACCCCGCCATGCCCGCAAGCGCTGGCAGTCGAGGATTTCGAGCTGGCCGGGGTAGCCGTGCGGGCTTACTGCCCTCGGAGCGCGCCGCCGTCCGAAGGCTGGCCATGCATCTTTTATCTGCACGGTGGCGGCTGGGTGGTGGGTGATCTGGACTCCCACGACTTCATCTGCATGGAACTGGCCGCGACCCTCGGCGTGCTGGTGCTGGCGGTAGATTATCGACTGGCGCCGGAGCATCCGTTCCCCGCCGGCTTTGAAGACTGCCTCGCCGTGTGGCATCACCTGGCGGCCACCCCCTTTGCCATCGACCCTCGCCGTCGGCTGGTGGCCGGTGACAGCGCCGGAGGCAATCTCGCCGCCGCGTTATGCCTGGCCTTGCGCGATGCCGGGCAAGCGCTGCCACGGGGTCAGGTGCTGATTTATCCCGCCCTCGGTGGCCCGGACCATCTGCCCTCGCGGCGCGAATGTGCCGATGCGCCACTGTTGAGCAGCAGCGATCTGGACAGTTATCACGCCCTCTATCTGAGCGACGCTCAACCGTCTTCCCTCGCCATGCCGTTGCTCGCCGATGACCTGAGCGGCCTGCCGCCAGCGCTGGTCGTCGTGGCGCAATGGGACCCGTTGCGCGACGACGGCGTCCTTTATAGCGAGCGGCTGAACAGCGCAGGTGTGGATGCTGTACTGTATGTCGGGGGAGGATTGGTTCACGGCTGTTTACGTGGCCGGGGCCAAGTGCCGGAGGTCGATCAGATGTATCGCACACTGCTGGCGTATCTGGCTGACACGCTTTGACTGCGCAGGGGACATGCTCATTCGGGTAATTCGGGTTTATGATGCCGGACGGCAGATTAAATAGAAGTCCCCCCAGGGATGACTCGACCCCTTACGGAGCGCGCAATGCAGACTTTGTACCCGCAGATCAAACCTCATGCCCGGCACGATCTGGCTGTCGATGACACCCACACGCTCTATGTCGATGAAAGCGGTTCCCCGGAAGGCCTGCCTGTGGTGTTCATTCACGGTGGCCCGGGTGCCGGTTGCGATGCCCAGAGCCGTCGCTACTTCGATCCGAACCTGTACCGCATCGTTACCTTCGACCAGCGCGGCTGTGGCCGCTCCACCCCCCATGCCAGCCTTGAAAACAACACCACTTGGGATCTGGTCGAAGATCTGGAGCGCATCCGCAAACATTTGGGCATCGAAAAATGGGTGCTGTTTGGCGGCTCCTGGGGCTCGACCCTGGCCTTGGCTTACGCCCAGACCCATCCCGAGCGGGTACACGGCCTGATTCTGCGTGGGATCTTTCTCTGCCGTCCGCAGGAAATCGAGTGGTTCTACCAGGCCGGCGCCAGTCGCCTGTTCCCCGATTACTGGCAGGATTACATCGCACCGATCCCCCTGGACGAGCGCGACGACCTGCTCGCTGCTTTCCACAAACGCCTGACAGGCAATGACCAGATCGCCCAGATGCACGCGGCCAAGGCCTGGTCGACCTGGGAAGGCCGTACGGCGACCCTGCGCCCGAACCCGCTGGTGGTCGATCGCTTCTCCGAGCCGCAGCGCGCGCTGTCGATTGCCCGGATCGAGTGCCACTACTTCACCAATAACGCATTCCTTGAACCCAACCAGTTGATCCGAGACATGGGCAAGATCGCCCATCTACCGGGCGTCATCGTGCACGGGCGCTACGATGTGATCTGCCCGCTGGACAATGCCTGGGAACTGCATCAGAACTGGCCCAACAGCGAACTGCAGGTGATCCGCGACGCCGGTCACGCCGCTTCGGAGCCGGGTATTACCGATGCGTTGGTGCGCGCCGCCGCCCAAATGGCCCGGCGCCTGCTCGACCTGCCGCCCGAAGAAGCATGAAGGGGCTGTTGCAACGGGTCCGCGGCGCTCGGGTCGAGGTCGCAGGGGAAGTCGTTGGCGCGGTGGACCAGGGCCTGCTGGTGCTGGTGGCGGTCGAGCCCGAGGACACCCGGGCCAGCGCCGACAAGTTGCTGCACAAGCTACTGAACTACAGGGTGTTCAGCGACGCTGATGGCAAGATGAACCTGTCCCTGGCAGATGTCGGCGGTGGCTTGCTGTTGGTGTCGCAGTTCACCCTGGCGGCGGACACCAAAAGCGGATTACGCCCGAGCTTTTCGACGGCCGCACCTCCGGCCTTGGGCGAGGAACTCTTTGACTATCTGCTCACCCACGCGAAACAGGTGCATGGCACTGTGGCATCAGGTAGATTCGGCGCCGACATGCAGGTGCATCTGGTTAACGACGGCCCGGTAACCTTCCTGTTACAGGTCTGAAAGTGTTTGAAACATCTTTTCGGTCCTGTTTCGAGGCAAAACAGGGAGTTTTCTCGATAAATACTTTGTTACCCCTGATGCGTTGTCACGCGGGCTACTAGATAATCGCGCGCTACGGGGGACCAGCGTTCGCTGGTCCATTTGACTTAGGTAGAGACTTGTCCTGGGCCGTTTGGGGAATCATTTTGTCCCATCGGAGTCGGAACAATGCTCGCCAACTTGGCAAGAGTGGCCTGCAGGTGCGGATTTCAATGCCGATACCTTGCAGATACTTTATCTGGCCGTTGGTTTTTTGATCTGTTTTCGGCGAGGGTTGCTCGTGATTGTTAGTCCCTGTAATGCACCAAAAATGACTGCCAAACGGTTTAGAAACGCTCTGGTAGCGGGCTCGGCCCTGCTGTGCCTGTTTGGCGCGGGCCAACTGTGGGCATTCAGCCTGGATGATGTATCGGCGAAGGCTCAAGAACTGGCCGGGCAAAAATTCGAAGCCCCGCGCAGCAATCTGCCGAACGAATTCCGCGAAATGAAATTCGCTGACTATCAAAAAATCCGTTTCCGCACCGAAAAAGCCGAGTGGGCCGATCAGAAGACGCCGTTCAGGCTGTCCTTCTATCACCAAGGCATGCATTTCGACACGCCGGTGAAGATCAACGAGATCACCGCGACCACCGTCGATGAAATCAAGTATGACCCGACGCGCTTCGATTTCGGTGACGTCAAGTTCGATCCCAAGTCCACGGAGAAACTGGGCTACGCGGGTTTTCGCGTGCTGTACCCGATCAACAAGGCTGACAAGCAAGACGAAATCATGACCATGCTGGGCGCGAGCTACTTCCGCGTCATCGGCAAGGGCCAGGTTTATGGTTTGTCCGCCCGTGGCCTGGCCATCGATACCGCCCTGCCATCGGGTGAAGAATTCCCGCGCTTTCGCGAGTTCTGGATCCAGCGTCCGAAGCCGACCGATAAGCACCTGGTGATCTTCGCCCTGCTGGATTCGCCACGGGCTACCGGTGCCTATCGCATGATCCTGCGTCCGGGCACCGACACCGTCGTCGACGTGAAGTCGCGCGTGTTCCTGCGAGATCGCGTCACCAAGCTGGGCATTGCTCCGTTGACCAGCATGTTCCTGTTCGGCGCCAACCAGCCGTCCAAGATCCTGAACTACCGTCGAGAGCTGCACGACTCCAGCGGCTTGTCGATCCATGCCGGCAACGGCGAGTGGATCTGGCGCCCGTTGAACAACCCGAAACACCTGGCCGTGAGCAATTTCTCGGTAGAAAACCCGCGTGGTTTCGGCCTGCTGCAACGCGGTCGTGACTTCAGCCACTACGAAGACCTCGATGACCGCTACGACAAGCGTCCAAGTGCCTGGATCGAACCGAAAGGCGATTGGGGCAAGGGCTCCGTCGATCTGGTTGAAATTCCGACCGCTGACGAAACCAACGACAACATCGTGGCGTTCTGGAGCCCGGAAAAGCTGCCTGAGCCAGGTCAGCCGCTGGACTTCGCCTATCGCCTGCACTGGACCCTCGACGAAGCCAACCTGCATTCGCCGGACAGCGCCTGGGTCAAGCAGACCCTGCGTTCGACCGGTGACGTGAAGCAGTCCAACCTGATCCGTCAGCCGGACGGCAGCGTGGCTTATCTGGTGGACTTCGAAGGTCCTTCCCTGCAAGCCCTGCCGGAAGACGCCGAAGTGCGTAGTCAGGTGAGCGTCGGCGAAAACGGCGAGATCGTCGAGAATAACGTGCGCTACAACCCTGAAACCAAGGGCTGGCGCCTGACCCTGCGACTGAAGATCAAAGACCCGAAACAGTCCACTGAATTGCGCGCCGCGCTGGTCCGTCCGTTGGTTCCGGTTGAAGCGCCGGCCGCGTCCCATGCGGTGACCACGACCCTTGCCAAGGCTGACAAGGTCGCCAGGCAGCAGAGCGATAAGGAAACCGCGCAAGAAAAAGAGCAGGAAAAAGAAGCCAAGGCCGACAACGCGTCCACTGCCGCTGAGTCGACCCCAACCCCGCAGGAACCGGAACCGACTGAACAAGTCCTGACCGAGACCTGGAGCTATCAGTTGCCAGCCGATGAGTAATACTCCAGTACAGCCAGAGACGCTCAGCGAGTATCTGGCCCATTTGCCCATGACCGATGCGCAGCGTGCCGAGCTGGCGGGCTGCAAGTCTTTCAGCGAGTTGCACGAGCGCCTTTCGTCGTCGACTTTCGATGCACCTACCGAAGCGGCGCAAGCCTCGGTGGGCCGTCGGCTGACCCTGAGCACCGCCGAAGAACTCGAAGACGCCGAAATGCTGGCGCTCGACGCCAGCGGGCGTGTCTGTCTCAAAGCCACGCCGCCGATTCGTCGGACCAAGGTGGTACCGGAGCCGTGGCGCACCAATATCCTGGTGCGCGCCTGGCGTCGCCTGACAGGTCGCACCAACCCGCCGAAGCCACCCAAGGACGAGCGCGTGCTGCCGCACGCACGCTGGCGCACCGTGGGTTCGATCCGTCGCTATATCCTGCTGATCCTGATGCTCGGCCAGACCATCGTCGCCGGCTGGTACATGAAGGGCATCATGCCGTACCAGGGCTGGTCGTTGGTGGACCTGGACGAAGTCCTGCACCAGCCGCTGTTGCAGACCGCTACCCAGGTGCTGCCCTATGCATTGCAGACCAGCATCCTGATTCTGTTCGGGATCCTGTTCTGCTGGGTATCGGCCGGTTTCTGGACGGCGCTGATGGGTTTTCTCGAGTTGCTGACCGGTCACGACAAGTACCGCATCTCCGGTGCCAGTGCCGGCAACGAGCCGATTCCCAAGGACGCCCGCACCGCGCTGGTGATGCCGATCTGCAACGAGGATGTGCCGCGAGTGTTCGCCGGTTTGCGCGCCACGTTCGAGTCGGTTGCGGCCACCGGGGACCTGGATCGTTTCGACTTCTTCGTACTCAGTGACAGTAACGAAACCGATATCTGTGTCGCCGAGCAGCAAGCCTGGCTGGACGTCTGCCGTGAAGCCGGGGGCTTTGGCAAGATTTTCTATCGCCGCCGTCGTCGTCGCGTCAAGCGCAAGAGCGGTAACCTCGACGACTTCTGCCGTCGCTGGGGCAGTGACTACAAGTACATGGTCGTGCTCGACGCCGACAGCGTGATGAGCGGCGAGTGCCTGACCAGCCTGGTGCGCCTGATGGAAGCCACGCCGGATGCTGGCATCATCCAGACCGCGCCACGCGCCTCGGGCATGGACACGCTGTATGCGCGCATGCAGCAATTCGCCACTCGGGTGTACGGTCCGTTGTTCACCGCCGGCCTGCACTTCTGGCAGTTGGGGGAATCCCACTACTGGGGTCACAACGCGATCATCCGCATGAAGCCGTTCATCGAGCACTGCGCCCTGGCGCCGTTGCCTGGTAAAGGGGCGTTCGCCGGGGCCATCCTGTCCCACGACTTCGTTGAAGCAGCGCTGATGCGCCGTGCCGGCTGGGGCGTCTGGATTGCCTATGACTTGCCGGGCAGCTATGAAGAGTTGCCGCCGAACCTGCTGGACGAACTCAAGCGTGACCGTCGCTGGTGCCACGGTAACCTGATGAACTTCCGGCTGTTCCTGGTCAAGGGCATGCACCCGGTGCATCGCGCGGTATTCCTGACCGGCGTGATGTCCTATCTGTCGGCACCGCTGTGGTTCTTCTTCCTGGTGCTATCCACCGCGCTGCTGGCGGTGAACACGCTGATGGAACCGCAATACTTCCTCGAGCCACGCCAGTTGTACCCGTTGTGGCCGCAGTGGCATCCGGAAAAAGCCATCGCGCTGTTCTCCACCACCATCGTGTTGCTGTTCCTGCCCAAGCTGCTGAGCATCATCCTGATCTGGGCCAAGGGCGCGAAAGAGTTTGGTGGCAAGTTCAAGGTAACGATGTCGATGCTGCTGGAGATGTTGTTCTCCATGCTGCTGGCGCCGGTGCGGATGATTTTCCACACCCGCTTCGTGCTCGCCGCCTTCCTGGGTTGGGCCGCTACCTGGAATTCACCCAAGCGTGACGACGACTCCACGCCCTGGAGCGAAGCCGTCAAGCGCCACGGCCCGCAAACCCTGCTGGGCTTCTTCTGGGCCTTGCTGGTGATCTGGCTGAACCCGAGCTTTTTGTGGTGGTTGGTGCCGATCGTCGGTTCGCTGATGCTGTCGATTCCGGTGTCGGTAATCTCCAGCCGAGTGGGCCTTGGCTTGAAGTCCCGCGATGAAAGCCTGTTCCTGATCCCCGAGGAATACGCACCGCCACAGGAACTGCTGTCGACTGACCAGTACACTCATGAAAACCGTTGGCACGCGCTGAACGACGGTTTCATCCGCGCAGTGGTCGATCCGCAACAGAACGCCCTGGCCTTTGCGCTGGCCACCTCGCGTCACGGCCAGGCCGAGCCGATCGAATGGCTGCGGATCGAACGGGTTCGTCATGCCCTCAAGGTGGGCCCGGCGGGCCTGAACAACAGCGAGCGACTGGCGCTGCTGAGCGACCCGGTGGCCCTGTCCCGCCTGCATGAGCAGGTCTGGAGCGAGGGGCATACCGAATGGCTGTCGGCGTGGCGTGCATCGGTCAAGGCCGATCCCCACGCTCCGTTACTGCCGCTTCAGCCCATGAGCGCACAGCCTCAACTGGCCTGATACGCAAAAAGCCCCGCTTCTGAAAGGAAGCGGGGCTTTTTGTTGGGGGCTGTTTGAGTATGTGAATACCGCCCGAATGGACTCTATGCGCAGACCATTACCCTAACCGTAATAGTTCGCCACTTAGCTTGATTGATGCCCGCGCCACAACACTCCTAATGTGACCCCCACGACAGCGAACCCGTGGAGTGGTCATGACAACAACAATATCCCCCGACTCGCGCTGGACGCGGCGGCGTTGCGAAAAGCAGCGGCGTCTCGAGCTGGTGAAGGGGCTTGCCGACGGTGTGGTGTTGCCCACCGACAAGATCGTCGCGGCGCTGGAGGCGTTGATCCTTCCGGGCGATCGCGTGGTGCTGGAAGGCAATAACCAGAAGCAGGCGGATTTCCTGTCACGCTCTCTGGCCAAAGTCGACCCGGCGAAGCTGCACGACCTGCACATGATCATGCCCAGCGTCGGTCGCTCCGAACACCTGGACCTGTTCGAACGCGGCATTGCCCGCAAGCTGGATTTTTCCTTCGCCGGAACCCAGAGCCTGCGCATCAGCCAGTTGCTCGAAGACGGTCTGCTGGAAGTCGGCGCGATCCACACCTACATCGAGCTCTATGCCCGGTTGGTGGTGGACCTGATTCCCAACGTGGTGCTCTCGGCCGGGTTCATGGCCGACCGTGCCGGCAATATCTACACCGGCCCCAGCACCGAAGATACCCCCGCGCTGATCGAGCCGGCGGCCTTCAGCGATGGCATCGTCATCGTCCAGGTCAACCAATTGGTGGACGATGTCAGCGACCTGCCACGGGTTGATATCCCGGCGTCCTGGGTCGATTTCGTGGTGGTGGCCGACAAGCCGTTCTACATCGAACCGTTGTTCACTCGCGACCCGCGCCATATCAAGCCGGTGCATGTGTTGATGGCGATGATGGCCATCCGTGGGATCTACGAAAAACACAACGTCCAGTCCCTCAATCACGGCATCGGGTTCAACACCGCCGCCATCGAGCTGATCCTGCCGACCTACGGCGAGTCCCTCGGCCTGAAGGGCAAGATCTGCCGTAACTGGACCCTCAATCCTCATCCAACCCTGATTCCGGCCATCGAAAGCGGCTGGGTCGAAAGCGTGCATTGCTTTGGCACCGAACTGGGCATGGAAAACTACATCGCCGCGCGGCCGGACGTGTTCTTCACCGGTCATGACGGCTCGCTGCGCTCCAACCGCATGGTCTGCCAACTGGCCGGGCAATACGCGGTGGACCTGTTCATCGGCGCCACTTTGCAGGTGGACGGTGACGGACATTCTTCGACGGTGACCCGTGGCCGACTGGCCGGTTTCGGCGGTGCGCCGAACATGGGCCACGACCCGCGGGGGCGCCGTCACGGCACGCCGGCCTGGCTCGACATGCGCCACGGCGATGGTGAGGCGCCGCTGCTTGAGCGCGGCAAGAAACTGGTGGTGCAGATGGTCGAGACCTTCCAGGAGGGCGGCAAACCCACCTTCGTCGAAACCCTCGACGCGGTGGAGGTGGCGAAAAAAGCCGGCATGCCCCTGGCACCGATCATGATCTACGGCGACGACGTCACCCATTTGCTCACCGAAGAAGGCATCGCCTACCTGTACAAGGCCCGCTCGCTGGAAGAGCGTCAGGCAATGATCGCGGCCGTGGCCGGGGTCACTGCCATCGGTTTGCGCCATAACCCGAAAGACACTGCCCGTATGCGCCGCGAAGGCTTGATTGCCCTGCCTGAAGACCTCGGCATTCGTCGCACCGATGCCACCCGCGAGTTGCTCGCCGCCAAGAGCGTGGCCGATCTGGTGGAGTGGTCCGGTGGTCTCTACAACCCGCCCGCCAAGTTCAGGAGTTGGTAAATGCACGCCTTCAACCTGCAACCGAAAAAATTGTCCTTGGCCGAGCGCTTGGCGGATATGGCCGTGGACGCGCTGATCGACGAAGCCGACCTGTCACCCAAACCGGCCCTGGTGGATCCGCGCGGCAATGGCGCCCACACTGATCTGCACTTGGGGCTGATGCACGCTTCGGCGCTGTCGCTGTGGCCGGCATTCAAGGAAATGGCCGACGCCGCCCTTGAATGCGGCGAGATCGGCCTGCCGTTGCGCGAAGCCCTTGGGCGGATCGGCCGTGAGGGGGAAGCGGCGATGCTCGCTACCACCGATGGTGTGAACACCCACCGCGGCGCGATCTGGGCGTTGGGGTTGTTGGTAGCTGCGGCCGCGCTGGAACCTGAATCCAGCGTCGCCAGCGCCGTCACTTTACGTGCCGCCCGCCTGGCCTTGCTTAACGATCGCTACGCCCCCAAACCTTTCAGCCATGGCGCTCAAGTGGCCCAACGCTACGGCGTGCGCGGTGCCCGGGAAGAAGCGCAACTGGCGTTCCCGGCCGTCACCGGCCTGGGCCTGCCACAACTCAAGCGCAGTCGCGCGGCGGGGGCGGGAGAACAGAACGCCCGGCTCGATGCCTTGTTGGCGATCATGACGACGTTGGCCGACACCTGCGTGCTCTACCGCGCCGGTGAGCCGGGTTTGCAGGCCATGCAGCACGGTGCCAGAGCGGTGCTCGACGCCGGTGGCAGTGCCAGCCTGGGCGGTCGTCGCCAGTTGCATGCGCTGGACCAACAACTGATTGCCATGAACGCCTCGCCCGGCGGCGCTGCTGACTTGCTCGCCGCCTGCCTGTTCCTCGACCGTATCGAGCGCGGCGATGGCCTCTTCCCAGGAGTGTGCTGATGCAAACCTTATCCTTTGAATTTCCCGCCGGGCAGCCGCCACGGGGCCGGGCGCTGGTGGGCTGTGTCGGCTCGGGCGACCTGGAAGTGCTGATCGAGCCGGGCCTGGCGGGCAAGTTGACCATTCAGGTGCAGACCTCGGTCAACGGCAGTGAACAACGCTGGCAACACCTGTTCGCCCGCATGTTCGACGGCCAGATGCCGCCGGCCCTGGCGATCGACATCCACGATTTCGGCGCCACCCCCGGGGTGGTGCGTTTGCGCCTGGAACAGGGCTTCGAGGAGATCGGCCATGACTGACAGCGCCGCGTTGCTCAATAAACACAGCTTCGTCGAGCTGGGTGCCCGGCAACGGGCCAAGGCCTTGCTGGATAACGGTTCGTTCCGTGAACTGCTCGACCCCTTTCAGCGAGTCATGTCGCCGTGGCTGCTGCGCCAGGGCGTGGTGCCGCAAAGCGACGACGGTGTGGTGATCGCCAAGGGCTTGCTGGATGGCCTGCCGGTGGTGATCGCGGCCATCGAAGGCGCGTTCCAGGGCGGCAGCCTTGGCGAAGTCGGCGGGGCGAAGATCGCCGGCGCGCTGGAGCTGGCCGCTGAAGACAACCGCAAGGGCATCCCGACCCGCGCCGTGTTGCTGCTGGAAACCGGCGGCGTGCGTCTGCAAGAGGCCAATCTGGGGCTGGCGGCGATTGCCGAGATTCATTCGGCGATTGTCGACTTGCGCCAGTACCAGCCCGTCATCGGCGTGGTGGCCGGCAGCGTCGGTTGTTTTGGCGGCATGTCCATCGCCGCTGGGCTGTGCAGCTATCTGCTGGTGACCCAGGAAGCGCGACTGGGCCTGAACGGACCGCAAGTGATCGAGCAGGAAGCCGGGATCGACGAGTACGACTCGCGTGATCGGCCGTTCATCTGGAGCCTGACCGGCGGTGAGCAACGCTTCGCCACCGGGTTGGTGGACCGCTATGTGGCTGATGACGTGGCGCAGATCCGCGAGCAAGTCAGCCAGTTGTTGCAGTTGGGTGTACCCGCCGAGCACCGCAGCGGTCAGGCCGAAGTGTTCCTGCAACGTTTGGCCCGACTGGACACTGAAGTGCAAATCGAACCGGCCGCGGTTCGCCAGCTGTATCAGGGAGAACGCCCATGAATTCGTATTCGTTGAGAGGCTTGCGCTGGTTCGCGGCTCTGAGCGACGGCGCCACGCCGTTGGCAGGATTGCCCGCTTCTCTGAAAGTGGCCGACGTCACGCTGGGCGAGCAGAACGTGCGGCTGTTGGCCGTCGTGGCCGATCCCGATAGCCGTTTCCCTCGTGCCCGCAACGGCGAAGTCGGTTTGCTGGAAGGCTGGGGCTTGGCCAAGGCCGTGGATGAGGCTATTGACGCCGACCGTGATGCGTCCAGCAAGCGCGCGCTGATTGCCATCGTCGATGTGCCGAGCCAGGCCTATGGTCGTCGCGAAGAAGCCCTCGGCATTCATCAGGCCCTGGCCGGTGCCGCAGACAGTTATGCCCGAGCGCGGCTGGCCGGGCATCCGGTGATTGGTTTGCTGGTGGGCAAGGCGATGTCCGGGGCGTTCCTGGCCCACGGTTATCAGGCCAACCGGTTGATCGCCTTGCGTGATCCGGGCGTGATGGTCCACGCCATGGGCAAGGCCTCGGCGGCGCGGGTGACCCTGCGTAGTGTCGAAGAGCTTGAGGCCCTGGCCGCCAGCGTGCCGCCGATGGCCTACGACATCGACAGTTTCGCCAGCCTCGGTTTGCTCTGGGAAACCCTGTCGGTGGAGCAGATCGAACAGCCAAACGCGGCGGATCTGGCACGGGTCAGGGATTGTCTGCAACAGGCGATCAACGAAGTGGCAGGTGCGCCTCGGGACCTGAGCAGCCGTCTCGGGGCGACGCATCGTGCGGCTTCCAGCACCGTTCGCCAATTGTTGAGAGCGCAGTGGTGAGCACCTTCCTGGCCCACGACCTGCTATGGGGAATGACTCCACAGGCGTTGCCTGCGGATGCGCCGGCGTGGGTCATTGAGTCCTTGAGCCTTGAGCAGCCGGTGGTGGTGCGGCGAGCGATCACCGCGCCGGGACAAATTGCCGTGGGCGTGCGAGGCGTCTCGCGGGAACAGCGTTACGCCACGTCGATGCCGGTGGCGGCGATCCAGCGCCGGGTGCGCCCGGAGGACCTTTGCCATGTCGCATTGCGCCGTGAATTGCCGGCGTTGCAGGCGCTCGCTCAAGTGCGGCCGATGCTGGATGCCAGCGGCTGGATCTGGGGCGTCAGCGGCAGCGCCGGATTTGAACTGGCCAGTGGCATCGAGGCGCTGCATGCACGCAGCGATCTGGACTTGATCCTGCGCACACCGGATCCGCTGGATCGTATCCAGGCCAGGGATTTGTTGGCACAACTGGACGGTTCGACGTGCGCCGTGGACATGCAACTGCAAACCCCCTTCGGCGCCGTCGCCCTGCGCGAGTGGGCCGGCTCGGCGCGGCGGGTATTGCTCAAGGATAATCTTCAGGCGCGTCTGGTGACCGATCCATGGCAACCGGCGCTGGAGCAAGTGGCGTGAGCAGCCTTTTGGTATTCCCCGGCCAGGGTGCGCAGCGAGCGGGCATGCTCCAGGGCGTGTCGCCGCAACTGCTGGAACTGGCCTGTGAAGTGCTGGGCGAAAACGTACGACAGCTGGACAGCACCGAGGCGTTGCAATCGACCCGAGCCGTACAACTGTGTCTGTTGATCGCGGGTGTCGCGGCGGCCCGGCAATTGTTGGAACAGGCACCTGTGCCGGATTACGTCGCGGGCCTGTCCATCGGCGCGTACCCGGCGGCGGTGGTGGCTGGTGCGCTGGGGTTCGATGATGCATTGCGCCTGGTCAGCCTGCGTGGCGAACTGATGCAGCAGGCGTATCCGCGAGGCTACGGCATGACGGCGATCATCGGCCTTGATCTGGCGACAGTGGAGGCGTTGCTCGCGCAGGTACACAGCGCCATGACGCCGGTTTACCTGGCCAACATCAATGCCGATAACCAGGTGGTCATCGCTGGCAGTGACGAGGCCATGGCCAGCGTTGCCGAGAGAGCACGCCGCCAGGGCGCCGCGAAAGCGTGTCGGCTGGCGGTGAGCGTACCGTCCCACTGCCCGTTGCTGGAGGTCCCGGCCCGGGCACTGGCCCAGGCGTTTGCCGACGTGCCGTTGAAAGCGCCCGCTTTGGGTTATCTGAGCGGCAGTCGTGCCCGGCCCGTGGTGAACACCGACGCCTTGCGTGAGGACCTGGCCTTCAACATGTGCCGCGTGGTGGATTGGCGCGGCACCGTGCAAAGCGCCTACGAGCGAGGCGTGCGGTTACAGATCGAACTGCCACCCGGTGCGGTTTTGACGGGACTGGCGCGTCGGGTGTTCGAGCAGGGCACCGTCATTGCCTTCGACGGTGCGCGCCTGGACACCTTGCAGACGTTGCTCAGAGAGGAGGGACGCCGCCGACCCTAAACCACCGACTCAAGCTGGCGAAGCACAAAAACAACAACTTCGACGATGCACTTTGAGGACTACAACAATGATTATTTACGGTGTGGCGTTTTTGGCCTTTTGTACCCTGGCGGGTATTTTCATCGGTGAGCTGCTGGGCAAACTGATCGGCGTGCCGGCCAACGTCGGCGGTGTCGGCATTGCGATGCTGCTGTTGATCGGCCTGGGCAGTTACCTGAGCAAACGCGGCCTGTTCAAGGGCAAATCCGAAGCCGGCGTGGAATTCTGGAGTGCGATCTACATTCCTATCGTGGTCGCGATGGCGGCCCAGCAAAACGTCTATGGTGCGCTCAAGGGCGGGCCAATGGCGATTCTGGCTGGGACCCTGGCGGTGGTGATTGCCTTTGCGATGGTGCCGGTGCTGGTGCGCATCGGCAACAAAGGGCCTGAAACCGATGTTTCCGCCAAGACAGTCGGGTGATTGCCATGTACGAATCAATGATGAAAGTGATCACCGGTTACGGTCTGCTCAGTGGCTTTGCGATTGTCGGCATCACCATGTGGGTGTCGTACTGGATCAGCGACACGTTCACCAAGGGCCGCCTGCACGGTTCGGCCATCGCGATTCTCCTGGGGTTGGTGCTGTCGTACATCGGCGGTGCGATGACCGGCGGGCAGAAGGGTGTAGTAGACATTCCGCTGCTCTCGGGCATCGGCCTGCTGGGCGGCGCCATGCTGCGTGACTTCGCCATTGTCGCCACGGCGTTCGGCGTGAGTGTCGAGGAACTCAAGCGCGCCGGGTTCGTCGGGGTGCTGGCGTTGTTCGTCGGGGTGGCCACCTCGTTCATCGCCGGTGTCGGAGTGGCGATGGCCTTCGGTTACACCGACGCGGTGAGCCTGACCACCATCGGCGCCGGAGCGGTGACCTACATCGTCGGGCCGGTCACTGGCGCGGCGATCGGTGCCAGTTCCGAGGTGATGGCGCTGTCCATCGCCGCCGGTTTGATCAAGGCGATCCTGGTGATGGTGGCGACGCCGTTCGTGGCACCCTTTATTGGCCTTAACAATCCGCGCAGTGCGGTGATCTTTGGCGGGTTGATGGGCACTTCCAGCGGCGTGGCCGGCGGCCTGGCGGCCACCGATCCGAAACTGGTGCCGTATGGTTGCCTGACGGCGGCGTTCTACACGGCGCTCGGGTGCTTGCTCGGGCCTTCGCTGTTGTATCTGATCATGCGGGGGTTGTTGGGCTAAGGCTTTGAATTTTCGCTGAGCGGGCTGTCCTCATCGCGAGCAGGCTCGCTCCCACATTGGATCGGTGTTCACCATCCTGTGTGGGAGCGAGGCTGCTCGCGATGAAGGCGACTGGGTCTCAAGCCTGGCGATTGGCATACATCCGGCACTCCGCCAGCAACGCCAGCAAATTCGGATCGCGCTCCTTGGCCTTCAGGAATACCACGCCGATGTGCTGCTGCAGCCGATACTTTTCCTGCAACGGGATCAGTTTCACCCGGTTTTCATACACCGCCGCAATCCGTCCCGGCAGCAAGGCATAACCGACCCCGGAGCTGACCATGCTCAGCAGGGTGAAGATGTCGTTGACCTGCATCGCCACCTTCGGCTCGAACCCCGCCTGCTTGAACACTCGATTACCATCCTGATGAGTGGCGAAGCCCTGGGTGAGGGTGATGAAGGTTTCGTTGCACACTTCGGCCAGGTCCACTTCACTGCGTTGGGCGAAGGCTGAATCGGCTGGCGTGGCGAGAAAAATGTCGTCTGAAAACAGCTCGATATGCTCGCAGTCAGGGTCGTTCACGCTGTCGTCCAGGGAGATCAGGATGGCGTCCACCTCCATGTTCTTGAGCTTGTACAGCAGGTCGATGTTCGAGCCCAGGATCAGGTCGATGTTCAGTTCGCTGCGGCGGATTTTCAGGCCCATGATCAACTGCGGCACGGTCTTGACCGTCAGTGAATACAGCGAGCCGAGCTTGAACCGCTCCGCGGAAAACCCGGCGGCTTCACGGGTCAGGCGCACGCTTTCGATCACGTCCTGGATCAGCTTCTGTGTGCGTTCTTCCAGCACGTAAGCGCTTTCCAGGGGGGTGAGGTTGCGGCCCTCGTGCTTGAACAACGGGCAACGCAAGGCGCTTTCCAACGAGTGAATGGCCCGGTGTACGCTGACGTTGCTGGTCTGCAACTCGGCCGCCGCCCGCGCAAGATTGCCGGTGCGCATGAACGCCAGGAACACCTCGAGTTTTTTCAGGGTCAATTCTTCGTCGATCAGCATGGGGTGGACTCTTATTCGTATCGCCCGATTGTGCCCCAATCGGTAGGAGGATGTTGATCTGTGGGAGCAAAGCTTGCTCGCGATGCAGGCGACTAGGCTCCTGAGGCACCGCGTTATCTTCATCGCAGGCAAGCCTTGCTCCCACAGAGAGCTAAACATTGCACTTTGTAGCGCCAAGCCTGAGCCTTGGCGTCTGTTTTGGAATGTGAGGTGGGACTGGATGTATCACGGAGAGCGACTCAACGCCTGGACCCACCTGGTCGGGGCGGTGGCGGCTTTTATCGGGGCGGTGTGGTTGCTGGTAATTGCCGGGATGACGGGCGATGCGTGGAAAATCGTCAGCGTGGCGATCTACGGTTTCACCTTGCTGGTGCTGTACAGCGCTTCGACGGTTTACCACAGTGTGCGCGGGCGCAAGAAAGCAATCATGCAGAAGGTCGATCACTTTTCGATCTATCTGCTGATCGCCGGCAGCTATACGCCGTTCTGCCTGGTCACCCTGCGCGGGCCGTGGGGCTGGACCTTGTTCGGGATTGTCTGGGGGCTGGCGCTGATCGGGATCTTGCAGGAGATCAAGCCGCGCTCTGAAGCACGAATCCTGTCGATCGTGATCTACGCGGTGATGGGCTGGATCGTGCTGGTGGCGGTCAAACCGTTATTGGCCGCCTTGGGCAGCGCCGGCTTTGCCTGGCTGGCTTCGGGTGGTGTGTTGTACACCGTCGGCATTGTCTTTTTCGCGCTGGACCATCGGTTGCGGCACGCCCATGGCATCTGGCATCTGTTCGTGATCGCCGGCAGTTTGCTGCATTTTGTGGCGATCTTGTTCTATGTGCTCTAGCTCATAACCACCGCTGGTCCTGTGGGAGGGAGCAGGCTCGCTCCCACACGGCTTCTTCATTCGACTTTAGAAATCCCCCCACAGCTGCTGTGCCACGGCCAGTGCCACCACCGGTGCGGTTTCAGTGCGCAGCACGCGCGGGCCGAGGCGGGCGGCGTGGTAGCCGGCGGTCTTGGCCTGTTCAACTTCGGCATCCGACAAACCGCCCTCGGGGCCGATCAGGAAGGCCAGGCTCGACGGTCTGGCATGGTTGACCAGCGGCTCGGCCACCGGGTGCAGCACCAGTTTCAGTTCGGCGTCGGTTTGCTTCAGCCAGTCGGCCAGTAGCAGCGGCGGGTGGATCACCGGCACGGTGGAGCGCCCGCACTGCTCGCAAGCGCTGATCGCCACCTGGCGCCAGTGCAACAGGCGTTTGTCGGCGCGTTCGTCCTTGAGGCGCACTTCGCAGCGCTCGCTGAAAATCGGCGTGATCTCGTTGACGCCCAGTTCGGTAGCTTTCTGGATCGCCCAGTCCATGCGCTCGCCCCGGGACAGGCCCTGACCGAGGTGGATGCGCAAGGGCGATTCAACCTGCCCGGCGAATTGTTCGTTCAACTGCACAAGCACGCGTTTTTTGCCGACTTCGGCCAGGGTGCCGCGAAACTCCTGGCCAGAGCCGTCGAACACCTGCACCGCATCGCCCTCGGCCATGCGCAGCACCCGACCGATGTAGTGGGCCTGGGCTTCGGGCAGTTCGTGAGCGCCGAGGCTGAGGGGGGCGTCGATGAAGAAGCGGGACAGTCTCATTTCGAATCTCTGAAAAAGTTAAACCTGTGGCGAGGGGATTTAGCGAAACGTCGCACCGCCCCGCTGGGCTGCGAAGCAACCCCAAATGCTTACAACGCGATTTGCCTGAAGTATCGGAGTGTCCGGTTTTAGGGCTGCTGCGCAGCCCAGCGGGGATAAATCCCCCTCGCCACAACAGTATTCCAACAAGAACACCGGGGTTTTAACCCGGATCACGGAATCCTGGATGAAAATCCTTCGGCACCGCCACGCTGACCTTGTCCCGGGTGGCGATGTCGATGCCCTCGCTGGCCACTTCAGCCAGGAAGTCGATTTGCTCGGGGGTGATGACATACGGCGGCAGGAAATACACCACGCTGCCCAGCGGCCGCAGCAATGCGCCGCGCTCCAGAGCATGCTGGAACACCGTCAGGCCGCGACGTTCCTGCCATGGGTAAGCGGTCTTGCTCGCCTTGTCCTTGACCATCTCGATGGCCAGGACCATGCCGGTCTGGCGCACTTCGGCCACATTCGGGTGATCGGCCAGGTGTGCGGTGGCGCTTGCCATGCGTTGGGCCAGGGCCTTGTTGTTTTCGATGACGTTGTCTTCTTCGAAGATATCCAGCGTCGCCAGGGCCGCCGCGCAGGCCAACGGGTTGCCCGTGTAGCTGTGGGAATGCAGGAAGGCGCGCAGGGTCGGGTAGTCGTCGTAGAACGCGCTGTAGACCTCATCGGTCGTCACGCACGCCGCCAGCGGCAGGTAGCCGCCGGTCAGGGCCTTGGACAAACAAAGGAAGTCCGGGGTGATACCGGCCTGTTCACAGGCGAACATCGTGCCGGTGCGGCCGAAGCCGACGGCGATTTCGTCGTGGATCAGGTGCACGCCATAGCGGTCGCAAGCCTCGCGCAGCAGTTTCAGGTACACCGGGTGATACATGCGCATGCCACCGGCGCCCTGGATCAGCGGCTCGACGATTACGGCGGCCACGGTGTCGTGGTGTTCGGCCAAGGTCTGTTCCATGGCCGCGAACAGATTGCGCGAATGCTCTTCCCAGCTCATGCCTTCGGGGCGGAGGTAGCAATCGGGGCTCGGCACTTTGATCGTGTCCAGCAGCAACGCCTTGTAGGTTTCGGTGAACAGCGGCACGTCGCCCACCGACATCGCGGCGATGGTTTCGCCGTGGTAGCTGTTGCTCAGGGTGACGAAGCGCTTCTTGGCCGGCTGGCCACGATTGATCCAGTAGTGAAAGCTCATCTTCATCGCCACTTCGATGCAGGACGAGCCGTTATCGGCGTAGAAACACCGGGTCAGGCCTTCAGGCGTCATCTTCACCAGGCGCTCGGACAGTTCGATCACCGGCTGGTGACTGAAGCCGGCGAGGATCACATGCTCCAGTTGATCGACCTGGTCCTTGATGCGCTGGTTGATCCGCGGGTTGGCATGGCCGAACACGTTGACCCACCAGGAACTGACGGCATCGAGGTAGCGCTTGCCTTCGAAGTCTTCCAGCCACACGCCTTCACCGCGCTTGATCGGGATCAGCGGCAGCTTTTCGTGGTCTTTCATCTGGGTGCAGGGATGCCATAGCACCGCGAGGTCGCGTTGCATCCACTGGTTATTCAGGCCCATATACAGTCTCCTCGAGGCGGCTCGCGGCGGGCGCGGGCAAAACAATCGGGCAAGCCTATGCAATGGCAGCCCCGGGGACAACCCATTGTGTCATTCCTGCTACCTTGAGTAAGGCGATAGACGCCGCTGGCGGCGCTGGGGTGGCTGACGTATTCTTCGCCGTTCTCTGAGCCGTCTGGCTCGAAAAACTGATCGTTCCTGCGTTTTATTCCGGAGTTCGCTGAATGTCTGCTGGTTGGCTGCGCGCCTGTGCGCTGGTGGTGATAGGGCTGTTCAGCGTGTGTGCGCTGGCCAAGGACAAGCAACCGACGGTGATCGTCATCGGCGGCGGCCTGGCGGGGCTCACGGCGGCCTACGAGCTGCAGAACAAAGGCTGGCAGGTAACCCTGCTGGAAGCCAAGCCAAGCCTGGGCGGTCGTTCGGGCATGGCCACCAGTGAATGGATCGGCAACGAAAAAACTCAGCCGGTACTGAACAAGTACATCTCGACCTTCAAGTTGAGCACCACACCGGCCCCGGAGTTCGTGCGCACCCCCAGCTATTTGATCGACGGCACCTACCTCACCGCCGCTGACCTGGCGACCAAGCAACCGGCCACGGCTGAGGCCCTCAAACGTTACGAAACCACCCTGGACGACCTGGCCCGTTCCATTGAAGACCCACAGAACCCGTCGGCCAACAACACGTTGCACGCACTGGACCAGATCAGTGTCTCCAACTGGCTCGACCGTCTGCAATTGCCGACCACCGCGCGGCAGTTGGTGAACCAGCAGATCCGCACCCGCTATGACGAGCCGTCGCGACTGTCGTTGCTGTATTTTGCCCAGCAAACCCGGGTCTACCGTGGTGTGTCCGACCGTGACCTGCGCGCCGCGCGCCTGCTGGGTGGCAGCCCTGTGTTGGCCCAGGCTTTCGTCAAGCAACTGAAAACCATCAAGACCAGCTCGCCCGTCTCGGCCATCTCCCAGGACAAGGACGGCGTTACCGTCAAGGTTGGCAGCGTCGGCTATCAAGCTGACTACGTAGTGCTGGCGGTGCCGTTGCGAGCCCTGAACAAAATCCAGCTGACCCCGGCCCTGGACGCCCGGCATCAGGGCGCGATCAAGGGCACCAACTACGGCTGGCGCGACCAGATCATGCTCAAGTTCAAGACCCCGGTCTGGGACAGCAAGGCGCGCATGTCGGGTGAGATCTACAGCAACACCGGTCTGGGCATGATGTGGATCGAGCCGGCCATGAAGGGCGGCGCCAATGTGGTCATCAATCTGTCCGGCGACAACGCCCGGGTGATGCAGGCCTTTGGTGACAAGCAGATGGCCGATCAGGTGCTGATTCGCTTGCACGCGTTTTACCCGCAGGCCCGGGGTGCTTTCACCGGTTATGAAATTCGCCGCTACAGCACCGACCCGTCCATGGGCGGCGCGTACCTGGCCTTCGGACCGGGCCAGATCAGCAAGTACTGGCGCCTGTGGGAAATGCCGTTGCAGCGCGTAGCCTTTGCCGGCGAACACACCGACACCTTGTATCCGGGCACTCTGGAGGGCGCGTTGCGTAGCGGTCAGCGGGCAGCCAGCCAGGTTGAAGACCTGGCGGCGGGCAAATCGTTTGAACCGGCCAAGGTCGTGCCGGTGGCAGCGGCAGCAGCTGCCGGTGCGGTGGCGGCAAAGAAGGGTAATTTCTTCTCCAACCTGTTTGGTGGTTCGGATGACGACAAGAAGCCGGAGCCGGTCAAGGCTCCGGAGCCGGTAGCGCCTGCTCCAGTGCCGGCACCCGCCCCAGCGCCCGCACCGGTGGCACCACCCGCGCCAGCCCCGGCGAAAGTTGAGCCCGCCAAGAAAGCAACCACCAAACCAGCGGTGAAAAAACCAGCCGCCAAGACCCCGGCCAAAAAAGCCCCGGCCAAGGCTCCGGTGAAAAAGGCCCCGCCGGCGAAGAAGCCGGCAGTCAAACCGACGACGACTACTGAAACCAAGGCTCAGTAACGATCAGGTGGAAAGAACGCGGCTCAAGGGCCGCGTTTTTTATCCAGCATCAAGCGTGCCGGCGGCGCCACTCAAAGCCCGGCGTCGCTTAATAAGCGCTACGTCCTACACGCCTTGGCGATAAATCGGAAACTTCCCACCCTTTAACTAGAAGCAGGCTATGGCGCTTACCAAACCAAAAGTCTAGGCTCCTCGAAAAACAGGAGCGCGTATGAAAATACTAATGGCAGTGGTTGTATTGGTTTCGATATATGGATGTGTGTATGGCGAATGCCGGGATCCTTTGACAATTCCGATGATTCCAAAAAGAGATCCGCAGTTAGCACACAAATGCTCCATCGATCCATATAAGCCTGAGTGCTCGGTAAATTAATGATTCAAGTTTCAGGCTCGTAAACTGGAGCGACCATGAAACCGATAGAAGCTTTGATGTTCTTTATAATGCTCGCCAGTAGAGGCTTTACTGGCGGTCGTATGACGCTTAAAAAATACGACCCTCAATTGGCGTACAGATGCGATATGGATCCACAGGTCCGAGTACCCCATTAAGTAACATTACCTAAGAGAATTTTTAGAGAGGGGGTAACGAAAATGACCACGTATGAATTGGCACGTCCTCAAACAGGATCCTGACCCGCTTCGGCTTCGACATACGTCCCGGAACGAAGCCAAAGCGGGCCCAGCAGAGGTTGCCTGTTCGCATGTCAAAAATGACCAGGTTTCCATCGTCCTGCATGGTCATACAAGTGTTATACCAAAGTGACTTATCAGTACTGTGGGTGCTTTCGGCGATCCACAATCGCCGTCTGGACGGATCATAAAGAAAGCCGCTGTTGCTGACGACGAATTGTAGAGGTTCACGCATTCTCCTTGGATACAACGTGACGCTGTGAGGTTGTTTATCACCAGCGGTCCAGATAATTGCCTCGCGGTCCTTGATTACCAAGTTTCCATCGGCCTGCAATATCAATCGGAACCGCCCATTACTGGATTTTAGGTATTGCCCCGGGGACATCGTTTGATTAGGGGGTAATTGCGGCGAGCCGTTAGCTTTAAAATGGGTATAACGAACAGCCATTTTGTTCACCTTGTTCAATGAGTTGTGGAGCGCTCATTTGATCAAGGGTGAAAGTGAAAATGGCGATAGATATATATTGAATGGAACAAATAGTTGGACGGCGGTAACGGCTCCGGTGCGGTCCCCTGTGGGAGCGAACCTGCTCGTGATGAGGTCCATACAGGCCCCAAAGGCTGCCTGATTGCCTCGCCATCACCCGCCGTTTCCCCTTTAATCTTTCCTTAACCCACCCCCTCCAGACTGATGATCGTATTTCTCGATATTTCAAAGCAAAATTTTTCGCTTTAAATCGATAGATAACTCGCTAGTCTTGGTCGCAGTTTTCACAGGATATGAGCAATGCAGCTACGCAACTCTTCTTCTCGCTATGGCTGGGTCAGCATCGTTTTGCACTGGGGCATTGCACTGGTGGTGTACGGGCTGTTCGCGCTGGGGCTGTGGATGGTCGGCTTGGATTACTACAGCACCTGGCGTAAAGACGCGCCGGACCTGCACAAGAGCATTGGCTTGGTGCTGCTGGCAGTCATGTTGCTGCGGGTGATCTGGCGGGTTGTCAGTCCGCCACCACCGACCTTGCCAACCTATGGCCGCCTGACCCGCGTCGGCGCCAAGCTTGGCCATAGCGCACTGTATCTCGGGTTGTTCGCCGTGATGATTGCCGGTTACCTGATTTCCACCGCAGACGGTGTCGGGATTCCGGTGTTTGGTCTGTTTGAAGTACCCGCGCTGGTGTCCGGACTGCCCGATCAGGCAGACGTTGCCGGCCAGATTCACTTCTACCTGGCATGGGCGCTGGTAATTTTCTCCGGCCTCCATGCGTTGGCAGCATTGAAACACCACTTTATCGATCGTGACGCGACCCTCAAGCGCATGCTGGGACGCCAAGCCTGATGTTCAACCTCGACTCCAAAGGAATAGAAAGCATGTTGAAAAAAACGCTCGCCGCCCTGGCAATTGGTTCTGCCCTGCTGTCGGCCGGTCAGGCCATGGCTGCCGACTACGTGGTCGACAAGGAAGGCCAACACGCCTTCGTCGACTTCAAGATCAGCCACCTGGGCTATAGCTACATCACCGGTACCTTCAAGGACATCGACGGCAAGTTCAGCTTCGACGCCGCCAAGCCTGAAGACAGCAAGATCGAGTTCAACGTGAACACCGCCAGCGTGTTCACCAACCACGCCGAGCGCGACAAGCACATCGCCAGTGCTGACTTCCTGAACGCGAGCAAATTTGCCAAGGCCACCTTCGTGTCCACCAGCGTCAAATCCACCGGCAAGAACGCTGATGGCAAGGAAACCGCCGACGTGGCTGGTGACCTGACCCTGCTGGGCGTGACCAAGCCTGTCGTGGTCAAAGCCACCTTCCTGGGTGAAGGCAAGGACCCATGGGGCGGCTACCGTGCCGGCTTCGAAGGGACCACCAGCATCAAGCGTTCCGATTTCGGCAAGCAGAAAGACCTGGGCCCAACGTCCGACGTGGTCGAGCTGTACGTTTCGTTTGAAGGTGTCAAAGCGAAATAACATTCGCGCCTGATAAAAAACGCCCCTGATCTTGGATCAGGGGCGTTTTTTATTGCCGTATGGAATCTTGTGAACCGCACATGACCCCTTGTGGGAGCGAGCCTGCTCGCGATAGCGGTGGGTCAGTCAACCTCTGTACTGGCTGAACCGACGCAATCGCGAGCAGGCTCGCTCCCACAGGGTGAAGTCGGCGTCACTCAAAAAAAAGGCCCCTGATCGCGAGATCAGGGGCATTTTTACGGCTTGGAGAAACTCAGCGATTGCGGGTCAGCAGTGCCGGCTTCTCGCCCCGTGGACGGCTTGGCAGTTGATCCAGCTGTTCAGGCGTCGGGAATCGATCGATCTTCGACTCCTTGTGCATGATCTTCGGCTGGTTACCACGAGGGGCTTGCACGGCAGGTTCCTGACGAGGCTGCTCGTCACGTGCCGGGCGGCGAGGGCGGGAGTCTTCGCGGCGGGCCTGGCCGTCACGAGGTGCGCCGTTGCGCGGGCCGCTGCGCTT
>NZ_JAXUDQ010000033.1:0-10793 GCF_034555295.1 Pseudomonas sp. N-137
ATGGCCTCCGAAAACAAAACACCCTGCGAAAGCGTAGCCCTCGCAGGGTGTGGGGGTGACCATCTCATTAATGCCCGGAACTCGGTTCCGGGCATTTTTTGTTTTCAGTACAGCGCACTCAGAACGTCACGCTGGCACTCAGGCGGGCGGTACGCGGTTCGCCGACATTGACCTGCAATTGGCTGCCGGTGGAAGACGGGTAGTAATGTTTATCGAACAGGTTGTCCACGTTCAACTGCAACGAGGTCTTGTGCCCCAATACCGGTGACTCCCAGCGCAGGAAGGCATCGGCCACGGTGTAGCTGCTGAGCCAGAAATCGTTGGCGTTGTTGGCGGCGCGCTCGCCGACGTAACGGGCACCGGCGCCGGCGTGCCAGGCGCCGAATTCGGCAGGCACGTTCAGGTGGTGGGTCAGGTACAGGCTGGCGGTGTGCTTGGGTGCGTTGGCCAGGCGGTGGCCTTCGTCATCCGGATCGTCGAGGATTTCCGTGTGGGTGTAGGCGTAGGTGCCGATCAGATCCCAACGCTCGGCCAGACGACCGGTGACGTCGAGTTCCAGACCTTGGGAGCCGACTTTGCCGGCGGCTTCTGCCAACGTGACGCCATTGACCGTGGAGGACGTTACGACGTTCTTCTTCACGATGTCATACAGCGCAAGGTTGATGTTCAGGCCCGGTAGCGGGTCGTATTTGGCGCCGATTTCATAACTGCGGCCCTCCTCTGGATCGAAGGTGTTGCCGGCATCGTCCACGTCATCGTTGGGTTTGAAGGAGCGACTGTAGTTGCCATACAGCGACAGGTTGTCGGTGGCTTTGTAGACCAGCCCCAGGAACGGTACAAAAGCGTCGCCGTTGTCATCGCGGTTGACCACATAACGGCTGCCCAAACCTTGGTCGCTGTATTGATCGTAATGCTGGTAGCGGCCACCCAAGACTAGAATCCAGTGGTCGTCGAGGTGCCAGTTGTCCTTGAGATAAACGGAGCTGGAGGTCAACTGGTTACTCAGGTCGCTTTGGGGAGCACTGATCTGGCTTGGCTCTGGCAGGTTGCCGTAGATCGGCGAAGTGATGTCGAAACCACCCTGAGCAGTATTGCGGTAGGTCTTGCCACGAAATTGGTCAGACACTTGATTGTCAGCCCCAACCAGCAGGTCATGACGCTGACCAAACAATTGCTGCCTGCCGATGAAATCCCAGCTGGCGTAGCGGGTTTCATCGTCATAGTGAGCACCGTTGGCGGCACGGCGCAAATTATTACCCGTCAGCGAATTGGGCTGCGCAATCGAAAGACTATACCGATCATTGTTCCAACCATAGGTCACGCGGGTCTTCCACGCTTCACTCAGCTCATACTCAAACCGCGCTGTCGCCGTTTCGCGAATCCCCACGCTTTTGGCCCAAGGCTCATCAAGGCGCTTGTTGTAGTCAATGTCGGCCGGATGCCCGTCGGTGAATACGGTGCCGCGGTCGAAGGGATTGGAATATTCGTTGTACTCATAACTGAGGTTCAACGAGGCCCGCTCACCCGTCCAGGTCAGGGACGGCGCCACCAGCGTGCTCTCGTTGACGCCATAGTTGCGCCAATAATCCTCATGCCCACGCTCGGCGATCAACCGATACGCCAGGCCGGTATCGCCCAACGGCCCGGTGGTATCCAGGGCCATGGTGCCGCCACCTTCGCTGTAGGCCGAGCCGCTCAGTGTGGTGCTCTGGGTGTATTCGGGTTTCTTGCTGATGATGTTGACCAGGCCGCCGGGCTCCAGCGCGCCGTATAACATCGAGGCCGGGCCCTTGAGCACTTCGACCCGCTCGGTGGTGGCGCTGAAGTTACGTCCCAGGTTCGAACGCACACCATCGCGCAGGATCGAGCCGTCATCGTTGGTGCCGAAACCGCGCTTGACCAGCGAATCCCGCGAACCGCCCAGGGTATTGCCCTGGCTGACGCCGCTGACAAATTTCATCGCATCGCCCAGCGAGCGCACCTGATAGTCCGCCAGGGTCTGCCGGGTCACCACGTTGATCGACTGCGCCTCTTCCTTGATCGGTACATCGCTTTTGCTCGCGGTGCTGGCTTGCGACGCCGTGTACCCTTCGTCCTGAGTGATGCGACTGCCCTGGATGTCCGTGGTTGGCAGTTCGAGAATGTCCTGCGCCCACAAAGGGCTTGCAATGAAACAGCAGGACAGCGTTGGCAACACGCGTTTAAAAAAGGCGTTGCGGGTAGCGAGAGGGGTGGAACGATTCAAGACGCAGCACTCACAGAGGGATGTTAATGAGAGAGAATATACTTTGAGAATGATTCCCAGTAAATATTTCTAACGCTTTCCCGCTTGACCCGCGCAAAAAAAAGACGCCGGATCACTCCGGCGCCTTTGTTCGTTTCCCACCCCTGTTATCAGGGCTTACCGCACATCAATGATCGATGGCCGCACCCGCCCCCCTTGGAACCCGGATATCTTCCACCAGGTGCTGAATGTGCTCCGGCGGCGGCGCGGTAAAGCGTGACACCACCACCGCGGCTACGAAGTTGAAGAGCATCCCCAGGGTGCCGATGCCTTCGGGCGATACGCCCAGCCACCAGTGCTCGGCAGTGTTCATCGCCGGATTGATGAATTTGAAGTAGACGATGTAGGTGAATGTAAACGTCAGCCCCACAATCATCCCGGCGATCGCGCCTTCGCGGTTCATGCGTTTGGAGAAGATCCCCATGACAATCACCGGGAAGAACGAGGACGCCGCCAGTCCAAAGGCGAACGCCACCACCTGGGCCACGAATGCCGGCGGGTAGATGCCGAACAACCCGGCGATCAGCACCGCCACGCCAGCGGCGATCCGGGCGGCCAGCAACTCTTGCTTTTCAGTGATCCTGGGCATGATGTTGCTTTTGAGCAGGTCATGGGAGACCGATGTGGAAATCACCAGCAGCAACCCCGCTGCCGTCGACAGCGCCGCCGCCAGGCCACCGGCGGCAATCAGGGCGATGACCCAGCCTGGCAACCCGGCAATCTCCGGGTTGGCCAGAACCATGATGTCGTTGTCGACATACAGTTCGTTGGCCACCGGTGAAACCTGGTTGCTCAGCAGCCGCTGCTCGTTCGCCCCGCGTTCACCCGTGAAGCTCGGCGCGCCGACCAGGGCTGCCCCCGGGCCATACTGGATGATGCCGTCGTTGTTCTTGTCCGCCCAGGCGATCAGCCCCGAATTTTCCCAGGTCTTGAACCAGGCTGGCGCGGTGGCGTAGCTGACGTTGGGGATCGAGGTCAGCAGATTGGTGCGCGCGAAAGCCGCCACGGCCGGCGCGGTGGTGTAGAGGACAGCGATGAACAGCAGTGCGTAACCTGCTGACTTGCGCGCATCACGCACTGTCGGGGTGGTGAAGAAACGCACGATCACATGAGGCAGGCCCGCAGTCCCGACCATCAGCGCCATGGTGATGAAAAACACGTCGGTGGTCGATTTGGTGCCGTCGGTATAGGCCGTGAAACCCAGCTCCGCACCCAGCCCGTTGAGCCGCTCGATCACACTCTGGCCGGAGCCGGTGACCTCGCTGATGAAGCCCAGTTGCGGGATCGGATTACCGGTGATCATGATCGAGATGTAGATCGCCGGCACCATGTAGGCAAAAATCATCACGCAGTACTGCGCCACCTGCGTGTAGGTGATGCCCTTCATGCCGCCCAGCACGGAATAGAAGAACACGATGGCCATACCGATCATCACGCCGGTATTGATATCCACTTCCAGGTAACGGGAGAACACGATGCCCACACCGCGCATCTGCCCTGCCACATACGTGAAGGAAATGAAGATCACGCAGATCACCGCCACCACCCGCGCCGTCTGCGAGTAGTAACGCGCGCCGACGAACTCCGGGACAGTGAACTTGCCGAACTTGCGCAGATACGGCGCCAGACACATCGCCAGCAGCACATAGCCGCCGGTCCAGCCCATCAGGTAGACCGAGCCGTCATAGCCGGCGAAGGCGATGATCCCGGCCATGGAGATGAACGAGGCGGCCGACATCCAGTCGGCCCCGGTGGCCATGCCGTTGAGTACCGGGTGCACCCCTTTGCTGGCGACGTAGTACTCGCTGGTGGAGCCGGCGCGCGTCCAGATGGCAATGGCGATATAGAGCGCAAAGGACGCACCGACGAACAGGTAGATCAGGGTTTGGGTATCCATGCTCGTCGGCCTCAGTCTTCGTGGACGTCATATTTGCGATCGAGCTGATTCATCTTCCAGACATAGAAGAAGATCTCGAGCACAAAGACATAGATGGACCCCTGCTGGGCAAACCAGAATCCCAGGGGCGTACCGAAGAAGCTGATGGTGTTGAGCTGGTCAACCAGCAAAATGCCAAAGCCGAACGACACCAAGAACCAGATTGCCAGCAATACCAGCATCCAGCGCAGGTTCTCCGTCCAGTAGGCACGCGCAGCCTGTTGCTTTTGAGTGGACATGGAAATCAACTCCCGTTGTTTTTATTGTTTTCCACTCAAACCGTAGCAGTCGCTGGGCAGAGCGCTAGTACGACTTTCGTCTACCTTCGCCACTCTGGATATTGACATCCGCGTTCCCTCACCTACTGGGACGGGTTAAAGATCGCGGAAACCGCCGCAGTGATATCAAATCGCCCATTTCCCTAAAGCTTTGCCGTGCGCGGTCGAATGTATGCAATCAAAGTGATTTTTTACCCGGGAGCAACGGATGCAGACGCTAAAGGCCTTGTACGAGTCTATCGAGATGCAGTTTTTCGATACGCTCACCAAAAAGCTGTCGAGCCTTTTCCTGCTGGTCGTGGTCAGTGGCTTGCTTTACTGGGTGGCAGTCAGTGCCCGCGCCGACATTGTGCTGCAGTTGCACACTGCGCAACTGGACCCTGCGCTGCTGGGGCAAGTCGAAGGCCGGCTCGACAGCCTCACCCATGCCCTGCTCTTCGGCGCGCTGCTGACGCTGTGCATGATCAGCTTCATGGTCTGGTACTTTCGCCACCTCATCGTGCGCCCCGTCACGGCCATGACCAAGGCGCTCGAGGAGATCGCCAGCGGCGAAGGCGACCTGTCCAAAGACCTGCCTCTGGTGACCCACGACGAAATCCGCGTGCTGGCCGACACTTGCAACCGCTTCCTGGCCAAGCAGCGGGAGATCATCAGTAATGTCCAGGCGCTGACCGTGCACATTGCGGTCGAATCGGCGCGTTCGTTGAAAAACATCAGCGACTCCAGCGACAGCGCTACTCACCAGGCCCGCTTCGCCAAGGAAGTGATGGACCAGAGCAACACCGCCGTAGGTCGCATCGAAGAAGTCTCGCGCCAGACTCAGGGCATTTCCAGCACCACTGCGCAGAACCTGAGCATGGCTCGCGACTCCTATGCAGAATTGCTGGAAGTGACGGGCAACATCAGTGAAATCTCCAGCAGCCTCAATGAATTCGCCACGCTGGTAGGCGCCCTGAACCAACGTTCTTCGAGCATCAAGTCCATCGTTGGGCTGATCCAGCAGATCTCTGCCCAAACCAACTTGCTGGCCCTCAACGCGGCCATCGAAGCCGCCCGGGCCGGTGAAAGCGGTCGGGGGTTTGCCGTGGTGGCCGATGAGGTGCGCACCTTGGCGCAGAATGTCAGCCGGGCTACCGACGACATCTCACGAAACATCGACGCCATGCTCGAAGAAGTCAGTTCCACACATGAACAGACCAACCAGATCAGCCACAGCGCCCGGGAAACCCAGAAAGTCGTGGAGCGTGCCTCGGGCCATTTCGAAAGCATGATCGGCGACTTCGAATCCACCAATGGCAAGTTGGCCGATATCGCGTCCCATATCCAGCTTTTCGCCGAATCCAACACGGGCATCAACGAACGGGTTACGCAGATCCATGCCGACAGCCAGTCGATTGACCAGCGCATGCAGCATTCGGCAACGGCTACCCGTGACTTGTCCGGTGTCGCTGAAAAGGTCCAGGCATTGTTGGGCCGGTTCGTGCTCGGCCATGGCAAGCTGGATGCCGCCATCACCCGGGCCAGCCAGTGCCGCGACGGCCTCCAGGTCCAATTGGAGGCGCTGCAGCAGGATGGCCTCAACCTGTTCGATCAGAACTACCAACTGATCCCCGGCACCGATCCCAAGCAATACATGACCAGCTACACCGAGCGTTTTGCCCAAGTCTGCCAGGAAGAATGCGACAAACTCACCCGCAGCACCCCGGGCGGCAAAGTCTCATTCATCGTCGACACCAAGGGTTATTGCCCAGTGAACAACAGCTGGGTTTCGAAACAACCGACCGGTGACCGCGCCGTCGACCTGCCGGTGTGCCGCAACAAGCGCATCTTCAACGACCCGATCGGCCTGCGCGCGGCGGGCAACACCCAACGCTTCCTGCTCCAGACCTACCTGCGCGATACCGGGGAAATCATGACCGAGATCGACGTACCGTTCTTCTTCGGCGGCCGCCATTGGGGCAACTTGCGGGTCGGGTTCGATGCGGCGGTGCTGCTGGCAGAGTGATTTCCAGGCACAACAGCGATATCAAGCCCGACAAATAACCTGCGCCAAGCCCTGAACGTGCAATACGACGGGGCTGGATGGTGGACACCACATAGCGCTCCGACGCACGGCACAGGGTGCCCAAACCTCGCTTTTACCTCCATGAAGACACCTGGCAAGTGCTGGTGACCGCCCCATGGCACGCCAGGGGCCAGTTGTAGAAGCCCCCCACCCTGACGCTGTTCGTCTATCCGCTGATCCCGCCGGCCTACAACGCCCCCCCCTTGTCTACAATCTTCAGGCCAAGGACTACGCGGCGCTCAACCTGATCGACGACAAGGGGGCGGTGAAGTTCTATGAACGACCAAACAGCATGTTTACCCCACAATCACTGGAACGTTCCGGTGCTCGCTAACAGGTACCGTCCCCTTGGCTTGGGCCGACGAAGTCGTGCGATGGCCAGACGCTTGCTGCTCGGGGGATTGCTGACCCTGGGCACCGCGCAGATTGCCTCGGCAGCGACATCGGCAGACCCGCTCAATCGCCCGGCGCCCAGTGTGGCGCAACCGCAACGTGCCTTGCTCAATGGCATCGTACGCGCCGGGCAACGCCTGGTAGCGGTTGGTGAACATGGGCTGGTGATCTGGTCCGACGATAACGGCAAGGCTTGGCATCAGGCCGCGGTCCCGGTGGATGTCAACCTGACCGCCGTGGCCTTCGTCGACAAAAACCATGGCTGGGCCATCGGCCATCAGGGTGTGGTGCTGTCCAGCGAGGACGGCGGCGAAAGCTGGCGCAAACGACTCGATGGTATCCAGGCCGCTGCGCTGACGTTGGCCCAGGCCGAACAGGAGGCCGCCTCGCTCGATGAAGCGGCCCGAGACGAATACCTGAATGCGGCCCAGCGCTTGGTGGACGACGGCCCGGACAAACCTCTCCTGGCCCTGATGTTCAACGGCCCGAATCGCGTCAGCGTGGTCGGCGCCTTCAATCTGGCGTTGCGCAGCAGAGATGGGGGCAGGACTTGGCGGGCCTTCTCCGGTCAAGTCGAGAACCCGGACGGCCTGCACCTCTACGCCTTGCAAACCCAGGGTCGGACACGGTTCATCGCCGGGGAACAAGGCCTGCTATTGGCGACAAGTCCAGGCGGCGGCTCCTTCAAACGCGTGGCCTCGCCCTGTGAGGGCAGCTACTTCGGCTTGCTGTCATTGGCGAGCGACCGGCTCCTGTTGTTCGGCCTGCAGGCAAACGTGTTCCGTTCCGACGACGGCGGGCAACAATGGCAACCCGTCACCATTGATGGCGCCAAGGCCAGCTTCAACGCGGGCCTGCAATTGAGCGATGGCAGCGTCGTGCTGCTCGATCAGGGAGGCCGGGTGTACACCAGCCGGGACCAGGGCCGCAGTTTCCGACCCGTCCCCTTCGGTTGGGGCGCACCGCTGACTGCTGTCGCCCAAGCCACTGACGGCAGCCTGGTGATCACCAGCCTGGCCGGCATCGTGACCCTGCCGGCGGAGAAACTCGCCGCGCCCCTATCGATCGCCCAGGAGTCTACGCCATGAAGACTACTCACGAAGAGGCTCCAGTGATCGCGGATCTGCGCCAGTTCGACACCCGCTCGGGCTCGCTGCTCGAACGCCTGCTGTTCAACCATCGTCCCTGGCTGATGTTGGCCTGCCTGCTGCTGACCGGGTTCTTTGTCTCGCAGTTGCCTCAGTTGACGCTCAATGTCAGCTTCCAGCGGCTGATTCCCCAGGATCATCCGTTCGTCATCAACTTCCAGGCCAACCAGGACAGCCTCGCCGGCCAGGGCAACGTAGTGCGCGTGGTGGTGGAAAATACCCAGGGCAGCATTCTCGACAAGAACTATCTCGAAACCCTGCAAAAGATCAGCGATGAGGTGTACCTGCTCCCCGGGGTCAACCGGCCCTATATGAAGTCGCTGTGGACCCCGACCCTGCGCTGGCAGGGCATCACCGAATCGGGCCTGGACGAGGGCCAGGTCATCGACTCGCACTACGATGGTTCGGCCGACAGCCTGGAACAACTGCGTCTGAACATCGAACGCTCGGGTGAAATCGGCAGCATCGTCGCCGGTGATTTCAAATCGAGCATGTTGCTGGTACCGCTGCTGGACATCGACACCGAAACCGGCGAACCGCTGAACTACGGGGTTTTCGGCGCCAAGCTTGAAGACATCCGCGCCAAGTACCAGAACGAGCACATTCGCCTGCACGTTGTCGGTTTTGCCAAGGTGGTGGGCGACCTGATCGAAGGACTCGCCCAAGTACTGACCTTTTTTGCCGTGGCCATCCTGATCGCCGGCCTGGTGATGTTCGCCTGCACCCGTTGCCTGCGCAGTACGTTGCTGGTGTTGTTTTGCTCATCGATCGCGGTGGTCTGGTGGCTTGGCAGCCTGCCGTTGCTCGGTTACGAACTGGCCCCCTACACCGTCCTGGTGCCTTTTTTGGTGTTCGCCATCGGCATGAGCCACGGAGCACAGACGATAAACGGCTATCGGCAAGACATCGGTCGTGGTACCCATCGCCTGATCGCCGCACGCTACACCTTGCGCCGCCTGTTCATGGTCGGGCTCATGGCATTGGCCTGCGATGCCGTCGGCTTCGCCGTGCTGCTATTGATCAAGATCGAGGTGATCCGCCAGTTGTCGCTGACCGCCAGCCTGGGTGTGGCATTCCTGATCGTCACCAACCTGATCCTGCTGCCTGTTCTGCTGAGCTACATCGGCGTCGGCCCCCAGGCCACGGCCCGCAGCCTGCGTAGCGAGCAAGCACAACGGGAGGAAAAGGTACACCCGCTGCTGTGGCGCTGGCTGGACCTGTTTACCCGACGCAAGGTGGCCGCACCGACCTTGCTCGTCGCCCTGGCCCTGGGCGTCGGCGGGCTCATGGTCAGCCTGCATCTGAAAATCGGCGATCTCGACCCCAGCGCCCCGGAACTGCGCACCGACTCGCGCTACAACCAGGACAACGCCTACATCACGTCCAACTATGGCAGCCGCAGCGACGTGTTCATCGTCATGGTCACCTCGGCGCCACAACAGTGCATGAACTACGCCCTGCTCGAACGCATCGACCGGCTCGAATGGCGCCTGCGCCAGCAGCCCGGCGTGGTCGCCACCGATTCATTTGCCGCGTTCGTCAAGGTCATGACCAGCCAGCTCACCGAAGGCAACCCCAAGTGGATCGGCCTGCTACCCAACCAGGCGGTGATCAATAACCTGGTCAAATACGCACCCCAAAGCCTGGTCAACCACAGCTGCGACCTGTCGATGCTCAGGATCTTCCTGCGCGACCACAAGGCCGAGACCTTGCAGGCGCTGGTCACAGAGATCCAGGCCTTTGCGGCAGCGAACGATCAAGGCGATGAACGCTTCCTGATGGCCGCCGGCAACGCCGGTCTCGAGGCCGCGACCAACAGCGTGGTGCAAAAGGCCAACCGTGAAGTGCTGCTGTGGGTGTATGGCGCGGTGATCCTGCTGTGCTTTTTGGTGTTCCGCTCCTGGCGCGCGGTGGCGTGCGCAATCCTGCCCTTGATGTTGACCTCGGTACTGGCGGAGGCGCTGATGGTCTGGCTGGACATCGGCGTAAAAGTCACCACGCTGCCGGTGATTGCCCTGGGTGTGGTCGTCGGCATCGACTACGCCCTGTATGTGCTGAGCATCCTGCAGTTGCACCTGCGCCGCGGTGAGTCACTGTCCATCGCCTACTACCGCTCGCTGCTGTTCACCGGCCGGGTCGTACTGCTGACCGGTGCGACGCTGGCCATCGGCGTCGCCACCTGGGTGTTCTCGCCCATCAAGTTCCAGGCCGACATGGGCATCCTGCTGGCCTTCATGTTCCTCTGGAACATGCTGGGTGCCCTGGTGCTGCTCCCGGCCCTCGCCAGTTTCCTGCTCAAGCCGGCGCCTGGCCAGAAGCCCTACCCCCTCCCCGTGACTGCACTCAGGAGAACGGCATATCAAACGACAGCCTCGACGACATAGTCGGGCACCTGCTCGGGTAAACGCGGGCCGGATGGTACGGCCCCAAGCGGGCACGCTCCCACAGGGGATCTGGGGTGTAGGCAAATTCTGAGATCCCCCACAAGGGGGATCGGTGGTGTATGCAAATCCCGAGGCCGCCCCAAAACAACTGTGGGAGCGAGCCTGCTCGCGATGGCGGTCGGTCAGTCAACATCATCGTAACTGACCCAACGCCTTCGCGAGCAAGCCCGCTCCCACAGGGTTACCTCATCAACCTGAAATCAGTTGATCAACAGCACTTGGGTCCCGCCTTGCCACCGTATCGG